>NZ_JBOZGJ010000005.1:0-168403 GCF_050846835.1 Exiguobacterium sp. TDN 0502 | reverse complement strand
ATTGAGTCCGCCAAGCACTTGAGAATCCCACCCTCACCAACGGTGTGGGCTTGCGGCTTTAGCCGTGGGAGTGTCAATCATCCTTTCTTCATTAGGAGGCTTTAGCTAAACGTTGTTTGAATAACATCCGGTTCAAGCCTTCCGTTGCGATCAGCATCAAGAAAATCAGTCCAATCGCAAACCAGTGGAACAGCGACAGCGAATATGTCGTCGCGAGCCAACCGAACAGGGGTGGCATGAACGTACTGCCGGTATAAGCGAATGCCATCTGTACGCCCATCAGACGTTGCGCCGCAGCCTCCCCGAACCGAACCGGGGTCTCATGAAGCATTGCCGGATAAATCGGCGCGAGACCAAGTCCGACAAGGACGAAGCCAAGCGGCATCCAAGTTGCGGGTGCGAGGATGAAGCAGGCAGCACCAACGAGTGCCGTCCATTGACCAACACGAATCAAACGACGATTCGACCAGCGCAGAGACAGAAAACCACTAATGAAGCGTCCCGCCGTGATACTACCGTAATAGACGGAAACCCACGTTGCCGCCGACGTCACCGAAAATGACCGGGCTTGGACGAGATAACTGCTCCCCCACAGACCGACAACGGCTTCGACGCCGCAATACAAGCAAAATGCAGCGAGGGCAGCCATCAGTCCGCGTGGTTTGCCGGTCGATGTATGAGCAGTCTGGACTTGTTCGGAAATCTGTTTCGGCGCCCGTTTCCAAAGCGGCAAACTGACGATCAAGATGAACATCAGGACAAGCTGTAGCGCACCAACGATGAGGTAACCGGAGCGCCATCCAGAGTCGAGCAGCACACCAGCCATGATAAGCGGACCGGCCGTCGCGCCAATGCCCCAGAAGCAATGGAGCCAGTTCATATGATGTGCTTGATAGTGGGTAGCGACGAAATGATTGAGTGCTGAATCCACGACGCCGGCTCCGAGCCCGAGCGGAACTGCGAGGACAAAGAGCCAAATCAGCGACGGCGCAACGAAAAAACCGAGCAATGCGAGTGCCGTCAGACCAGCGGAAGCAGCTGTGATCCATCCCGTCGAATAACGCGCAATCAATCGACCGCTAAATAGACTCGAGACGATCGTTCCGGCAGCAATCGTCATGAAGAGCCAACCTGCCATATCGAGTGGTGCATCGAGATCAAGGCGCATCACAGGCCACGCTGTGCCGAGCAAGGCGTCCGGCAGTCCGAGACTGATGAAAGCTAGATAAATCAGAGGTAACAATAAACGAGTCATCGGGGTAGTCCTCCTAACGGAATCTGTTCAATGAACGACTGAATGCCGAGTTGCATCAGACCGTCCAGGTAATCGTTCTCCCAGTCGCTTAGGCACAACTGAGGCAATTTGTCGAGCGGAAATCGCTTGGCACATCGGTTCGTCAATGTTGCTAAAACGTCATCGGTAACATCTGACGCTGCGAACAAAATGACGTCCGGATTTAAGGTGACGCTAAACGACAGGACAATCCGGCTTAATGCCTCGTACCAGTCGTCCGAGTGCGGGTCCGCCGTTGCAAGGACTTGACCGACGTTTTGATTCCCGTCAAACGGGATGAACGAGATTTCACCAGCAAAATGATGTGCGCCACGGACGACGCGGCCGGATACGGCGATACCGGCTCCTGGTCCATTCGATCCGAGATAAAGGTAGACGGTCGTTTCATTTTCCTGAGCCGGAGCGATGACAGCTGCGTTCATGTCATTCTCGACGACGACCGGTCGTGCGAATCGTTCCGTCAATTCTTGCTGCAACGGGCGACGGTCTAGCGTCGGATAATCCGGGGCGAACAGGATGGATCCTGTTTTACCGACGGCACCGGCGACACCAACCGCCACTGTCTGAATGCGCGGATTCTCCTCTAGAAGTCTTGTTACCGTTTTCAATAATATTGAAAAATGGTCCTGAGTATCAAATACGACCCGATCAGTCGCCGTCACATTTCCGCCGACGTCATGAAGGCGGTAGTGCAGATACGTCCGCTCGAGATAGATGGCGAGACCGTGAAAATGTCCTGTCCGGTACCGGTACCGCTTTGCCGGTCTGCCGCCGCGGATTAATTCGAATGGTGTCTCTTCGATTTCCTGTGCAGTGAGTAATTGATCAATCTGTTTCCGTGCTGTCGGAAAACTGACATCGAGAACGTTCCGGACGGCAGGGATCGTATCGAGCTGGTCGATCAAAAACGCATGACGGATGCGTGAAAAGAGTGCAGTCACATGTATGCCTCCAATCTTACTTATTAAATTTTTTTAATAAGTATCGGTTTGAGTATAGCAGAACGTAAGCGGAAAACAACTTTTAAAATAGAAGTAAGTAAAATGAATATTTGGGGCGATGGTGTTTAAAAAATGCTTCCTTCGGTTATTATTAGAAGACACCTAAAAAATTTTAGTCATATATCTTCAATTCATACTATTCCGACATGTAATATCTTGGATAGCCTGCAGTAAAAGGTAGATGGCGAGAGGAGACAACAATTATGACCACCCCAATGTCGATCGACCTTGGATCTGAGGATATTCTAGTTTCATTACGGGATAACGTCGCGATGATCCGTTTTGACCGCCAACGTCGTGTCGTCGACGTCAATGGCTTGTTTGCCAAAACGATGAAGTATAAACGGGAAGAGATGATCGGGATGCACCATCATCTATTCTGTACGTCGGAATTTGCGATGAGTGACGACTATCAGGCTTTTTGGCATAAACTGTTCAGCGGGTTCAGTGCAGCGGACAAAATCGAGCGGATCGATGCCCATGGTCAGTCGATTTGGCTTGAGGCAACGTACATGCCGATTTATGACGGACCGGAAGTAGTCGGTGTTCTTAAGATTGCATCGGATATCACGGACCGGCAGCAGACGATTCAACAGTTTGCGACGTCTTTTGATACGATCGCAAGCGACTTGAACACCCGCTCAAGACAAGGAGAGCAGGAGAGTGAGGCGTTGCGGGGAACGATTGAGCAAATGGCTGCAACGACACGGGAGAATCATCAGACGATTGAACGTCTGCAACAGCAGGCACAGGATATTTCTCAAGTCACGGAAACAATCAAAGCGATTGCGTCGCAGACGAACCTGTTGTCGCTCAACGCTTCGATCGAGGCGGCGCGGGCAGGGGACCACGGCAAAGGGTTCAACGTCGTCGCGACGGAAGTCCGCAATCTCTCGAAACTGGTCGAGCAGGCAGTCGTCGACGTGCGGCAAACGACCCAGCGGATGAACGATGAACTCAACCGAATTGCCCGCGCGATGACACAGGCATCGACGGATGCGCAAGCAAGCGTCACCGTCGTCGCGGAAACAGTCGAACGGTTCCATGACGTCCAGAGTGCGGCGTCTGCATTGACGGAGACGGCACAGGACTTCACACAAGCGATCTAAAGCGATACCTAACAGGCGGCATCCCGGTGAAGCGGGATGCCGTTTTATTTTGTTGAAACCTTTTCACGCTTTGGAATAATATGTTAATATACTACAAAACGAAAAAAGGAGCGATTCAACAATGAATATCCGTCCTGCCCGTCCTGACGATTTCGAGGTTTTGATTCCGCTGTTTCAGCAAATTCACGATCAACATGTCGCCTTACGCCCTGATCATTACCGTCCGCAACAGATGCCGGTACCAGAAGACGTATTCCTGTCACAACTCGAGCGACCGGATTTCGCCCTGCTCGTCGCAGAGCATGAAGGGCTTGCCGGTGTGATCGTCTTAAAAGAGGACATCGTCGAAGGGAGTGACTTCGTCTTTGATAAGCATTACTTACGCGTCATCAGTCTCGTCGTCGCCGATACACATCAAAAGCAAGGCGTCGGCAAACGATTGATGCAAGCTGCTTACGCACATGCGCAAACGGTCGGATGTGACCGGATCGAGCTCGGTGTCGATGATGACAATCAGAAAGCGATCGCCTTTTACGAAGCGCTCGGTATGGACGTCCGCTCAAGACGAATGGAATGGAAGGTGACGTCAAGCAGGGAAACGACGACGTGACGTCAAACAACAGATACTAGAAAGGGGAGATGTCATGTTCACTTTACAGGTTTCAGAGAAAGTTTCACTACGCTTGATTGAGCGGCATCATGCAGAGGCATTATTTGCACTCGTCGATGCCAACCGCGAGCATCTACGCGAGTGGCTCGGCTGGGTCGACGGCGCGACAGATGCGACTACATATCGGGAATCGATCATTCCTGCCTGGCTAGAACAGTTCGCAAACGGGAACGGTTTTACGTGTGGCGTCTATTTAGAAAATGAACTCGTCGGAACGCTTTCCTTACACGAAATCAATCGAAGTCTCGAAATGACATCAATCGGCTATTATTTAGCGGGGAATGGTCTTAAAAAAGGCATCATGACTGACGTCGTCCGGTACGTGACGAATTATTGCTTCGAGATACTCGATCTTAACCGGGTCGTCATCGAGTGTGCGACGCGGAACATGCGGAGTAGACGCATTCCAGAGCGGCTTGGGTTCACGGAAGAGGGTGTCTTGCGGGACACTGAGAAATTGTACGGTGTCTATCATGATGTCGCCGTCTATGCGATGTTACGTCGGGACTGGTCAGCAAAAACGCAGGAGGTGACGACATGCGCATCGAGCAAATGAATCAAGCGACGTATGACGCTTATTTACCGGTCGCGATTGAGGAGTATGCGAAAGAGAAGTGTCGAGCCGGCACGTGGGCGGAAAACGAGGCGCTTGAGAAAGCAACAGCAGAGTTCGCGGCACTGTTACCAAATGGTCTGAAAACGAAGGATCATTATTTGTTTGCGTTTCGTGATGAGACAGGGCATGATATCGGGATGGTTTGGATTCATGTGACAGAGGAGTCACGCGGACGTTCCGCCTTCATCTTCGATATCAGGATTACGTCCGATAAACAGAACCAAGGCTACGGGAAAGAAGCGTTACGCTTGCTTGAAGTGATGGTAAAACGGATGAACGTCAAAAAGATTTCGTTACACGTCTTCGCGCATAACGAACGGGCGATTCATGTCTATGACTCGCTTGGGTATGAGAAGACGGATTACTATATGTCGAAACGTCTCGATGACAGCCATTAAAAAGGGGCTGACACAAAAGTCGGTCTCTACAAAGATAAGGGTGGCAGAATGATGATCTGATTGCCTGATCTCATAATAAAAACAATGACGCGTCACACGCCACTCCTACAGGAAAAAGCGCATCTTTGCGCTGTCAGAGACAAACAAGACCCGCTTTCCTGCTTAAATGAAGCGGGAAAACTGGCTTGTGTCTCGCCTGAGGAAAGGGCGTGAAAAGACGCGTCATTCTTTTTTGAGTCAGCCTCTTTCGTTTAACGCCATGTCTGTAAGGTATTCGCGAACTGGATGTTCGTCTCAAGTTCTCCCGTGATTTCGTTTGCTGCGAAATCATTGCCAGCAAGCCAGTCGGCAAAGTCGAACGTGACCGGTTCCTGGTCACCACCGAGTGCGAACCAGACCTTTAACTCCTCCGGGAAATAGGCAGACGTATGGATCGTTCCTGCCCACTGAGCGTAAAGATCAGCGAAGACCCCTTTATCGGTATCGTTGAGTAACCGGAAAGCGGACTCCGCATCCTGAATCATGTGTTGATGGGTCTTCAGCTCCATCATCCGGCGTTTGGAATCATCGAGATGGTACCGGTTCTCGTGTTGGAGCAAATCGAAGTGATTGGTGCACATGTTTGTCTCGCGCACCTGTACATCGCGCGCCGTCGCCTCGATGACGAATGAACGCGCCGATTTATCGTGAACGACGTAAGTGAACGACCCGCGATGCGGAATTTCCTTGACGAGTGAAATCGCATCCTCGACCGACGTACACATCTCGAGAATGATGCGTCCGATCATGAAACTGACGAATCCGTCGCCCGGACGGCGACGGTTGATGAAGTTATAGCCCATCGCAAGACCATGTTCGTTCATCCCGTCCATCCGTCCCGTCACACGTGATGCCGGACCGATGATCGCCGATCCGCCATCGTTTGGCTGAAAGACAGAGAAGCGTCCATCGTACGTCATCGGATGATAATCGTAGTTACGGACGAGGAAATTATCCCCGGTCATGATCGAACAGCCGCTTTTCGGTCCTTCGACGCGGTAATGTCCGAAATGGAGTAACGTATCCGCTAACGACAGTTCAAGCTCATCCTGGAGTCCGAGTAATTCATCCCACATATACGGGGCATATCGGAGAAACATCTCCTTCGTCTCGGCCGGGTCGACCTGAAAACGCGGAACCCGGATTTTCCAGTTGTCCTCCCGGTTATGGAGCAACTGATTTCGTTTGACGTAACGGCCTTGTTCGCGGCCGAAGTCATAGTGACTGCCGCGGAACTGAGTGATCTCATTGGCTACTCGTTGCATGTGATCCACCCTTTCTTCTGCTACTGTATGCTGATTATATCGAACAAGTGGCAGAAAGTCGTACGACAGGTCCTTGACCGGGCACATCAAAATCAAGGAATATTGAAAAATCAATCAACTTTTTCATTCTTACACCGATAACAAAACGGGAGGGGATAGAATGAAACACATGTCAGTCAGACGAAAGATTCAAGCGCTGATTGCGACAGCGGTCATTGCGATGTTGTTGATTGCAGGAGCTGCGCTGTATTTCTTGAATCAGATGTCAAATGCTTCACGCGCGATGTATCAGGAAAATCTGATGCCGATCCAGGAAGTGGCACAAATCCGGATCGATACCCGGGCTCTTGATTCCTTTTTGGTCGAGATGATCTTGACGAAGGACGATGCACGGGTCACGCAGCTACAGGCGGAGATCGACACCCGCCAGGCGCAAATCCGGTCGTCGGTCACAAAAGTCGAGAAGTCAGGGCAATTCACGGCACAATCGAAGAAACAACTCGAGGATCTCAAGGATAATGTCCTCGCATACGATAATTCGATGACGATCGTCCAGGATGCGGCGACACGCAACGAGACGGAGGAAGCGTATACCGCTTACTCGGATGGACTCGAGCAGGTGCGGGATAATGTCGCAAGCTCGGCAAAACGGCTGATGGCGTCGATGACGAAACAGGCGAAGGAGCTGGACGCTCAAAATCAAGCGGAAAAACAAACCGCCTTTTACTTAATGCTCGGTATCTTTTTACTTGCAGTCCTCTTGTTTGCGGGACTCGCTTTATACATTACGCGTCTCATCACGCACCCGATCCGACAGCTTCAAGGTTGGATGGATCAATCAGGCGGCGGAGACTTAACGATTCGGGGCGATTACGACTCAAAAGACGAACTCGGTCAATTGACGGCATCGTTCAATGAGATGATTGCGTCACAGCAACAAGTCGTACTTGAATTGACGGGAACGGCAGACCGCGTTGCCGTTGCATCAGATGAGCTGAGCGTCAATGCGGAATCGACGACGAAAGCAACCGAGATGGTCGCCGTGACAATGGAAGAGATGGCAAGCGGTGCGAGCCAACAGCTGCACCAGGTGTCGGATGCTTCACGGACAATTGAAGAGTTGACGACATCGGTCCGCCATGTTGCCGGTAATGCGCAACAGATGACGGAACGGACGGCTGAGGCGATGGACAAGGTCTCTAAAGGTGGTCAGGTCGTCGGCACACTCGGAACACAGATGGGACGGATTCAGGAAGATTTCACGCGTCTCAGCCAGGTCATCGATGGTCTCGGAAACCGGTCACAGGAAATCGGTCAGATTACCGATTCAATCAAAGGTGTCGCTGCCCAGACGAATCTGCTTGCGCTAAACGCAGCAATCGAGGCGGCACGCGCCGGCGAACAGGGACGCGGGTTTGCTGTTGTTGCAGCGGAAGTCAAGACGCTTGCGGAACAATCGGCGGTCTCGGCAAAACAGATCGAAAACTTGATCCGTGTCATCCAGCAGGAGACGGAAGCATCAGTCGTCTCGATGGAGAAAGTCTCGACTGAGATGACGAACGGAATTGCCGTCGCTGATCAGGCGGGCGCATCGTTCTCCGATATCGAGACAGCGATCACCGACGTGACCGGACACGTCGAGGAAGTGTCCGGTGCCGTTCAGGAGATGGCAGCGGCAAGCGAACAGATTGCTTCGGTCATGCGGACGATCCAGGCGGTGACGGAAGGAACGGCTGCCGGAACACAAAACATTTCCGCTTCGACCGAGGAGCAGATGGCTTCGATGGAAGAAATCGCATCGGCGTCCCAGTCGCTTGCGACGATGGCGGAAGATTTAAAACAAGTCACAGGCAGATTCACTGTTTGATGCAACGACCACAGGATTATTTCTTGTGGTCGCTTTTTTTATGGAAACGAGTGGAAATGAGAAGGGATGTGAAGGCACGTGTCGTATGTAAAGCAAGACAACCAATGAAGGAGGAATAAAGATGGCGTTTCAACCTTTAGCTACAAAACGATTGAAGTTAGTCCGTGTCACGGAGGAACATACCGAGGCATTATTCGAAGTATTATCCGATTTGCGTGTGACGCGGTTTTATGGGATTGATCCGCTGGCATCGATCGAAGAGGCAGAACAAATCATTGGCTCGTTTGACCAGACATTTGCAGCACGCCGTGGTATCCGCTGGGGCATGGTGGACCGCGCTACAGGACGCTTCATCGGAACGGTCGGACTGAATAACTGGAGTCCGTATGCCAAAAAGGCAGAGCTCGGATTTGAACTGCATCCTGATTTTTGGCGGCAAGGATATGGGTCGGAAGCGGTTCAGGAAGTCATCCGGTTTTCGTTCGAAGAGCTTGGTCTATTTCGTCTCGGTGCCGTGACGTTTCTTGAGAATGAGGCGTCATACCGCTTACTTGAAAAACTTGGGTTTACATATGAAGGCGTGTTACGCGGATATCTCTATCAAGATGAACAATCGCATGATGCGCGGATGTACGGGCGCTTACGAACGGATGTCGTCACGCCTCCGGCAAGGATTGAAGAAACTGTTTGACGCTGCGTCGGGATGTCAGATGAACGGTCTGTTTATCGGACATCGTTTCAAGTGTTGAAAGGATACCCGGTCGTTTGTCGACCGGAAAACGCCAGATCCATTTCAGAAAATCGAACGATAGTTTCTCAGGACAGCCTGCCGCCATATCCGGTCGACCGGTCTTGCGATAGCGCCACGTCCGCTTGAGTGCCCGGTAGAGACACAGCGTCCGCGGGAGATCGAGAAAGATGATTGTATCGGCTGCTTCGATCCGTATATCAAGCGTCCCGCCATAGTTCCCGTCGATGATCCACGTATCCCGCGCCGTGAGCGTTTGTTGAATCTGGCGTTGCTCCTCACGTGGCACAGCCTCCCAGTTCGGACGCCAGAGTAATGTATCCAGGTGGTCGACCGGATAGCCGAGTTTTTCGCCCATCTCGCGGGCCAGTGTCGATTTACCGGACCCACCAGAACCAATCAAGATGATTTTTTGCATCATAGACCTCCTATTTTTTGTCATAGAAATTGATCATACCACGGTTTTCTAGTCGAGGATAGAACGAAAGGAGGGAATGAGATGGTACCAAATTTCATAATCGAAGGCATGTCGATTGTTTTTCTATTGCTCATACTGGGATGCGGTGTGATGGTTCTTTCGAAACGCTGGAAGCGGTATGGCTTGATTTTGTTAGGTTTGGTGGCAATCGGGTGCAGTTCCTTTTGGTACATTCGACCGACACTTGTCAATCAACAGATTGCTGAAAATGAGAAGTTGCTGAAGATGGAACTGGCACGTCAATTCCCTGATGAAGTCTACACTACCAAAACACAAACATTTTCATATGAGTCTTCGGCGAATCCAGATTCAATCGAAGTCGAATTTGAGAACGAACCGAACGTAACTTATTTTCTAGATATGGATGGGGACCGGATTACTCTGTCCAGTTTTATCATAAAAAACGAAGAATGGGCATATGAATTACAACATGAATTCAAATGAGAGAGCCCTGTCCATTGATGAAAACATCGGAGGAAACAGATGACAATCAAACGAACCGATCATATCAGTCTAAATGTTGTGGATTTAGAAGAAGCAGTTCGCTTTTTTACGCATTGTGGGCTTGAAGTGCGCGGACGATGGGAAATAGAAGGAACACTGCTCGATCAGCTGCTCGACTTACAGGGGGCAAAGACGGAGTGTGTCGCCCTCGGAGTCCCAGGTGAAGCAGTTTGGCTTGAACTCGTTCGCTTTCAGGAGCCGCATGATCCGTCTAAGAAAATGCATCCTGTCTATGCGAATGGACTACGTCATGTCTGTTTTGAGGTAACAGCACTCGAGGTTCTCGTCAATCGTCTAGCGAATATGGGCTATCAGCCGATTGGAAGCATTGCGGATTACGAGCGCGATTATCGCCTCTGCTATGTGCAGGGACCAGAAGGTGTAATCGTGGAGCTGGCAGAAAAAATCGATCCCGAATAAATACGGGGTCGATTTTTATTTTTCTGTTGTATAACCGAATGGTTATATTATAATCTGAATGAAGAAAGGACGGGATCATCATGCCACGAATCAATAGCGAGATAGAGAGGATGAGTCAATACCTCAAAGGGTTAAGTGATCCGGTACGGCTCGACATCTTGCGTCGCCTGCAGGTGCGGGAGCACTGCGTCTGTGACTTGACGGACGCGTACACCATTTCACAACCTGCCATCAGCCGACATTTGAAGCGATTGCGGGAACAATCAATCATCAGTGAACGTCGGGATCGTCAGTGGATCTATTATCGCGTGAACCGGGAACATCCCTATTACGGTCATCTGGCACGTCTCCTGACACAGTTCGATACAGCAGATGTGCAAACCAGTTCCTGCACCGTAGCGGAAATCTAACAGAAATGAAGTGAATTAATTGACAGCATCACAATGGCTTGCGATCGGAATCTTTCTGATCACCTTATTTTTAATCATCAAACAACCGAAAGGACTCGGCATCGGGTACTCAGCGATCGGGATGGCGGTCGTCGCGCTTTTAACGGGCGTCGTCGAACTGGGAGACGTTGCGACCGTCTGGGGGATCATCTGGAACGCAACGTTCACCTTCATCGCCTTGATCATCATCTCATTGATCTTAGATGAGATCGGCTTCTTTGAGTGGGCCGCGTTACATATGGCTCGCATCGCGCGCGGCGGCGGTCTCAAACTATTCATCTACATGACGTTACTCGGTGCCCTTGTCTCGGCTTTGTTCGCGAATGATGGGGCTGCCTTGATTCTGACACCGATCGTCCTCGCGATGGTCCGGCACTTGAAGTTACCGGACGCGGTCGTCTTAGCATATGTCTTCGCCTCCGGCTTCATCGCCGACACGGCAAGTCTGCCGTTCGTCATCTCGAACCTCGTCAATATCGTCTCGGCGGACTTCTTTCACATTGGTTTTACGGAATATGCGGCGCGGATGGTCTTCGTCAACGTCTTCTCGGTCGCTGGGAGTTTGCTTGTCTTGTATCTCTATTTCAAAAAGCAGATCCCGAACGTCTACGCCGTCGAAGACTTGGCGAATCCAACCTCAGCGATTCGCGACATGCGGATGTTTCGTGCTTCTTGGATTGTCCTTGGTTTGTTGCTCATCGGGTACTTCACGAGTGATGCGATCGGCATTCCGGTCAGTCTCGTTGCCGGTATTATCGCTGTCTTCTTTTTGCTCCTGGCGCAAAAATCACCAAGCGTTGCGACGAAGAAGGTCCTCGCCGGTGCCCCGTGGGCGATCGTCTTCTTCTCACTCGGGATGTATATCGTCGTCTACGGTCTGCGTAATGCGGGACTGACGCAAGTTCTTGCGGAGTTGATTGAGTGGATGGCGACGAATCTCGCAGCGGCGACGTTCGGGATGGGCTTCCTTGCCGCCCTATTGTCCTCTGTCATGAACAATATGCCGACCGTCATGATCAATGCGTTATCAATCGAGCATACGGCAACGACGGGAGCGATCCGCGACGCCTTGATCTACGCGAATGTCATCGGTAGTGACCTCGGTCCAAAGATCACACCGATCGGTAGCCTTGCGACATTACTGTGGTTGCATGTCCTGCGTTCGAAAGGGGTCCGGATCGGCTGGGGACAATACTTCAAGATCGGCACCGTCTTGACGATTCCGACGCTCGCGATCGCGTTGCTCGGTCTTTACATCAGCTTACTGCTCTATTAAAAGGAGGACGTTACTATGACAAAACTACTTATCATCGGCTCGGTCGCTGCCGGCACATCGGTCGGGGCAAAGGCACGCCGGAACAGCGAAGACTTAGAGATCACGATTTACGACCGGGACGAGGACATCTCCTATTCCGGTTGTGGGATTCCGTATTTTATCGGCGGTGAGATCGCTGAGCTTGACGAATTGACGCCACGCGACGCGGCATTCTTCAAGAAACGTTATAACATCGACGTCAAGACGCGTCATAACGTCGAAGCGATTGATCACGAGACGAAGACAGCGACGATCCGTCATCTTGATACGGACGAGACATTCACGGACACGTACGATACGCTCGTTTTTGCGACCGGTGCCTCAAGTATCATTCCGCCGCTACCGGGCGTTGATCTAGAAAACGTCTTCCCGGTCCGCAATATCCGCCATGCCGACGCGATTCGCCGTTACGTCGATGAACAGGGACCGAAACGTGCCGTCATCGTCGGTGGTGGGTTCATCGGGCTCGAGATGGCGGAGCAATTGACGTATCGCGGCATCGAGGTGACGCTTGTCGAACGGTTGCCGCAAGTCATGCCCCCACTAGACGTCGATATGGCGAAACGGGTCAGCGACCACCTCGAAGCAAACGGTGTCATCTTACGGCTCGGTGAGTCCGTTGCTTCGTTTGAAGGAGCAAAGACGGCTCGTACGGTCGCCCTTGCAAGTGGTGAGACAATCGAGACGGATCTCGTCATCCTGTCTGTCGGTGTCAAACCGAATACGCAACTCGCACAGGCGATCGGTGTGACGATCGGGCAGACCGGGGCGATTGCCGTCAACCAAAAGATGCAGACGAATCTCCCGGACGTGTATGCGGTCGGCGACGTCGCGGAGAGCTTCTCTGTCATCACCGGTCACCCCCTCTACCGGCCGCTCGGTTCGACGGCGAACAAGATGGGACGGATTGCCGGAATGGTCATTACCGGTGAAGCGATCGAACATCGTGGGATTCTCGGAACGGGCATCTTCAAAGCGTTCGATCTGACGGTCGCCCAGACGGGATTGTCGGAAAAAGAAGCACGGGACGCCGGGTATGAGATCGAAGTGTTGCATAACATCAAGCCGGATCGCCCGGAATATCTCGGCGGGAAGGACATGGTCATCAAGGCGATTGCTGACCGGAACGATGGACGCGTCCTCGGTGCGCAAATCGTCGGACCGCAAGGGGTCGATAAACGGATCGATGTCCTTGCGACCGCGATCAGCTTCAAAGCAAAAGCGGAAGATTTGTTCCATCTTGATTTAGCCTACGCGCCGCCGTTCTCGACGACGAAGGATCCGGTGCTGTATACCGGAATGGCACTCGATAATGCGATCAAACAGGCTGCCCGCCTGAAGACACCGAATGACTTAATGGAAGAGGTTGCTGCCGGGAAGGTCTTCCAAGTGATCGATACACGCTCACGTGCCCAGTTCGAGAAGAGTCATGTCGACGGTGCAATCCATATCCCACTCGGTGAACTCCGTCTCCGGGCGCAGGAGCTTGATCCGAAACTGCCGACAATTGTCTACTGTAATAAAGGCGTCACCGGAAACGCGGCGCAGAACGTCTTAAAGAATCTCGGATTCACGGACGTCTGTAATTTGTCCGGCGGCAATCAAAACTATCAACACATCAAATCGTGTCTATAATGAGGAAAGTCTTCGCGAAAGCGGAGGCTTTTTTGTTTAATGATGAATAGATTCAGGAAAGGACTAAGGATGGATCCGATAGTCTAATTTATGCGGGGAGGATGAAATCATGATGCATGCCTTATTTTTGAACTGCACATTAAAAGCATCACAAGAACCATCGAACACGGAGGCATTAATCCACGACGTAATCGCGTACTGGGAGCAAGAAGACGTCGAATCGGAAATCGTCCGTGTCGTCGATCATCCAGTCGCATTCGGAGTGACGGACGATGAAGGAGACGGGGACGGGTGGCCAGCGATTTTCGAAAAAGTCAAACAGGCCGATATCGTCGTCATCGGGACACCGCTGTGGCTCGGTGAAAAAAGTAGCGTCGCGACACAAGTCATTGAGCGGTTATACGGAGGGAGCGGCTTGACGAACGACCGTGGTCAAGCGATTTACTATAATAAGGTCGGCGGGGTCATCGTCACCGGCAACGAGGATGGCGCAAAGCATGCGTCTGCCTCCATCTTATATGGGCTATCGCATATCGGGTTCACGATTCCACCGAACGTCGATGCCTACTGGGTCGGTGAAGCAGGACCGGGACCGTCCTACATTGAAGCGGGACGGGACAATGACTTTACGAAACGGCATGCCCAGTTTTTAGCTGCCAATCTGTTGCATCTCGCTCGCCTTTTAAAAGCGCATCCGATTCCAGCAGAAGGGAATGTAATGGAATGAGGAAACGCCGGATGACAGGATATGGGGTAGCCTCGTTATTCGCGATGAGTTTGATGGTGGTTGGATGCGGTAACGATGAGACGGTGACGGACAAGGTCGAGGAAGGGTCGACGAATGCGAATACGTCCGATGATGCGATGGCAGACAAGGAGACGGTCACGAAAAACGCTAAGACGGATTACGGATTTACGCATTTTTCAATCGAAGCGGACGTTGACGGAGAACGGGATGCAATCGACATCAGCTATGACTGGGACGATGGGAAGACGGAAGCTGAATATCGCTATAAAGGGGGAGCGAAACAAGGCGATGCAGCGATGGCGGAGCTCGATCCGAAGTTCAAGAACTTGAACGTGGATGGTAATACGCCTGAAGAAGAAGTCATTGCCGAAGTGGAGCGAGTTTTTGCGATTCAGGATGCTTCTCCTTTAGAAATCGAAATCGACTTTACGGACGAAATCGAAAAAGAATATAAAAAATAAACAACAGGTCGGCGCTTGAAAGAGCATCGACCTGTTGTTTTAGTGGAGTCTCAATTGCGCGAACACCCCGTAATGATCACTCGGTAAAAGGTGATGTGGCAGGCGGTGGTTTCCGATGAGTCGGACCTGTTGCAACGTCACCGGTGAAGGGGATCGCTGACACAGGAGCCAGTCATAGCGGACGGGTATCGTGACGCCGTCATTCTTCTTTAGGTAAGGATTCGTGACCGGATCAAGTGTAGTAGCGGCGGTTTGTCCCGTCCGGGCAGCAAAGCTGTCCGCAAGGTCGACCCAGTCCTGTAGTGCCGCTTGATGTAGCAAAGAGCCTGGACCGTCATTGAAGTCACCGCCTAAGAACTCGATCGTTTCGTCATTTGACTGGGAGGCGATCCATGCATTGACGAATTGCAGTTGATCGAGCCGGATGTCTGACGCACGCCAGTTGAAATGAATGTTCGTCACGGCAAAATGAATATCATCGATCGTAAACGGGATCCGAATCGCACAGTGGTGGTTAATGTTTCTTGTCGCAACCGCGCTTGAATCCGTCCGCTCGAACGGCAGCTTCGTCAAAATGGCAAGTCCTTCGTCTAGTGAATCCATGTAAGGATCCATCATCCAATAAGGGTATCCGGTTGATTGCGCCAAATGCTCGGCGATCGAGACGAACGGTTCGTCCGGCTGAAACGTTGACATGACTTCTTGTAGCAGGAGAATGTCTGGTTGGTGTTGCTTGATTTCCGCGCACAATGCATTGAACCGTTCTTGTCGTTTGTGCGGATGATGCCAAATGTTATAGGTCGCGATTGAAACCGAACGGCTCATAGCTCGAGTCCCATCAGGACGGTATCGTAATAACAACCGTCCGATAATAACCGGTCATGACGTAGTCGTCCTTCTTCCTGAAACCCATGCCGCTGATAGAGCCGGATGGCACTGAGATTCGTTTCGACGACCTCGAGCTGAATTTTTTTAAGAGATTGTGCATTTGCCCACGTGATCACCCGTTTCAAGAGTTGGGTACCGATCCCTTGTCCCCATTCGGACTGCAGCACACCGAGTCCGAATGATGCCTTATGCGCAAAACGCTTTAAATGAAATCCGCGACATCGGGCGTAGGCGACCAGTCGTCCTTCGCATTCGACGACGAGGATGCGGTCGGGAATGGATGATGCACGGAGTTGGTCCGCGAAATCAGTCGCTGTCATCACGTCCTCACCGGGCATCCGGTCAAAGTATTCCGTTTCCGCGTCGAGTACTTGGCGGAGTTCAGCGAGTGCCTCAGCGTCACTCAGCCGTGCCGGACGAATCTGATAACGTTGTGTATCAAACGAGTGGTGCATCGTCTGCATGTGTAATCCTCCGTTCGAATTGGAATATGCTATCATTATGGCAGGAATGGTATCATTTGTAAATTTAAGGAGGGGAACAGTTTGAAGATTCGCTTAGGAACAAAAGAGGACGGGACGTTCGTCCGCGAGCAATTGATTGCCTATAATCGGCAGTATGTCCCTGAAGCCTTATATGAACAATCCGGTGAACTTTGTTTTACAGCTTATAATGAGACGGGCGATTGCATCGGAGGCATTACCGCTTCTTACGGTTGGCAACATATTCATGTCCAGTTTCTTTGGGTGAGCAATACAGCACGACAGGCAGGTGTCGGAACCAGCCTGCTACAAGCAATCGAAGCATATGCGAAGGGAGCGGCGTGTACGAAAATCCTTTTGGATACGTTTGATTTTCAAGCACCAGACTTTTACCGCCAGCATGGTTATGAAGAGTATGGGCGTCTGACCGATCATCCATCGATTGGACAAACACAATATTTCTTCGTCAAGCGACTTTAACGCCGGACGTGTACGATCCAAGCCGACATATATGTGAGTGTTCCGATTGATAAGACAAGAGCAATCGCATAAAACGGAAATGCAGGGTACAGTTGAAGTAATGGTTGCTCGAACAAAAAGGCGATCATTAGGACGGGGAGGCTGATTAAAAAGGCGACATACGCAGCACGCGTCGCTTTCCCGGTAATGAGTGCCTCGCGTTCGTCTGAGTCAGAAAACTCTGCTGTTGCAAACGAGCGCGAACGATCTTCCCGTAAGAAGTAACTGACGATCGAGAGGAGAATCGCAATCACAAGGACAGGAAGGACGCCGATTAGGTTTAATTCAAGCGACAATCCTGTACCAGATACCGGGTCATCTCGAAATAACTGCAGATTCGCATGAATGGCACTGATGAGATAAGCGGCTAAAAAGTAGAGACAACAGTTTAATAAAGATTGAGTGATAACGCGTTTCATCGGGATTCCTCCTCTAATTGAAATAGTTCTTCGATCGGACGATCAAATACACGGGCAATCTGCATCGCGAGTAAGAGCGACGGCGTATAACTTCCTTTTTCAAGCGAGATGACAGTCTGGCGCGTCACGCCGATCCGTTCAGCGAACTGCTCCTGCGTCCACTTATGCTGTTGACGATACAAGCGGACATGGTTCGTCAGCTTCATCTGACGACCTCCTTTCCAGTTGTTTACATTGTAAAGTCTGATTTACATTTTGTAAAGTCAACTTTACTTATTCAGTATGAAAAACCACCGAATCGTTTCGATTCAGTGGTGAAGCCGTACATGATCGATTGTGACTCATCGTATAAAAGAGAGAAGTCCTCCCTTAATAATCACAGGAGGTACGGCGTTACAATGACTGCTAAGAGACATGAGAACGTCGTAACGACTTGGTGATGACGTAAAGATAAGAAAAGCGTGACCAGTCCGGTGATCGTTACGCCAGATAAAATCCATCCTATTAAAAACTCCGTGTCATTTGAAGCAATCGGAATGCTCAATAAATAAGCTGTCGCATGCGGAAAGTAATTCATAGCATCTAAAAGGATACCGCCAAAGACACCAATCAGCAGTAAGCCGATCGACAGACGAAATAGTGATTTACGTTGAATCATACAGATACTCCTGTCTTGTTCGATTTGACGCGTGAGTTTGTTATTTTGCGTCTATTTACTTGAATTCTACAAAAAGAGTCGAATCCCTCTCTGTTATCTTTCTCGGAACTTTATCAAAAATCCTTGCATCTACACATCAAACGGAATATTCAGACAATTATCGGGTATTCTCTTGAAAACACCATCGCCGATTCAGTGGAGAGGAGAAGAGAAGATGATGCCTGAACTGATACCGGATGACCGTGAGCTTGAACGAAGGATTCGGATTGTCCATTTGTTGCGAAAACTGGGCAAGACAGACGAAGCGATTGCCCGATCCTTGTATGTACCGGTCGAATGGGTTCAATCCATTTATGAAGAAGACGACTGGCAGCAAATGCAATCATCCTAAGGCAAGGACGTCTCGTCCTTGTTTTTTCGCGTGTTCCAGTATACTGAAATAAGAAGAACAGCTAGAGAGGATGAAAAGTGATGCACATTGCCATCATTGGGGCGGGAATCAGTGGGCTGTATCTCGCGACGCGCCTGCAGGAGCTTGGACACAACGTGACGATCTATGAAGCACGTGACCGAATTGGTGGACGAATCGAGACAGTTGATTTCGACCTAGCAGGACAAACGTACGCTTTTGATCTTGGACCAACTTGGTTTTGGCCGGATAGTGAACCGCTGATGGTCGATTTGATCGATCGGTTGGATTTACCGACAATAGAACAGTATTCGACCGGAACTCTCCGACTCGAACGGGCGGAGAAACCGATTGAGTCACATGTAGTCGCAAGTCAACCGACGGCGTTGCGTCTCCGTGACGGAATTCGTTCTGTTGCGACAGCACTCGCTGCACAACTCAAACCGGGAACGATTCAACTCAAGTCTCCCATCAGTCAGATCGATGCGACGGATCGGAGCGTCATCAGATTCGAAAAGAGGAGTCAGCCGTACGACGAGATTGTGCTTGCACTTCCCCCGCGTCTAGCGGCGAAACTGACATTCACACCTGCCTTACCTGAAGCAGTCCTCGCGGAACTCGAAGCAGTACCGACCTGGATGGCGCAACAAGCCAAATGTCTAGTTCTGTACGATCAACCGTTTTGGCGGGAATCGGGCTGGTCCGGTCAAGCGATCAGCTGGAACGGGATGTTGCAAGAGATCCATGACGCTTCTCCACAAGACGGACTTGGAGCATTGTTCGGTTTTTTCCGTACGGCGGCGAGCGAACGACAAACACTGACAGAGAGTGAAATCAAAGAAGCTGTCCTTGAACAGTTTACTCGTTTGTTCGGTGAACAAGCGCTTCAACCAATTGGTTGGTTGTATAAAGATTGGTCGACCGACGTGTGGACAGCGACACGCGCGGATGCTACTCCACTAGTCGCTTTCCCTGACTATCATACGATTGATTTCGGAGCGGAACACGCAGCGATTTCCCTGATTGGAACAGAGGCGGATGCCAGTCATGGTGGGCATCTAGAGGGTGCCTTACGATCCGTTGAACGCTATTTAGAAAAGAGAGGAGAAGAAACATGATCGAGACGCTACATTATGATGTGTTCACAACGACACCTGGAGCAGGTAATCCGGCAGGAGTCGTCTTACGCGCTGATCAATTGTCGGAGCAAGAGATGCAGCGGATTGCGCGGACGAATGGATTCACAGAGACGACGTTTGTCCTGTCGTCCGATCAGGTAGACTATCGCATGCGTTACTTTGCACCGGAACGAGAGATGAACTTATGCGGACACGGCACGATTGCTGCACTGACTGCTTTAGAGACAACCGAACGTTTACCGATAACGCTACAAGTCGAAACGAAATCAGGAATCTTACCAGCGTCACGATTAGCAAACGGGATGTTTCGTTTGCAACAAGGGCGACCTGAGATCCAACCTTTCGAAGGTAACATCGATCGAGTCTTAGCATCGATTGGTCTAGGCATGCAACATCTCGATCAAAGATTTCCGGTCGTCTATGGCAGTACTGGCAACTGGACTCTTGTGTTGCCGATTCGACGTCTGGAAGACTTTAAGCAGATGATACCTGATAATGCGCGTTTCGCAGCCGTTCTTTCAGATCATCCCAAAGCATCGATTCACCCGATCTGTTTAGAGACATATGATTCAAAGGCGATTTTACACGGACGCCATTTTTCAGCGACGGGGGCAGGCAGTATCGAAGATCCGGTCACGGGAACAGCAAGTGGGGTGATGGGTGTCTATTACCGAAAATTCATTCAGTCACTTGAAACTGAAACAACGATCATCATCGAACAAGGACACGAGGTGGGACGACCCGGGCAAGTCGGAATCCGGATTTCCGGAGAAGGTCTTGATCATAGCAACTGGAAAGTCGAGATGGATGGGCAAGCCGTTTATGTCGGAGTAAAGCGCACGGGAGAGGAAAAGGCAGATGTTGAAACATTTCATTTGGGATTTTGATGGTACGTTGTTTGATACATATCCTGTATTGATCGATCTATTCGTGGAATTGCTCGAACGTGAGGGGCGACTGGTTGAGCGAGAACGAGTCGCTCGGCTGATGGCGATTTCCGCTCAAACGACGTATGCGGCATTTGGCGTAACGGACGAATTCATCACGACATACAAACAACAGAAAACAACGATCGAGTTCGACCGCTCGTATCCATTTCCGGGAATTCAGAAACTGTTAGAGACGCTGTCGGAGAGAGGTGCGACCCACCATATCGTCACCCACCGGGGGCAGTCGATTCACGCTTTACTTAACAAGCATCAGCTGACACATTATTTTCAAGATGTTCTGACGGCTGAACAAGGCTTCGCCCGGAAACCGAATCCAGAAGCCGTTCAGTACCTGATCGAACAGCATCAGTTGCAACTATCTGAAACGATCATGATTGGCGACCGGGAACTTGACGTCTTAGCCGGATATCACGCTGGCATTGCAACGTGTCTCATCAGCGATCAACCGAGTGAGACGGTTGCGACCTACATTGTTCCATCTCCAGATCGATTACACGAACTCTTGTTGACATAACAAACAGCCCCGCTTCCAGTGATGGAAACGGGGCTGTTGAGTTAAGAAGACAATTGATCCGCTTCGGTTGCTTCCGTGCGTAGGGCGCGCCAGAAGTACGTCAGTAAAATACCGACCGCGAGCATCACTGTCGCGAAATAAAACGGATAGTTCAAATTGACGTCGAACAATAATCCGCCAACGATTGGTCCGAGAATGTTCCCGATGCTCGTAAACATCGAGTTCATTCCACCGACGAATCCTTGTTCATCCCCGGCGATCTTCGAGAGATAGGTCGTAACGGCAGGGCGCATCAGGTCGAACCCGACGAACACGACCATCGTCACGAGAATGATCGAGAGGTAGTTCGTCACGAACGTCATCAAGACGACGAGGAGCGTCGAACCGATCAAGCTATAGCGGATCAAGCGGATCTCACCGAACCAGCGTGTCAACCGGTCGAACAATCCGACCTGGACGATGACACCGACGATCGCTCCGAGCGAAATCGCAAGGGCGATGTCCTTCGCCGTGAAGCCGAACTTGCGGTCGACGAACAGCGCGAACAGGGATTCGAACGAGGCGAGACCGAACGACGCGATCAACAGGACAAGAAACGCGATGAAATAGAGTGGGCTGAACACTTTCCGGAAACCGGTCTGTTGTTTGACGGTCGTCGCCTCATAATGCCGTTTTGGCTCTTTGAGTGTAAAGACGGACAATACCATCGCCGTCAGACCGAAGGCAGCAGCGAAAAAGAACGGCGTCCGCGAGCCGAGGTCAGCGAGAAATCCACCGATCCCGGGTCCGATGATGAAACCGGTCGAGATGGCAGCAGACATATATCCGAGTGCTTTCGGACGGGTCTCATTCGTCGTAATATCGGCAATGAAGGCCGTGACGGCAGGCATGATGAAGGCCGCACTGACGCCGCCGAGAATCCGAGAAGCAAAGAGCACTTCAACGTTTTGACCGAGACCAAACAACAGCTCCGACATGCTGAAGATGAACAGACCGATGATGATCATCGGTTTGCGTCCGTACTGATCGACAGCGCGTCCGGCAAGCGGCGACAGAATCAATTGTGCAAACGCGAAGGCGGATACCATGTATCCGACCGTCGCTCCAGAGATGCTTAACTCATTCATGATTGTCGGGGTGACAGGAATGACGAGACCGATGCCTAAAAAGGCGATGAATAAGTTGAGCAATAATGTACTCAGAATCAAAGTATTGTTTTGCATAGGTCACCTCAGTTGAATTTCGACATACCGCGCCAAACGATCGGCCAAACGGCTTTCTGTCGAGCGTGAAACGCTTCGACGCCGTTATAGACGAGTTCCGTCAACGTGCCTTCCGCGACAGTCAGATAAGCGAGAGCGGCACTTTTGTAATCCGTGGAATAGAGAATCCGTTCCGTCCGGTCCCGTTCGCGCAGTAAACGAGTCAATAAACCGTGAAGCGCGTCGAAGAACGGGTTAAACCGTTCGGTCATCTCTTGTTCGAGTTTCTCCGGTGGGAAATAGGCAGCACGGAGGATGAACCGCATTAGATCGTCTTGCTGCTCCGAGATGAACCAGTCGAAGAAACCATGCAACGACTGCTCAAGCGGGTGATGCCGGGTTTTCGTGAAGTACGTGGCGAATCGACGCTTTTGTTCCTGCAAGGCATAGGTCGTCGCCTGCAGGAAGAGATCGTCCTTGCCTTTATAGTGCGCATAAATCGACGGTTTTTTGATGCCGACCTCTGTCGCAATCTCTTGCAGTGAGGCACCCTCATAGCCATGTGCCGCGAAATGATGGATGCTCGTCTGTAGGATTTGTTGTGCTTTCAGCAGAATCACCTTCCTAACGTTCGTTAGGTAAAACTGTAACAGGGATTTTTGATTGAAGTCAACCGCTTCGTCTTACAACGCAAAAAAAACTGACTCCGCGATGGCGAAATCAGTTTAAAAGGAATCATTATTTGTTCATGACACGACCGCGCGTTGCGACACGTGAGCCGACGATGCCGGCGAATGATGTGAAGATCAGTGTCAGAAGGAGTCCGACGAACGCCCAGATCGACACTTTTGATGCTGTTTGTGTCGCTTGTTCCGTTTGCTGACGGACATCCTGAACCGTTTTCTTCAAGTCAGCTGAAGTCTCATCAAGCGTTTGTTTTGCGTTGTTGATTTGTTGTGTTGTTTCTTTTGTTGCTGTATTAAGACCATCGACGATATTTTGCGTCGCTTCGTCTGCTTCAGCCCCTGTAAGGTCAGTATTTTTCGAGACTGCGTCTGCGATTTTTTCCTCATCAACCGATTTTTCGATTTTTTCAGCACGGGCAGTTAACGAATCCCCGAGATCTTGAACGATTTTATCGAAGTTTTCCGGTTTCGTGATCGCTTCTTTTCCGGCTTCCGTCACATCGTCCTTAACGGCATCAAGCTGTCCTTGCAAGTAGTTCGGTTGCAATTCTTTAATATCCGTGTCTTTCAAAATTTCTTCGACATTGCCATCGAGTTCTTTTGTATCGACTTCAGAGACGTTCTTTGTAATGGAGTCGAATCCTTTTGAGGCAGCGTCCGTTGCTGTCGAAGCGACGGAGCTGATTCCGTTTCCGGCAGCGCCTCCCACTGTTCCGAGCAGAGAGCCGACGGACTGTAGCGTATTGACTGTCGTGAACGTCAAGAGAGCGAACAAGAGAATGACACTTGTCGACCAGGTCAAGAATCCATGGACAAGACCGGCACGGGCTGACGTGACACCGGAAACGAATCCGGCGACGAACAGTGAGATGAGTAACGACAAGATCGCCCAAATGATCAATCCAGTGCCGACCCCATCAAACGGATTATTTGACGTCACGTCCGTGACACCGAGTCCGATCGCTGAACCGATCAAGCTGAATAGAATCAATAAAGATAAAAATGATACCACACCGGCAAAAATCGAGCTCCAAGAGATGTTCCGACCGGCACCGTCTGATTCCGCTCGGAAATGTGACGAAAAGCCTCTGTTTGTTTTTTCCATAATAAGCACTACCTCTCCCCAAATTGGTCTTTCAAGTTTGAGATGTTCATGAATGACAAAGCTTCATCTCACGTTTCTTACGCGCATAGCTCTTATATTTCCGGGAATCCGGATAGAGAAACCTAGTATTACAAGTATATGATTAATGGTCGGGCGAACTTCAATTCTGTGATTGAAGCTGTTCTCGCTTTCAACATTTCGTATGGCTTTGTCAAGTCAGTGCGAACCGTATCGACGTTGGAAGAAGCAACGATGTTCCACATCATCAGGACAGTGGTCTATCAAATGGAAGACATATAGGTGACAGCACATTATAAAATATGATTGCAACAATCGAAAAAAACAGCTTCTTTTTCGGAATAGACCAACGTATAAAAGAAGACTAAGATTTTTTTGATTCATACATGGTTTTCCATTTAAATGTTAATTTAATCTGTCGATAATAATAGTGGATTCTAAAAAAATAAAGGAGAGAAGTCTATGAAGTGGTTCACGAAATCAGCATCACCGTCCTTTGATGGGCTCATCGAAGCCGAACGTCCCCATGTCGTGTTGAACGTTCCAGCATCCTTACATGAACAACTACGTTTAATCGATTTACAAGCTGTCGATTTACAAAATGTCCGGGTCATCCGCGAAGATGTATCCCGTTGGATGCCGAGTATGGTCGATGCGTTCTACGAGGAGCTGGTTCGTATTCCGTCTCTCCGTCAGTTGATCGAGCAGCATTCGACACTTGAACGATTAAAAGGTACGCTCGCCCGGCACATCCTGCAAATGTTCGACGGGCAGGTGACGCCGGACTACATCGAAGCCAGGCGCCGGATTGCGGAGCGACATGTGCAAATCGGATTACACAATAAATGGTACATTGCGGCGTTCCAAAACGTCTGGAACGTCCTCAGCGAAAAAATCGATCAAAGTGATTGGCCGGAAGGTGAACGTCTCCGGATCATGCGGGCAGCGGGGAAACTGTTCAACTTGGAACAACAGATCGTCATGACGATGTATGAGGATCAGGTCGATGAGGAACGGCAAGCAATCGCAACAGCGAAACGTCATGTCGGAGACGGCGTGCAGAAATCGACTGAGGAACTCGCGGCGATGAGTGAAGAGTCGTCCGCCAATTTCCAAGAGATTGAACGTCACGCGAAACATGTCTCGACGACGACGGATGCGATTTCACTTCAATTGACGGAAGCGGTCGGTGAAGCGGAAGCAGGAGTCGCCCTCGTCGAAGAAGAGACACGGCGCTTTGAGACCGTCGTCGCGGATTTGTCACGGACGACCGAACAAGTTGCTGAACTGTCACGCTTGTCGCAAGAAATCGAACGGATTGCCGGAATGGTGACGACGATTTCCGATCAAACGAACCTGCTCAGTCTGAATGCTTCCATCGAAGCAGCGCGTGCCGGGGAGATGGGTCGAGGCTTCACCGTTGTCGCGCAAGAAATTCGGAAACTGGCTGAAGAGAGTAAACAATCGGCAGCAGAAACGTCGCGGATTGCACAAGAAATCACGCAAAAGATGCTCGTCGTCTCCGAGCGGATGGGAACGACCGAGACGGCGGTCGTCCGGACGACGACGGAAATGCAACAAGTCGTCCGTGCCTTTTCACGGATTTCTGAACAGACAGACAATGTCTCGCGTCAAATTCACGAACTATCGACGGATACGAAGGATGTCGCCGGAACGATCGAAGGTATGCGGAAGATCGCAGAAGCGATTGCTGAGACGGCAGATGATTTACAGGAAGTCGCGGCGACGCTCTGATGTGTTCCTCCTTTCTCTAAGAAAGGAGGATTTTTTGTCGCTTTATGGAAAAATAAAGGGTGGAGGTGTAAATAAACTGTGGTTCATAGTCTACTATTGATCATTTTATGCTTTATCGCTTTGATGGGGCATTATGTGATGACGGGGGAACTCGCCCCGCTCGAGCTCTACGCCTTACTCGGTTTAACAGGTGTCGCTTTCTTGACTGGCGGAATCGAGTGGTGGCAAATACGACGTGATTTGCGATATCAGGGACAAGAAGAGGACGTATCGGTCCGACTTGCTGACCGTGCTACACGTAAGACGAATACGATTTTTTTAGGACATGAGAAATGGATGACATTTTCTCGTCGTTACGCGAAGTGGTGGCAGGCACTCGTTGTCCGTTTCGAAAAGTTCGAATCGTTTTTTCTCGACGTGACGTTCAAAGGGGACGGGAAACGTCTCCAAATCAAAGAAACGAAAACGGAGTGGTTGCGCAATACGACCCATTTCGTGATTCGCGAAGACGGACGTGACGTCGGAACGATCTGGACAGACGCTGCACTTCGTCAGCAATTACGACTGCAGGAAGTATTACTCGTCACGTATGCCGGTCAGGAGTATCAGATTCGTTCCTCAACGGTCAAGAGAAAAGTCGGTGTCTACCAAAACGGGAATTGTATCGCAACCGGCTCACGACTCGGGGCGCGACTTGTTTTTGATTGTGACACGAACGAACGTTTAGTAGCGGTCGCCAGTATAATCGTCTTTCGTCTCGTGTATTCAAAATAATTTTATTTCAAATACCTTATTTTTCTAAAAGGAATGATAAAATGATTCAGTATCAAGGGAGTCCTGAATTACATACCGAACGCTTACGATTACGGAAAATTCGAATCGCTGATACGGAGGTCATGTTTCAAAACTGGCTCTCAGACGAACGTGTCATGCGTCATTTAATTAAAGGTCCTCATAAGACACTTGACGAAACCAATGTTCGGGTCGAAGAAATCACTTCATCCTACGAAAGTAAGGATTTTTGCTACTGGGGAATGGAAGAAAAGCGTAGTGGTACCTTAATCGGAGTCATTGATTTGTTTAATTTCGACGAGACGACGGAACACTGCGAAGTCGGATACTGTATCGGTCATGATTGGTGGAACAAAGGGTATGGAAGCGAAGCACTAGCGGCAATCGTCGAGTACGGTTTTGACAAGATGCAGATCCATAAAATTTCAGCAGCCCACAATATTGACAATCCCGCTTCCGGAAGAATTATGCAGAAAGTCGGCATGATTCAAGAAGGAACTGTCCGGGCGATGATCCGTAATGCAGCAGGGGAGTACAAAGATTGTGCGATCTATGGGCTGCTTCGTGAAACATACGAGAGTTTTGATACATGACAAAACACGCGATGCGCCTCAGTAGTCGAGGAACATCGCGTGTTGTCTTATCCAGTTTTTCGAATCGACTCGAACAACCGTCCTTTATAGACATCCGCTATCGCATTGAGGAACGTCTCACTCAATTTTTTCGGGAAGAATGGCTTTGTGTAGATATACTGATACGCCTTCTTCAAATCATCCCACTGGGTACACGGTTCAGTCTGACGGAAGCGAGCGACATCGATGATCCGTGGTCCGTTTGCCGTTAACAAGATATTGCGCAGGTGAATGTCGGACGGATTCAAACCGACGGCACGAGCTTCTGTCAGCGCTGCATCGACCGTCGACAGGACGGTTTCCGGGATGTAGGTTCCACTGACGAGACATTCAAACAACGTCTGTCCTTCGATGTACTCGAGCACGATGTAATCTAAATCATACTCGTACATCGTGGCATACGTCGGAAACGCCGTCAGTTGTTCATAAATACCGCCTTCAAGCGCAGCGAGATGGCGAAACGACGGGAAAAATTTCTTGATGACACGATCGGTTCCGCGAATACGGAACACATAGGCGCTCCGCCCGGTCCCGATCCAGTCAAGTGCATCAGGAAAGGATTCGATGGAACAGGTCGCCCCGGATTGTTTTAATTCGATCCGCTTTGCTAGCTCAGCATCTGTCTTCACATGGATTACGTCCTTTCGTTCGTTTTCTTATTTTCATTATACGCTCATATGACTGGAAAAGTTTCAAAAACGGCTTCTGTGTGAAAGTTTTGAACATTATGTGATATGCTAAAAATGATATACTTCTACATACTTCAAGGGGGTTTTTACACATGTCAACAACACAACAATGGCGTGACCATTTTGATGGTCTGCGTGCTTACGAAGAGGCCGTCGCACTGCTTTATTGGGATATGCGGACGTATATGCCAGAGCAAGGGGCAGGAAACCGCTCTGCTTCGATCGGATTCCTCTCCACAGAGAGTTTCCGGCGCCGGACTGGTGAGACGTATCAACAACTACTCGCGGCGATGGAGCAGGAGACACTGACGGGGATCGAAGCCGTCTCCTTCGCAAAAGCAAAGGAAGCGTTCGACCGTGACTCGAAGATTCCGGAAGCCGAGTATCAAACGTTCATCACGTTAATCTCGGAAGCGGAGAGTGTCTGGGAAAAGGCGAAGGACGCGAACGACTGGTCGATGTTCGAACCCTTCCTCGAGAAAATCGTCGCGATGGAACGTAAATTCGTCGAGTACTGGGGATATGACGCGCATCCGTACGACGCACTGCTCCATGATTATGAGCCGGGGATGACGGTTGCGACACTCGATCCATTGTTCGCGGAACTCCGCCAAGCGATCATCGGTCTGCTTGGTCAACTCGAAGGAAAAGATTTCCCGACGCTCGACTGGTCGGCGGACCGCGAAACGCAGATCGCCCTAAACCAAGAGTGGCTCCGTGATATCGGCTACGACTTCACGTCCGGTCGCTTGGATGAGACGGTCCATCCGTTCCAGACGACGATCAACCGGAAGGACGCGCGGATCACGACGAAGTATGATGAGACCGACTACCGGAACTCGGTCTTCGGCACGATGCATGAAGCGGGACATGCGACGTATGAACAAGGGATTGAACCGGAACTCGACTCACTCGGTCTCGGTGACGGGGCCTCGATGGGAATCCACGAGTCACAATCACTGTTCTTCGAGAACTTCATCGGCCGCAACCAAGGCTTCCTAGAAGCGCGTTATCATGGCTTACAACAAGCGATTCCGTCACTCGCTGACGTCCCGTTCGAACGCTTCTATGCTGCGGTCAACGAAGTCAAGCCGTCACTGATCCGGATTGAAGCCGATGAACTGACGTATGCGCTCCATATCATCATTCGGTATGAGCTGGAAAAACGCCTGATGACGAACGAACTCGAAGTCAAGGATCTGCCGCAGGAATGGAACCGCCTTTATAAAGAGTATCTCGGGGTCGATGTCCCGAGTGACGCAAAAGGGGTCTTACAAGACGTCCACTGGTCAGGGGGGTCATTCGGTTACTTCCCGAGTTACGCCCTTGGTCTCGTCTACGCGGCACAGCTGAACGAAGCGCTCCGTCGTGACGTCGACAATGTTGATGGTCTGATCGCAGCGGGTACACTTGCCCCAATCAAGGACTGGTTGAAGGAAAACATCCACCGGCACGGGAAATCGAAGACACCGGCTGAACTGATCGAAGCGGCAACGGGTCAATCGATCTCGGTTGCACCACTCGTCAATTATTTGACGAAGAAATACACACGTGTCGTCGAGGCACTCTGATGTTGTGGTTCGCACACCGCGGTGTCAGTGACCGTTTTCCGGAGAACACGCTTGAAGCGATTACAGCAGCAATCGAAGACGGTGTCGACGGCGTCGAGTTCGATGTCCATTTCTCAAAGGACGGTGTCGGTGTCATCATCCATGACGAGACCGTCAACCGGACGACGAACGGGACAGGGCGCGTCGTCGACATGACGGTTGCTGAACTGCAGGCACTTGATGCCGGAGCCCGCTTCAAAGGGGATCCAATCGAGACGAAGATTCCGACGCTTGACGAAGTGTTGGCACTCCTCGCCCCCACGTCACTCCGGCTCAATATCGAGCTGAAGACGGATACGATTCGGTATGACGGCATCGAAGCCTATGTTCTCGAACGCTGCGCAGCGCACGGCATCGCGACCGACCGCTTGTTGTTCAGTTCGTTCAACCATTATTCGGTCGCCTTGATCCGCAAGCTCGACCCGATCGTCGAGACAGCGATTCTGTATCCGTATCCGATCTATCATCCGGAAGAACAAGCCCTCCGGATCGGCGCAACCGGCATTCATCCCGATTACCGACGCGTGACGGAGGCAGATGTTGCCTTCGCCCACGCGCAAGGCGTCATGGTCCGGGTCTATACCCCGAAGACGGTCGACGATGTCCGACAGATGCAGGCGATCGGTGTCGACGCCGTCATCGTCAATGATCCGAAAGGAATGCGCGACACACTTAAAGCGTAAGGAGGAGGAAGGGATGCGCAAGGACTACGTATTCGTCATCAGTTTGTCGCTCGTCGCCTTATTCGTCGGACTCCAGCTCGGTTTTGCCCGTTTACCGGAACCGAAACCGAAGCAAGTGACGACGACACCGATGCGTCCGGCTGATTATAAGTCGGGACTTACGGCGGCGAAACAGGAGCTCAAGCAGATCCAGCGTTTCACCCTAAAAAGCACCCTTCCCATCTCTGGAACGACAACGACATGGATTTATGAGACACCGTCCGATGAACGGATCGCTGTCGATTGGTACTATGTCGAAAGCTATCCGGAAGCCCAGGTCCAGATGACGCGCAACGAGACGTCCCGGATCATCTCGTACGAGCGGTACCTGGTCGTCATCCGACCGATTTACGGGACGGTCGTCGATAGTGAACTCGAACAGTTCGCGCTTCGTTTTACGAGCTACTTTACGACACAACAACAGGGGGAAAACGATGTCAGGTAAAATCATTCTCTTGATTGGTGGATCGGGCAGCGGAAAGTCCTCCTTGATCAAACGCCTGCGGACGGAGTACCAACACGTCCGCTTCATCCCATCGGTGACGACACGACCGAAACGTCCGACAGAACTCGACGGCGCGAGCTATCATTTCGTCGACGTCAAGACGTTCCAGCAATTAATCCAGGATGATGGTTTCATCGAGTATGCCCATGTCCACCGGGCGTGGTACGGGACACCGCGTCAAGCATATGTCGACGTCCTCGAACAGGATCAGATCGTCATCAAGGACATCGACCCAAAAGGAGCAGCGAACTTTAAGCGTCTGTTTGGTGACCAGGTGATCACGATTTTCGTCTCGGTTCCGCCCGACTTGATGAAGGAACGGCTGTTGATGCGGGGGGATACACCGGAGTTCGAAGCACGGCTCGTCGATTACGAGGAGGCGTGGAAAGACCGCGATCATTACGATTACATGATTGAAAACATTGATTTCGAGACGGCGTATGCCGATCTGCTTGAGATCATTGCCGGCTATATTCCACAGGCATGACGAAGAGGACGCTCACTCGCGTCCTCTTTTCGTCTGCAGAAAGGAGTACCCATGTTACCGAATCATCCGTTGTTACAAATGATTCAAACCGTTGAGCGGCTTCCTGGCAGGTCAAATCAAGCTGTCTGGTCCGTCAAGACGGCGACGGACCACTATATCGTCAAGATGGTCTTCGATCCAACCAGCCGTCAGTATGATCGAGAAGCAGAGCTTATGATCCCAAAACAAGGTAACGTTTTTCATGCCTTACCGTTAGCGACCGGACGGACCACAACGAGTGCGTACGGCATTTATCCGTATCTCTCTGGGCGTACCGTCCGAAGCGTGCTCCAAGAGACGCCGGAATTAGCGCCACGACTCGGCCAGGAGACAGGGCGTGCATTGAGATGCATTCATGTCGTTACGGCACCGAGCAAGATGGCGTCGTGGCGGGAGCGTTGCCAAGCGAAACACGATCGCTATCGTGCTGCGATCGATGGTTTGCTTGAGCCGACTTGGATTGAGCGTCTTGATCGATTCATCTTAGAAAGGCTTCCCCTTTTAGCAGGGCGTCCGAACCACCTGCAACATGACGATGTCCATCTTGATAATTTACTTGTCGAGGACGGTCATCTCGCCGCTTTCCTTGATTACGGGAACCATGATTACGGCGATCCGTGGCACGATTTCGTCAAATGTGGTTTGTTTCAGGTCGAGACGAGTCCTGAGTTTGTCCGCCATCTGATCAACGGGTACTTCGAGAATCAGGTACCGGAGCGATTTTGGCAGCTGTACAGTCTCTACATGGCGATGGTCGTCTTTTCAGCACTCGTCTGGGCAGAGCGCTTCGACGCAGAAGGAGTAGAAATGATGCAACGGCGCGTTCAGTGGATCATCCGCGATCACGATGGGTTTCAGCGTGAGATACCGCTTTGGTATGAGACGTAAAAAAACAACGGGTCCGTCTCTCACTTGAAGAGAAATGAACCCGTTGTTTTTTTGAAGTTATTGAATATTACCATTCAAAGCCTTCTTCACTGTACTTGCCGTTCGCATTAAAGAATCGTTCTTCGGTTTTACCATTGACGGTATTCGTATAAATGACGTAAACGTCGAGATGATCATTTTGATCCGCCATCTTCTTAGCGGCTTTCTTAGCATCGGCTTCAGTCGTATAAGTCTCCGATTTGCTTGCTTTACCGTGTTTTTCTTGACCTTGTTCTTCATATCCTTCGACTGTCCATACTTTTTTCGATGACATCATTAACTTCCTTTCCTGCCAAAAGCGAGTCCGCTTGGCTGTTATATTATGCTGTGTAGACCAAACCATCGTCAACGGTTGGCATTATTCCATGACGATCTCGTCCAAATGATCGGCATAATAACGGAGTGCCCGGTCAAATGACTGGATCGAGGTGTCTGACGACGTTTCTGCCAGCGTCTTGAGCAAACGACCGATTGCCTGATCGCTTTGACCGAGATTGTATTCCGTCATTGCGAGAAATGTCTGTAAGACATGGGCATCCGGAAACTCTAGCAACGCACGATGGAGAACGTCTGACGCTGCTTCGAACTGACCGGTGACGCGGTAGGTACTGCCGAGCCCGATATAGGCTTGCAAGCGGTCTACTCCCGTAAGACCGAGCGCTAGTGCCCGCTCATAATAGAGGACAGCAGCATGTTCTTCACCGAGACTATCATGACACCACGCCATCTGATAGAGGACGGTCGGATCGTCGGGAGATGTCTCGACATACAGACGGACGCGTTCTTTGGCTGCTTCATACTGTCCGGTCTTTCGTAACTGTTGCACCGATTCGAAATCAAACATCGTATTCCCTCCTCATCGTTGACTTAAAAACGGACCCGGTCGTCCTGACCGGATCCGTTCCATCGAACAGCTTAGACTGTTTTTTCAAGTTTTGTTAAGAGCGAGCGGAACAATTCTAGTTCTTCATCCGAGAAGTCCTCGAACACGTCCGCGAGATAATCCATCTTCAGCGATTCCAGTTTTTCGTACAACTCGATGCCTTTTGGTGTTGCCCGCAGTTCGACGACGCGGCGGTCCAGTTCACTGCGCTCCCGCGAAATCAACTCTTTTTTCGTCAATTCGTCTGCCAGTGCCGTGATCATGCTCGCTGAGAATTGGAACTCTTGCGAGAGGGCGGACGCAATTTGCGGACTGTTTGCACACAGTGATTTCAAGATGAAGAACTCGTTGCGTGTCAAGTAGGTCGTGAACATGCTGCGGACGTCCTTTTTGATCGCACGGTAATTCATCCGTAATCCTTTTTCCGTATCGACGATCAGCTGATCGCGTTGTGCTACTTCTAATGTAGTTGCCATGTATCGTTCACTCTTTCTATACCGTAGTTTCTGTCACTCGTGATTTAGTATAGTGAAAAATTTTAGTTTAATCAATATTTTTCTCTTGAATCATCTGTTTCAACCGCACGGGCGACTTGGGCGACGATCTCTTCGACGTTGCGTAGCTCCGGATAAAAGCGCCGGAAGAAGTAATCGATCCGGTGTGTATCATTTCCTGCAATCGTCAACGCCATGCAGATATAGGCGATCCCGATGCCTTGACGGGGCAGGAAGGGATTCGGCATGACCTTCGCACAACGCAGGGCAAGCGGACTGTGTGTCGTCACCGCTTCAATCAGCTCTCCGTACGTCCGGATATCGACATAATGGAACATCCGGATCAATTCGTTGATCAATTGTTGATCGGAATCAAGCATCATCTGTGACGTGACGAATTGTTTGTCGAGTTCGCTGATGACGGGGGAATGATCGATGAAGTAGTTCAAATTATCCGCCGTGATCCGGACTTGGTGGGGATCTGACAGAATCTGTTGAACGGTCTCGTCCTCGAACTGCTTCAATTGTTTTTTGATGTTGACGAATTCCTGATCGGCGATCTCAAGCAGCCCTGCCACCCGACTGAAACTGCGCCGGACTTCCGCCGGGACGCTGTTCGGATTCTTGTAGCCGAGATCATGTTCAATCTCCGCCCAGGCGTGCTGGAGGATCGAGCGGATCTGGATTTCTGCCGTGTAATCCTTGAAGCGACCGTATTCGCTCAAGGCGAGGCGCTGCTCACTGAGTGCTGCGACGAAATGAACGGAGAGGTACCCGAACTCGGTCGTATCAAGCAGGGTCGACTTATCGACGGATTGATCCCGGTCGATCGCGAACTCGTTTTCAATGATTCGCGCCGCTTCCCGGACGTCATCATGAAAATAGGTGACGATCCGGATTCCGGTCAAGTCATGGACATCCTTTAGTGAACGGTATTTGTTCGGTTGCCGCAACACTTTCTGGTACAGACTCTCGGAATCCTTCGTCCGGGCGACGATCGAGTGGTATTTGATTCCGGCTGCGTCGAGTAGCTCGGACAGGAGCATCTTCAACTTATCGGCATAGGCATCATATTCTTCCTTGTCGTTGACGTATTCAAGCATCATCGTATTTACATCTTGTGATTGCACGGTCTCGCACCTTCCTCATCCTGTAGTCATCTAGCCATATTGTAGCACTCTGGTTCGTTAAACGCACAGCAAGACCCTGTTTGAAGCCTTGCGATTCGTGGGAAAAAGACAAGTAGTACGTTTCCGGGAGGAGATTGAATATGGAAATAGTAGATGCTCGTGCCTTACCTGCTGACCACATGGATGTCCTGCATGTCACACCGTCGTCGATTTATTTCCGGCGCCGTCTCGATGACGCCCGTTACCACATCAGTCGTTACGACCTCGAAGACCAGGAGCAAATCGATCTGACACCAGATGCCCTGACGGATCACGGTCCGACACGTCCGTTCGTACGTAATGGGAAAGTATACTGCCTGAACGAGTTCACGCAGGATGAGGGAGGCGAGACGGAAGTGCTCGTCATCGATCTCCACTCCGGAAAACGCGAGCAGATCGCTTCGTTTTATGTCGATGGGGACTTGACGCTCTACTGGGTGCTCAATGACAACTACCTTGTCTTTTTGCAGACGACGGATACGACCTCCGCCTTTTTGTATGACGTCAAGGACGAGTCCCGACAGACGATTCGCGATCAGCGGTTGTACGGAATGACAGAGAACTACCGGGAACTGTACTTCTTTCTCGTGACGCTTGACGACAAGGACTATATCGTCTGTAATGCACGGCTAGATGAATTTTCCTTTTATGACGCGCTAGAAGGTGGAATCATCTCACCGGAAGATCCAATCGATCATTCGGAAAGCTTGTTGATTGCTCCACTTTCGACCTTAATCGAAGAAATTGAACAGGGGGTCGACCATCTGTCCTTTGCGACACTGTTGAAGTTAGAAGGGGAAGGGGATACCGTCCAGTATCTCGGCGAACAGGACGGTCATCTCATCTTCAGCGCCTATACCGATCGTCAAAATGAAGAAGTCTTTTACCGGATCGATACGGAAGCGAGCGTCGAGGAGGTTGCCCGGATCCAGTGGAGTGACTATGAACCGCTTGATTTCACGTATGACGACGTCGAATCGACGATCTTCATCGTCAATGACCGGTCCGAACATCACCATGAGGTCGTCAATTTACGAAACGGTGCCCGATTCCTCGATAAGGAACCGTTTGAACGCGTCTTACGCGGACGTTTTTACCTGCACGAAGCCATCGGCGATGATGCGGAGCCGATGGTGACGGTATTCGACGCGGAACACAATGAACGCTATCGTTTTGAAGATGCCTATTATGTGATCGTCTCCGGAGAACTCGTCATCTTATCGGTCGATCACTTATAAAAGAAGCGGTTGGTCTCGTCGTGAGAGCAACCGCTTGTCCATCAACACATAAAATTATTTCAATTACCATAATCATAATAAAAAGAAAAAACCAGCAAGAGAGAACCTCAGGCTGGCTAGAAATGCTACACTTATTCTGCGTCCGTCGTACGTGTATAGACATCGACTTGGATGTTTCCAGCAGTCGCACGAGAGTACGGGCAGACCGTATGAGCGACTTTCGCGAGTTCAGCAGCCGCTTCTTCCGAGATTCCGCGGACAAGAACGTCGAGCTCGACTGAAAGCATGAATCCGTCAGCTGCTTCGTTTAATGTCACGTGCGCTGTGACTTCACTACCGTCATGTTTGATGCCTTGTTTGCGTGCAACCATATTGAGTGCAGAGTCGAAGCAAGCAGAGTATCCTGCAGCAAAGAGTTGTTCTGGGTTCGTTGCTTGTTTTTTCGATCCTGGTACTGGCATGGCGAGGGCGACGTCGAGAATTCCGTCCTCTGATACGACGCGTCCGTCGCGACCTCCGACAGCTGTTGCAGATGATGTGAACATTGGTTTCATGTGTGTAACTCCCTTTCGTTGTTAGATTCAAATAAGTAGCTTACAATTAGATTGTATACAATTTAAATCGAATTGCAACTCGTTTGCTCACGATAGGAGGAATTTTTTATGAACCCGTTAGCCTTAGATGAACAACTCTGTTTTCCGTTTTATGCGATTTCGCGTGAAATCACGCGTCGTTACCGCCCGTTACTTGAACCGCTCGGTCTGACGTATCCGCAATACCTCGTCATGCTCGTCGTCTGGGAAGAAGAGGGACAGTCGCTTAAAGCCATCGGTGAACGGCTCCATCTTGACTCCGGTACGTTGACCCCGTTGCTGAAGAAACTCGAAGCAGCAGATCTGTTACGACGCGTCCGTAAGCCGGAAGATGAACGACACATCCAAATCTTTTTGACCGATGCCGGTCGTGCGTTACGGAAACAAGCAGAGAGCGTTCCGCTTGATCTCGTCCGGACGCTTGACGTCGACGAAGAAGACTTACGCGTCGTTAAAGCGGCACTCAATCGTCTAGTCATGAAAATGAGCGACCCGGATTGACCGGATCGCTCATTGTCTTATTTACGGCGGAAGCCTTCTTCTTCAAGATAGTTCGCTGCTTCCTTATACGAGTTGAATGCACCGTCTAAAAGATCACCGGCGTAAACGAGCCACGTGTCGATGTCTTCATTGAGTAACGTCAATTCGAACTGGTTATCATTGACCCACGTTTCTTCAAGCGTTTCAACAGATTGCACTGTCGAGAGTGCTTTGATGGCATCTTCTAACAAGAGGATTAAAGCGGGCTCTGAGAATTCACGGATATTGACGAACCCTTTTTCGTCCGTTTCATATCCCGGAAGACCGGCAGCGTAAACAAAACCATTTCCGTTCGGATGCAAGTGATAGACGAGGTTCTTCTTCTCGTACTGGCTGTCCGGAAACTGGAAATTGACGCGCTTCAGCGAGACATCTTTGCGGACGAGTTGCGGGAATGTCCCGATGATTCGTAATTTTTCTTCAAAAGTTAACATGGTTCCTCCTTGGTGTTACAGTTCTTCACTTCTATTATATGCGATGAAATCAGACAAAATGTCAACCGCTGTCTGAAACCCGACGATGATTTTACACGTAAATGGAAACGAAAGGAAGTGTTTTTAATGTCTACTGGACAATGGCATACGTTGCCCGAACGATCGATCCGGGCTGAACGACTCGGATTACTACCGCTCCATGGTTTGATTGCGATCATTTTGATAGGTACGACGATCACCCAAGTCATGTGGCTCGATCTGACGCCGTGGTGGATGGGGATTGCTGCTTTGCTTTGGCTCATATACTTCATTCCCCGTATCGTCTACATACCCGTTCTGCGTCTGAAGTATATGTGTTTTCGGATCGATGAGGAGTTCCTCGTCGTCCGTAACGGGATTTTTTTCCGCCGCGAAGTGACGGTGCCCCTCGTCAAGGTGCAACTGATTGACAGTCAATCCGGTCCGATCTTGCGGCGTTACGACTTGATCACGCTCGATATCCGGACAGCATCCGGCTTCGTCACGTTAGCTCGTCTTGATCGTACGCAAGGGGACGTTCTACGCAAGCAAGTCGAGCGATTTGCGAAACTCGAGGAGCGTGAGGAGGAATCGTTATGACACGGCGCGTTCATCCGCTGTTCATTTTGATGTCGAGCATCTCGACCATCCGTTCGCTCCTGATCCCGTTCGCCGCCTTGATTTTGAATGCGATCCGGAAAGGCGAAATCAATTCCTACACGTGGATCGGCATCAGTGTCGGCATTTTGTTCGTCATCCTTTACGGGATCGCCTCCTGGTACTTTTATACGTTCACGATTGATGCCGAAACGATTCGCGTCCGCAAAGGGATTGTAAAAAAGAGTGAACGGACGACACAACGCAAACGGATCGAATCGATCGGGATTCAGCAAAATGTGATTGAACGGCTGTTGCGTCTTGCGACATTGACGGTCGAGACATCATCCGAGAGCGGCTCACCGGAAGTCGAACTGAAGGGCATTCGGCTTGATTTTGCGAAGGAGCTGAAGTCATCGATTAAAAACGACGGACCCATCGTTGCTAAGGAAGAATCTGAAGAAATCGCCTATACGATTCCCGTCCGCGACTTAGCACTTGCCGGTGCCTTGTCAGGGCGTGTTGGTCTTGCCCTCGTCGGAATCGGAACTGCTTATCAGTTCATCGACCAATTCATCGAACGCTATGTCGACCGGTTGTTCTCGGAACTGGCCCATCTGTCATTAATCGTCTTGACGGGACTCGGCATTCTTGTCCTGCTTATCATCTACATCGGCTCGATCATCGTCTATATTTTGAAATACGGCGCATACCGTGCTGTCTTGCAACACAATCGTTTGTTAATCGGCTACGGGATGCTGAACCGGACCGAGGTCGCATTTCATGCGGACAAAATTCAAGCGCTCGTCATTCAGGAAAGCTGGATTCAGCGGTTGATCGGTCGGGCGAGCCTATCCTTACACATCATCTCGGCGACCGGGGAGAAGGAGCGGCTGCTGCTCCATCCGTTCATCCGGACGAACGAGATCGATGGATTCCTTGCGACCTACCTGCCGCGTTTTCGCCAGTTCACCCCACAGTACGAAGTTGCAGCGAAGGGGTTCCGTTACCGGGTCCGCTGGCCACTCATCGGGTACGCGCTTCTGTTTACTACACTGAGCAGTGTCGTAAGCATCGTCCTTGATTCTTCGTGGCGCTTCTTGATTCTGTTGCTGTTCATCTGGCTTCCGCTTTACTTTTTCGCCGTTCGAAGCGGCTATAAGAAGACCCGGTTCGGCACCAAACATGATTTGTTGATGTTACGTAAACATTGGATCCAAAAAGAGACCGTCTATACACCGCGACTCAAGATTGAAGAACTGACGTGGTCCGTCTCCCGCTTTCTTGAAGCGAAGGAAATCGCTAAGATTCAGGTGCACTTGCGCGGGAATACCGCATTTAACGCGCTGTATTTTAAGCGAAGTGACATTCAACAGCTGCAAATCTGGTATAAACAATCCTTTCTATCCGATCCACTAGCAGGGGAAGCGGATCAACACGACGAATAAGAAAAGACTCACTGTCGGAAAGGAAGCGAACTGCATGCGCAAATGGGGAATCGGTATCGTGTTGCTCGTGACGTGCCTGCTCTTATTCATCATCTATGACGGCTACCGGATCCAGGACACACTGACCGGTCAGTCGGATGCCTCACCCATCCTGAAGCCACAAGCGGATCCGCAACAGATCAGCGAAGACGAGTCGTGGTTTCAAAAAACGAGCAAGACACAACAATGGTCAAAAGACGGAGTCGGCCGTTTCGGTCGTTATCTACCGGCTACCGGTAGTAAACAGACAGTCCTGCTCGTACCGGACGAGATCGGCTTTTCGCAAACCGGTGTTTATGCGCTCGCCCGTTACTATCATGATGCTGGCTTTAATGTCCTGTTGATTGAGCGTCGCGGTCAGGCACGAAGTGGGGGGATTCGCAATTTCGGCTGGCTCGATCGACTCGATGTCTTGGAGTGGACGAAGCGTCTGCTCGCAGAAAACGGGAATGATACGCGGATCGTCTACCACGGTCTTGGTGTCGGTGGAGCGACGGTCCTACTCGCTGCCGGTGAAACGGTACCACCGCAGGTCCGCGCTGTCGTTGCGGAAGGGGCATATGCCCGGCTCGACGACTGGTTCAGCGTCCTCGCCGATGCCCAAATTCCCTATCCGGCGCTACCGTCTCTGACGGTCGCGAGCATGTGGAACAAAGGCGAGCAGGATTTCTTCTATGGCGATGTCTCCGTGACGCGCCAAGCGACGAAAATTCGGGTTCCGACACTGTTCATCCACGGCATGAACGACGAACGTGTTCCGGTCCGGATGATGTATGAACTCTATCAAGCGAAGAGCGGTCTGAAACAATTGTATCCGGTCCGTAATGCCGGGCATGATGAGACATACGTGAATGATCCTGAGAACTATGAAAAACGATTACGTTTATTCCTGCAGCCATACTTGCGGGATATGTAACGCAGAGGAGAAGTCGTCATGCACACTACACACGTATCCTATTACTGGGTCGGTTCCGACGAACCGTTCGTCGATCAACAGCACATCGACCAGTGGGGTCCCATCACGCTTGGGCGTTTCGGTGGCTGCTCAAGCAGTGGACAATATAAAAACGAAGACGGGGTTGCCGTTCTCGTCGGGGATGACTGGGAGATGACCGTCGTTTTAGATGCCCACAAGACAGCAGATAGTGCGGCGCTCGTCTTACAGTATCTCGCGCAATCCGAGTCGCGCATTCGGGGTGACCTTGACGCACCATTGACGGAAGCGTTCAGCCGAATCGAGACAACGGTACTAAATCTGTTTCAACGTCCAGACTTCTTAGCGGCATGCGAGGCGTTACAAGGTGAGACGGCCTGTTTGATTGCTGTTCGTAAAGGACGCTTCATCTGGTGGTTATCCGTCGGCGACGTCGTCTTGTATCTGTTTCATCCCGATTTGATGAAGATGGGGCAAGCCGCGTTGAACCAGCGACAGTTTTATGAATGGATCGGCCGTGCCAACACGTTCGCCTTACCCGTCCCGAGTTATACCCGGGGTGTCCGGGAGTTGCGAAACGGGGAGAACCGGTTGTTCGTAACGACAGACGGTCTACTTGAATGCCCCGGGACACCGTTTGCTGAACCAAAGCAGATTGAGGAAGCTTTACAATCAGGTGGTATCGCTGAACTACTCTCAAAAATCGAAGCGAATGAAGTACGCGACAGCACGACGGTCGTCACGTGGACGGTCACGATTGACGAACGCGTCACACAACCAAGTGATACATGAAACAACCCGCGCTCTTGATTGAGCGCGGGTTGTTGTTATTCTGTTTCAGTGTTTTGCTCCTGCGGCTGATCGAGTTCGACCGGTTCCTGGTCGACCGGTGCCTTCGCTTCTGCCAAAGGGAAGGCGATACCTGCGCTGGTCAGCAAGGTGATCAAGGCGGCACTCGTCAAGGTTTGGCGCATCGTACGACACATCCTTTCCGTCAATTCTGACACTATATTTTAATAATTCTGAACATTCTTCATCGTTTCGTCAAGTTATCTTTTACTTCCACTACGTATTTTTCCCGAAAACCCAGTATACTTAAACATGGAAAAGGGGGAAATCGATTGAAATTAACGAAAGCCAACACACGTGTACTAGAGAGTGTCTTACCCCGTCTGAATCTGAATGTCGCAGAGCCAGACCGGACAGAAATCGAAGATCGTCTCCGGGCGGATATTTATGAGGCACAGCGCAAACAGCGGTCGTTCGAGGACGTCCACGGTTTATCCGTCGAAGCGCGACTTAATCAGATAATTGCCGAGTTGCCGCAGCGGCACCGGATGGAGACGCAGAAACGCTGGACGCGCAACTATGTCTCGTCAATCCTGATGTTCCTGTTCATCGAGGGAATTGACGGATTGTTCCAATTCGCCCTGATTGATTACCTGTTCTTCTCGATCATCGCCTTATTCCTGATCGATGCGATGTCTCAGGTCATCACGGCACCGAAGCTCAAACAGGTCAAACCGCGAATCTGGATTCAGTTCGTCATCAGCTTTATCCTGTTTTCGACCTATAAAGCGTTACTCGTGACCGTCTTCCCGGCACCGGACGTCTTGATCCAAGTCAGCGGAATCCCGTCCTATGTCATCGGTATCGCAGGACTCGGCGGACTGTACATCTACTGGTCGAAGAATCCATTACGAAAACGCGGCGCTTAATCAACGAGAGGGGATGGTTGCGTGGAGTTCACACATTGGAAACGACGCTTGCAAGACCATTTCGAACGAATGGGCTTTTCCTTACTGACGGAACGGATGGCGATGCAGGACATGGTCAAACTCGAAGCAACGCACGGTGCCTTCTTGTTCTTTCCGGTCACGATCCATCTGTATGAACGGTCCGGCTGGAAGATGATCGCCTTCGAAGCGAAGACGGATGAGGAACCGATGCTCGTCGAACAGCAAATCGCTTCCTTATTCCAATTGCTGATGGTGACGTTTCAGGAGGAAGAACGCGAATTCCTCCTTGGATTTCATGCGAATACGGGACGTTATCTGACGGATCGCAACGCACCCGTCGGTCGGCTCGTCCGCTTGATCGAAGAATGCTGGTATGACGGTGACGTCCTTCGGGTCGAAACGTTTGATCCGTTTCCAGGACTGTTCGTCGCTCCACCGTTTGCCCATCAAAGCTATGCCTTCATGCCGGAAGGTCGGACCTGGCGGTTGTCGGTCGGTCGGACCGGACGTCCGGCAAACGACTACCGCTTCGACGGAACGATTCTCGCACCGCACCGTCTGCCGGAGACGGAGTTGTTCACGCAGACACCTCTTACCGTACCGTTGGAAGAGGAGGACGCGATTCGGTCACTTCTTCAGTCGGAACGTCAGACGATCGCGCGGTTCCATCAGCGGGCGATGGCGACGATCCATGCATATGATCCATCCTTCGGATTCGCCTGGCGCGGCACCCAGACGTTTTTCCACGGTGTTCCCGTCAATCCGTTCGCCCAACGATTATGGCTCGAAGATGGCGTCACCCGGTACCGCATCCTTCAACAAGGTTCGACCCGGGTGCTTGCGTCCGGTGAGACGTGTGACACCGTCATCGAGATGCTAGACGACGCGGTCAGTAGCGAAGAGCCGGATGGACAGGCGGTCAGTCCGATCGGTCAACTGCTCCTCGGGATTTGGCAACAGATCGAGTCCGATGAAGCGACCTATGTGACCGGAGTTGAATGCCGCGGCATCTCGCGCGCGCAAGCCGATAACCGGATCCGCCATGCGCTCGCACGACAGGAAGCGATTGACTGGATTCACCGGGCACCGAATGATCACGATCTGTGCCGCTTTGGCGGCTTGACGTTATCGTTCCCGCACCGTCCACCGGGCGTCGTTACGATTGAACGTACGGAAACCGAATGAACGAACGGGGCTGACTCAAAAATCAGTTTCTACACAGATAAGGGTGGCAGAATGATAATCTGCCACCCTTATCTCGTAAAAAAGAATGACTCATTACGCGCCACTCCTACAGGGAAAAGCGCATTTTTGCGCTGTCAGAGACAAACAAGACCCGTTTTCCTGCTTGAACGAAGCAGGAAAACGGGCTTGTGTCTCGCCTGAGGAAAGGGCGTGAAAAGACGAGTCATTCTTTTTTGAGTCAACCCCGTTCGTTCTGATCCATATGAAGGTCAACTGAATCAATCACACTACAGACCCAGCGAGGCAATCAGCCGTCGAACATCCCTTTCGGCTTGTTTCGGCGTCAAGATCAGGAGCTGGTCTTCCGCAAGCACCTGTGTCTGACCACGGGGCGTCAAAATCTCATCCTCCCGGATGACGGCGACGACGAGGACATCTTGAGGCATTTCGATTTCCTGCAGTGTTTTGCCGGCGACGCGGCTTTTTTTAGAGACGCGGACTTCAATGATTTCTGCTTGCGGATGCGTGACGGTCATGAACTTCAGAAACGGCTCGACCGTCTGTTCCGGTAAAGCGTCGAGACCGAGTCGCCGGACGATCCAGGGTAACGCCGTCCCCTGCAAAAGGGCGGAGGTCATGACCGTAAAGAAGACGATGTTGAAAAGAAGCGGTGCTTCAGTGAGACCGCTCGAAAGCGGATAGGTCGCAAGGATGATCGGGACGGCTCCCCGTAAGCCGGCAGCCGTGATGACGCTTTGTTCCTTTAGCGTATAGCGAAACGGTAGCAGCGACAAGATGACGGCAAGCGGACGGGCGAGCAGGATCAATGTCAAGACGACGATGGCGGAGACGCGTAAGGTGTGCGGATCCAGCAATTGCCTCGGAAAGACGAGTAGTCCGAGCATGATGAACATCCCGACTTCCGCTAAGTGCGACAGGCTACCGCTAAACCGCTTGAGCGTCTCACGGTAGATCATTTCATGGTTGTTGAGCCATATGCCCGTCAAGTAGACGGCAAGGAATCCACTGGCATGTAAGATCGTCGCGAGACCATAGGAAAAGAGGGCACCGCTGAACAGTAACGTCGGATATAAGGCGGAAGACGGCAGGCGGATCCGGTTCAACAGTTGGGTGACGAAGGCACCAATCGCTAGACCGACGACCGTCCCGACCCCCATCTCATAAAGAAAGGCGAGCACCCCGGCACCAATCGAAAACGTTTCCGGTGATAAGGCGAATGACGTGAAGAGAATCGTCAAAAAAACAGCCATCGGATCGTTCGTTCCAGATTCCGCTTCTAGTGTATGTTTGACTTTTCGATCAACCGGTCGTCCGCTGAGCAGGGAAAAGACGGCAGCCGCATCGGTTGAACCGACGAGTGCCCCGATCAATAAAGCGACGGGCCAGGAGAAATCGAGCAGGAGGTGAGTGACGAGAGCGATAATGACTGTCGTTGCCAGTACACCAATCGTGGCAAGCGAGAGAGCGGCGGGCAAAATCTGACGAAAGTGCGACCACTTCGTATGCAATCCGCCATCAAATAAAATCAGGACAAGCGCCATCGTTCCGAAGAGACGGGCTTGTTCAAAGTCAGCAAAATCGATCCAGCCTGTCACGTCGGAACCGGCGACGATTCCGATGAGGACGAATACAATCAGGGTCGGCATGTTCAACCGGACCGCGAACTTCGTCGTCACGATGGCGACGAGCAGGAGGGCTCCTGCGAGGAACAACATCGTACCTTCTTCCATCCGACCACCTCTTTCGAAAAGGACTAGTGCTTTCTTTCAGTATACGTCACTTTTTGAAAATTTCGAAAAATTACGTCAAAACAAGGTGTATAAACGAAAAGAAAAAGGAAAACAAAAAAATAGAACCCTTATGTTCAAAACGGAATTTCAAGGAGGAAGAACGATGAATATCTGTGTCGTCACGGGCGCCAACTCTGGTATGGGAATGGTCACGATTCAAGAATTGCTGGAGCGGGGGGATCGCGTCATCGCCACCGTCCGGTCTCAGAAAAAAGCGACTGCGCTCGTTCAACTATTACGCGAACACGGTGTCTCTCATACACATCTCGAGGTCGAGATCGTCCAGCTCGACCAGCTTGATTCAGTTCGCCGGTTCGCGGACCGTCTATTTGACCTGGTCGGACGAATCGACCGGTTGATTCTCAACGCCGGCGTCATGGTACCTCCGTACCATGTCACACCGGACGGGTTCGAATCGCAGTTTCAAGTCAATTACTTGAGTCACTTTTACTTGATTGAACGCTTGTTGCCGTTACTCGAAAAAGGCAACGACCCCCGCGTCATTTCGATCTCGTCGCTGGCTGGAGAGGGTGGGCTGATCCGGACCGATGTCGAACTCGAGGCGATCGCCCACGTTAAAAAAGAGCATTACAGCCCGATGCGATCGTACCGGGAATCAAAACTTCTGCAAATGATCCATATGCGCGAGCTGGCGGAAAAGCATGGTGACCGGATCACGTTCGTCAGCGTTCACCCGGGGATCGTCAATACCGATCTGTTCTACCGCGGCAAGTACGGCAAAGTGATGAAGACGTTGCTCAAACCGGTCGCTCAAGTCGGATACTGGACCGGAAAACTCTACACGCCGGAATATGGTGCGAAGACGGCACTCTATCTGGCAACGACCGACGAGCCGCTCGATAACGGGGGCTATTATGCCGATTCAGCACCCCGATTGAGTAATCCGATTGTCGAAGATGACGATTACCGGGCGCAGGCGCGCGATTTGTCGCGTCGCTGGGTCGAACTCGCCTAAACACAAAAAAACGACCGGCTCGTGGGAAGCCGGTCGTTATCCGTTGTGACGACTGGGGGTCAGATCACTTCTTAAGGATACGTTACACTGAAATAAAATTGTGGAATATGAAAAAAATCACAAAATAATGGGCAAACGTGAACTCTTGAAGCAAAAGGGTTTTCTTCTCGGCTCACATTCGTTAGGATAGAGAAGAATTTTTTTGTAACAGGAGGAATAACATGATCAGACAAGCTACATCAGAAGACGTTCGAAACATCGCAACCCTACTTGAGCAAAAAGCGCTCTCACTCAAAGCAAACGGAAGTACCCAGTGGTCTGCTTATCTTGAACAAGACATCGAGCAACTCGTTGCCCGTGATCTTGAAGCCGGCCGCCTGTATGTCTTTGAGGACCAGAACGAGCTGCTTGGTTCCGTTGCCCTGCTTCCTTCGCTCGAATGGGATCAATCCTTGTGGGATGATGTAGAAGGTCTATACATTCACCGGATCGTCGTCAGTGACCGGGCTAAAGGTCGTGGTGTCGGACGCAAGCTGCTCGAACATGCGATTGCTGTCACCAATCTAGAGGGGGAAATTCTCCGCCTCGACTGTGTCGCAACGAACGAGTTCCTAAACGCCTATTACGCGTCCTTCGGATTCGTCTATCAGGGAACACGGGACGGCTTTTCGATTTATGAATATGAGCGCATCGAAGCGAGTGCTTAAAGCGGTTCAATCAAGACAACGATCGCTTCGTTTGGTATGGTAAGAGAAAAAGAACGGTTCAAGGAGTGATCGGATGCGACTGAATATCGGCTTCATCGGCTTTGGCAAAAGTACGACCCGTTACCATTTACCGTACGTGATGATTGAGGACGACTATCACGTCACCTGGATTTACAATCGGAAGGAAAAGGCAGAGCTGTTCGCGTCCTATCAGGACCGGCTGCCGGATGCGCGTTTTACGACGGATCTTTCCGAGATGCTCGCAGATCCAAAACTCGACGTCGTCGTCATCAATACACCGCCGGCGACCCACTTCGAGTATGCCTTGCTTGCATTACAACACCAAAAACACGTCCTCGTCGAAAAACCGTTCACGGTAACGGAAGACGAGACACGGCGTCTGTTCGAAGAAGCGAAGACGCAGGGCGTCAAAATCCTCGCCTATCAGAACCGCCGCTATGACAGTGACTTCCAGGTCGTCGCTCAAGTCATCCGGTCCGGAAAGCTCGGACGTCTCGTTGAGGTCGTCTCACACTTTGATTTGTTCCGCCCGGAGGCGGCGTCAGCGGACGTCCGTCATGAGAACGGCGCCCTTTACGGACTCGGTGTCCATACGCTCGACCAAATCATCGCCTTGTTCGGAAAACCGGATCAGGTCGCTTTTGACGTGCGCAGTGTCCGACTACCGAATAATCCTGACGATACGTTTGCGATCGATCTCTACTATCCGGACTTAAAAGTCAGTGTCCGGACGAGTCACGTTGCGCTTGCCCCGGCTCCGCGCTGGATGCTCCACGGGACGAACGGAACGTTCATCAAACAACACGTCGATCGGCAGGAGCTTGATTTAAAAGCGAACTACTTCCCGGGAGAAGAAGGATTCGGGGAAGATTCCGAGGACGATTATGGTCGTCTGATTTATCACGATGAACACGGTCATCTGCAGGACGTCCGGATTCCGAGTCCGGTCGGGGATTACGGTAAGATGTACCGTGCCCTATACCGCAGTATCGTCGAGGATGCCCCGCTTCCCGTCAAAGAAGAAGATACCGTTTTCGTCGCCCACCTGCTTGAACAGGCATTCGCCCAACCATCGCCATATATCTTGACGGTTAAAAATTAAATGTTATTTTGATTTCAGGATGATGACAACTCGACTGTGCCCGTAGGCATGGTCGGGTTTTTTTGTTATAACGAACGTATCCATTCCTTATTTTTCAGATTTTTCTAAAGAAATGTTGATTATTTTTTCAAAAGGTTGGGAAAAGAGGAATGTCTCACCAAATCAAAGCATAGGGGGTCTATCATGAAACGATTCTTATCCGCACTGGTCGTTGCGCTGGTCATTGTCGGGGTACTCAGTCCCTCACTGATCGCCGAAGCGGCGACGAAACTGACGGTGACGACGGATGTGTTACGCGTCCGGGAAAAACCGTCGACGTCGAGCAAAATTCTCGGAAATGTCTACAAAGGGAATGTCTACACGAAAAAGGGAACGTCCGGAAGCTGGTATAAAATCAGCTATAAATCCCGCGCCGGCTACATACACAAGGATTACGTCAAAACATCCTCGTCGAAGTACAGCTCGACCGGAACGAAGTATACGACGGTCGGTACGCTGAACGTCCGGACCGGACCGGGAACGAAATATAAAAGTGTCACGCAACTCAATAAAGGGGTAGCGGTTGCGACGTACGGGACGTCCGGCAGCTGGACCCGTATCCTCTACAAAGGAAGCTATCGGTACATCTCTAGCCAGTATGTTTCGAAATCAAAACCATCAACCTCCACGAAAAAGCTGAATGTCCCGTATTATAACCAGTATTCGCTCGGTTATCCGTCAGGCTGCGAGTTCATCTCCCTGAAGATGGCACTCGAGTACAAGAAAAAAGCCGTCTCTGCTGCGTCGCTCTACAACCAGATGCCGAAAAGCATGAAAAATGCGACGTATAAGAACGGAAAGTATTACTGGGCGGATCCGCAAAAGATGTTCACCGGTAATCCCGCCGGAACGCTGGATTACTACAAGAACTGGGGCATCTATCCGAAAGGGATCTTACCGCTTGCGAAAAAGTACCGCAGTGGTGCCGTCGATATCTCGAAAATGGGGGTGTCGAAGATCGAGCGTGAAATCCGCAGTGGGAACCCCGTCATCGTCTGGGCGACGGTCGACTTCAAGAACCCTTACGGTTACTTCTCCTGGATTAAGCCGGATGGTAAAACATTCACCGGTTACCGCAACTATCACGTCATGCTCGTCACAGGCGTCTCGAGCGGTTCGTTTTACGTCTCGGATCCATACCGTGGCAAATACAGCGTCAGCCGGTCACAGTTTACATCCGTCTTCAATCAGACAGGACAATATGCGTTATCTGTCCGGTAAGATTCGAACCGGTCGCTTCGAGCGATCGGTTTTTTTGTCATTTTTAGGGATAATCAGATGCATTCTCCTGTAAAATGAAGGAGTTCACCTGTTAGGTGTGTAAAAGGAATGACAATCTATCCACGAAAGGAAGTGAAGTGATGGAAGATCCGCGGATCACGCGTCTTGAACAGGAAGTTGCCGCGTTACGCCAACGGGTTGCCGCACTCGAAGAACAACAGGGATCCCCCGGCACATCCGTTCCGACCGAACCGGAAGTCAGTACGGTCGACCGTCCGAAACCGCGTCCTGCCTACACAAAACGGAAACCAATCGTACCGCAGCCGACATTTAAGGAAAAACGGTCCCGTGAAGAGTGGGAACAGGTCATCGCGACCGTTTGGCTTCCGCGCATCGGAGCAATCTTCGCCGCACTCGGCGCCTTGTTCCTGTTCTCCTATGCCTCGGTTGCCGGTCTCATCAGTCCGCCTGTCCGGATCGGGAGTGGGGTTTTAATCGGCTTGCTTGTCATTGCGCTTGGGGAGTATCAGTATGAGAAAAAACGGCGTGAACTCGGCGTCGGACTCGTCGCGACCGGAACAATCGTCGCCTTAGCGGCATTGTTCGCTGGAATGGCCTTATATCAATTTTATCCACCATCTTTAGCGTTCTTACTTGAGCTCGTCGTCGTCTTCATTGCGTACGGATTAATGCTCTGGATGCGATCGCAAGCCTTGCTTGTGCTTGTCTCGATTACCGGCTTCCTATTGCCCTATCTACAATTATCCGACGAGCCGAATTTACCATTTTTCCTATTGTACGAAGTCGTCTTGTTCGCAGCGATTTTCTTCGCGGTTGATCGACTGAAAGCAAAGAAGGCGTTCGTCTTCGCGTGGGTGATCTTTACGATGGCACTCGGATTCGGTCTACTGTCGTTGACGCTCTCGTGGTATGACGATGACGCACCGCGCCTTGATGAATGGTCGGTTTTACTTGCGGCACTCTTCGGTTACGGCGCAACGTCGTTCGTCGGACGACGGATTTCGTTTCAGAAAAATGTGCCGAGCTGGCTTGCTGGCGGTGTCGTTTTACTGACGTTATTGATTCTCGACTGGTCGTTCGGAACACTTGCGGCAATTCTGTTCGCGGGCGTTGCCTACTTACTTGCTGACCGGTTGAAGGATCCGGCACAAAACGGTGTCGGTCATCTCGCCTTGATCGTCGCCGTTCTCTTGATTCCGGCAGATGCCCTCAGTTGGACGTATCAACTGCGGTACTTCCTGATTGCCGGCTTGATCGCAGCATTCTGGTTCGTTCCACGGGCGCGGATGCCGCATCAACGTCTGTTTAACGTCGGGGTGTATGTCATCTTCATTTTCTCAGCGGTGGTCGAATATGAATCGTATCAACGAATCGGTCTTTCGTATGCGTTGACGGTACTCGGAATGGTTCTTGCGTCGACGGCATTCGTCTTGCTCCTCGTACGAACGCATCAGGATCCTGTCTGGAAGGGATCGTGGCAACTTGTACTCGTCCTTGCTGCGATCGGCGTCTTTACGACCTATACGTTGATCATCATGGAGTTACCGTTCTATCGTGGTCTTGAAGAAACGGCCCGCAGTACGACATTGTCCGCTGCCTATATCGTTCTCGCACTCGTCCTCGTCGCTATCGGTCGCATCCGGACGTCGTCGACGTGGCGCTTGTCCGGATTGCTGCTACTGACGATCAGTGCCGTCAAATTGCTCCTATTTGATCTCTCGTTCCTGACACTGTTTCAAAAAGCCTTCGTCTTCATCGGCTTCGGGATCGTCACGTTCATCATTTCCCGGACCTATTTTAAAAAACGAAAAGAAAAAGCCTGATGCAGCGCGTGGATCGGTCCAAAATGACCCGTCCACGCTTTTTTGTATTGTGCAAAAATTTTTATTGATAACGATTATCATTGTCGATTATACTGGTTAAGGAACTGACTTAACCACTTATAGGGGGAACGATTCATGAAACAGGCACTAGTGATGACAGGCGTACTCGCTGTTCTATTAGCAGGATGTAGCGAAGCGAAACAAGCGGAGACACCGGCACCAAAAAAACCGAATTTCGATCATGTCGTCAGCGATTACCGGACGTATGCGATTAACGAAATCGAGACGTTCGTCCGTGAAACAGAAAAATTCACCGATGCCGTTCAGGCCGGCAAGCTGGAAGAAGCAAAAGCGTTGTATGCACCAACGCGGATGTATTACGAACGCGCGGAACCGATCGCAGAAGTGTTCGGGGATCTCGATCCGAAGATCGACGCCCGGGCAGGTGACGTCAAAGCGTCTGAATGGGGCGGTTATCACCGGATCGAACAAGGATTGTTCGAAAAGGGCACGACGAAAGGCTATGAAGCATACGCGAAGCAATTGATGAAGGACGTTCATTTACTACGGGCAAAAGTCGAGACGGTCGAGGTGACACCGGAGTTACTCGTCACTGGGGCGACGGATCTGTTAAACGAGGTCTCGACCTCAAAAGTGACGGGGGAAGAAGACCGTTATTCGCATACGGACTTATATGACTTCGCAGCAAACGTTGAGGGTGCTGAAAAGATCTACGAACTGCTGAACCCAGCACTTCAGAAACAAGATGCAGCATTATCAAAAGAGATCGCGGCTCGCTTCAAAGATGTCCACGCTTTACTTGACGAAAAGAAAAAGGGCGACGGATACGTCCTCTACACGAGTCTCTCAAAACAGGATGTCAAACAGATGAGTATCGCGATCAATGAACTCGCGGAACCGCTCTCGAAGATGGGCATCGTACTGGAGGGATAAGCATGAAACCAATCCAAGAAGGCGTCACGCGGCGTGACGTCCTGAAGGTCGCCGGTTTGACGAGTCTCGGGGCTGCCCTGTACGCGAGTGGTCTTGAAAAATTTCTTCCCCGGACGTTGACTGTCGAAGCAAGTGATCAAGAGCCGTTTTACGGGACGTATCAAGCAGGGATTCTGACACCGCCGCAAAACCACGTCCAAGTCGTGGCCTTTGATATCAAGACGGAACGGCGCGATGAGCTCGTTGATTTACTCAAACGCTGGACACGGTTATGTGCCCGACTGGCAGCCGGGTTACCGTATGGCGACTCCGACTCCCGTTACGTCCCGCCGGAAGACACCGGGGAAGCGGACGGACTGTCTGCCGGTCACCTGACGTTTACGTTCGGTTGCGGTCCGAGTCTGTTCGATGGTCGTTTCGGAATTAAGCACAAACGACCGGAGGCCCTTAAAGCGTTACCGACGTTCGACTTCGACCGTTTAGACGAAAAATGGAGCGGCGGCGATCTCGTCGTCCAAGTGTGCGGGGACGATGCGCAAGTCGTCTTTCATGCGATCCGTAACCTCGTCCGTGTCGGACGCGGAACGGTCGCGATGCGCTGGTCCCAAGCTGGCTTCCAGCGTAGTAAAGCAGCAGATGCTTCTGGCGGCACACCGCGTAATCTGTTCGGCTTTAAGGACGGGACCGGTAATCCTGATGTCTCGAAGAATCAGGTCCGGAAGGAAGCACTCTTTTGCCAGTGGCAGGACGGAACACCGTGGCTGACGAACGGATCATTCCTCGTCGTTCGTCGCATTCAGATGCATCTTGAAGTCTGGGACCGGACGATTTTGAAAGAACAGGAACGGACCTTCGGACGCGAGCGTACGTCCGGAGCACCGCTCGGCTCTAAAGACGAGTTCGCTTCCGTCACACCAGCGACACGGCAAGCGCGTGGCGAAGCCGCTTTACCGGCAGATTCGCATACCGCCGTCGCGCATGGGGACGGGAAGACAGCGATCTTACGCCGTTCCTACTCCTATCAGGACGGCATCGATGAAAAAACGGGTGCCCTCGATGCCGGACTACTCTTTTTATCGTATCAGCGTTCGCCGAAACAATTCATCGAGATTCAGCGCCGTCTTGCCGCACAAGACAGGTTGAATGAATACATCACGCACCGTGGAAGTGCCATCTTCGCCTGCTTCGGTGGGATTTCGAAAGGAGGCTACATCGGTGATGCGTTATTTGCGTAATCTTTTCCTTTTACTTGTACTCCTTATAGCCGGTCAACACACGGTCCCTGTCCATGCCGCTTCGACGGATGATCTCTATGTCGCGATCGGACAAGCGCTGTCTGCCGTCGCAAGTGAAGACCGACCGGCACTCAATCAAGCGATTGATGATCTAGGACAAGCGGCTCACGATTTACCGAAACAGCAAGCGACAATCACGCAAGCCGTCAAACAGGTCGACGCCAAACGGTCGGCAGCGTTCCCGGAGGTCCGCAAGCAACTGACGGCACTCTCTACTGCCGTCCGGAAGCAGGAAGAAGCAACAAAACCGAAGACGGATCCGGTTGCGAAAGCAAAAGTGAAACAATTACTTTCATTGACGAAAGCGATGCGTCAGGTCAAAGTAAGTGAACGTCCGGCAGCGGAGCAACGGTTGTTGACTGCATGGGCGACGCACGAGAGTCTTGTCCGGAATGACAGTGTCGGTCACTACGGCAACATCGAGATGGCACTCGCTTCAATCCGGATTGCGGCGGCGCGACAGCCCGCGGATCCGAAGGAGTGGCGGGCGGCACTGGATCAGTTCGACACGGCGGTCCAGTCCTTCCTCGACGGCGAGCACGTCCAGGCGAAGAAAACGGGACTTCAGTCGTTGCTGACGCCGCTCGAACACGCACAAACCGCACTTGCAGCGAATGACTTACCCAAAGCCAAACAGGCACTAAAATCGTTTCTGAAGACTTGGCCACGCGCGGAAGGAGAGGTCCGGACGCGTAATGAAGGGCTCTATTCTCAACTTGAATCAGACGTACCGCTGTTACTCGCTCGATTGACGCCTGAAACACGGGAAACGACGGCACAGGAACTCCAATCATTTGAGAATGCTATCGCACAATTACAAACGAAGACCCATTATACGTTTGTCGACGCGATGCTCGTCATGCTGCGGGAGGGTCTCGAAGCGTTACTGATCGTCAGTGCACTTGTTGCCTTCGCGCGGAAAAGTCAGTCGAAACAAGAAGGCAAGGTTTGGGCGGGTGCCGGTCTTGGTCTGATGGCGAGCGGTCTGTTAGCTTTGATTTTGCAGATGGTCTTTGATGCTTCGTTCGCAGCGACAGGTCGTGAACAAATCGAGGGCTATACCGGCATCGTCGCAGTCGTCGTCATGTTGTTCGTCGGCTACTGGTTGCATACAAAAAGCGCTGTCGCGAAACGGAAGCACTTCTTAACGTCCTTGTCGACGACCTCCCTGTTCTTCGTCAGTTTCCTGACGATTTTCCGGGAAGGTGCTGAAACGTTGTTGTTCTATATCGGAATGGCACCGGCGATGACCAAGACCGCCTTACTGACAGGAATCGGGCTCGCGATCGTCATCATCGGACTTGTCTCGTATGCGGTCATCCAGATCGGTGTCCGGTTACCGATCCACCGTCTCTTCCAGGTCGCGTCGTGGTTGATTTATCTGATGGCGTTCAAGATTCTCGGGACGAGTCTGCACGCGTTGCAGTTGACGAACGTCCTGCCGATCCATCCGATCAATGGACTCGGGACAGCCGGGTGGATCGGTTTTTACCCGACGCTTGAGACGCTCGTACCGCAAGTCATCCTGATTGTCCTGATTGTGTTGTTTTCAGCGTGGCAAAAGCGACGCACAGCATCAATCCAGACAGCGGCTTGATCCATTTTTCAATTTTAGGTTTTAACTATTATGTTTCGGGTATAACTTCTTATGAGCAGCTTGCTGCATGAAGGAGAGGGATTTTTATGCTTGAAACACGCATCGTACGAAACATGACCGCTGTCGACGCAGAAGTGACGAGCCTCAAATCAAGTGGTTATTCGAATAAACAGATTTACATCTTTGCAAAAGACGAAGAACTCGCGGAACGCATCGCAAATGACACACAGACGTTACCGTACCGCGTGACGAAGAAGTCGTTCTTCGAAACGTTGTTATCCGCTGTAAGAAGCAACCGGAAAGACCGGATCGCTCAATTATCCGAACTCGGCATGACGAAGGATGTCGCTGAGGACTTAGAAGATGAAGTCCGACACGGGCGGATCGTCATCGTCGGTTCAAAGTCCGATTTACTGAATCCGGCATTCGCTGCATCCTACGTGACGGATGAAACAACCGATTACGGTGCCGGTGTCCCGAAACTCGAAGACGAGGAAACGACAACGACACTTCCGGCTGACCAAAACGTGAAGGCAAAAGATGAATGATACGTAAGCCTCCTGCTCCTCATTTCAGAGACAGGAGGTTTTTGTTTAGCCTTCTCTTGGAAGGGAATGGGAAGGGTGAGAGGAGGAAAAACGATGCATTTCTTGTATATCGGCTATTATAATGCGGACTAGATGGACGCCTTATCGAAAGACGAGGTCAACACCTTGATGGCTCGATGTGACTCACTGATGGAGACCTTCAATGAACAAGTCAACGTCATTTCAGACTGGCATCCGGGTCTAGCGACGCAAGCATTTTATTGGCAAGAGGGGGTCGTACAGAAGCAAGTAGAACCCGACCGGACGCACGGGGAGCAGATTGGGAGTCTGATCGTCTTTGAAGCCAATGATCATGAGCATGCCATGGAACTCGCGTCACTTCACCCGACGACTCAAGTCGCAGAAGGGGAAACGTATGGCTGGCGCGCTGAAGTCCGTCCGTTATCGGAGGAGTCCTGATGTATGGTTTGATAACGATGTTTACGATCTGGCCATTGCTATAACACGATGAACGCATTCTCGAGGATCATCCCGTGAGAGGAAAAGGATTCGGATTGTAAACAAAAACCCCTTCTTTCCTGTAAGAAGGGGTTGAATCGTTTAATGCGTTGCCCACTCGATATCGATGACGTCCGACGCTCGCACCATCCGACGCAGACCAGTTGACGTGACGACTTCAATCGTCCCCCGGTCATGAAAGATCGCCTGGATCGAACCGGATATGGTATCGAGTTGTTTCAAGCGGACCTGGACCGTTTGTCCTGTCCGGACGGCACGTTCCATGATGTGTTGCAGGGAGAGGCGATCACGGGCAATCGTCTCTTCGCGTGATTGATACAAATGTTCGAGATGAAGGATATGCTGGCGTGAAGTCAGTTGTTTCCACTTGCGATTCGATCGTTTTTTAGATGCGAACATGGCTGACCACCTCCTGAATTGAGTCGTACGCTCTATTAGTCGTGCGGCTCTGTTTCAGATAATTCCCTTCACGGACGGTGCTTAAACACGTGCTCCTGACATTTTTTCGCGGAACGCTGAAATGGCTGCAAGCGCCTGCTCATCTTGTTCGACCTCACCCGGTGCATTTCCTTCGGCAAGAATCGCTGTCTCAAGCGTCGCGCCGAGGAACGACGCAATGTGCTCAAACTGCGTGACGAGTGCCTGTCCTTTGACGCGTGGCTCGTCTCCTCCGACTGCAATCAAGTGAAATCGTTTCCCTTGCATCCGACGTTTGAAGTCGAGTTCTTCATCTCGGAGTGACTCACTGAAGCGGTCGATGAATAATTTCATCTTCGTCGACATCGAGTACCAGTAGATCGGCGTGATGAACAGGATGTCGTCGTGAAGCAGCATCTCTTCGACAATCCGGCGATAGTCATCGCCAAGCGGTAAAAAGCCGCCGTGATGGCGTCGGTCTTCAACCGGCTGAATCGAGACGTTCGCCAAATCCACTGCTGTATGAGGAATTCCTTTAAGCGCCTGCTCACCGAGCCATTCACTGTTTCCTTTGCGTGAGCTCCCATAAATCGTATACATAACGTGCATCTCCTTTTGAATTCGATTTTCCTATTGTACGCCAATCGATGATGTCAATACACTGATTTGCTCACAATTGGTTTTGAATAGGGGATTTGCGGAAAAAGACTACAAGATGAAAACGATAAGGGGAGGAACGGTTGAAATGGAGAGAAGTACGCTCATTGCGCTAGAAAAACACCTATATGCCATTCATCTTGAGATGGATGGACTGGCGCGCCTCATTACGAAACAACTGATTCATTTGAGCCAAGTGGCTGCATCCGTCGAACATTTTCGACGGATGAGCTTTGATATCTATAAACACCGGACATCACTCGAGCAGATTCCGTCGCAGGTCTTGTATGAGACGGCACTCGACTACGAAGATTGGCTGGACGAGGAATTTGACGAGATTCCGGCGAGTTGGCAACTGGCGAAGAAAGAAGAAGAAGCACTCGAGCAATTGTGGTGGTTCGAGTTTTCACGGATTCAAGCCGAACTCGAGGAATGGCTCAGCCTGTATCTGATTCGCCGGATCCGGGAAGATGTCCGCTACATGCCGCCCGTCATCGAGAAAAATGCCTATGCCTTATCAGAGGATGCCCGTCACGTCTTTTGGCGTCTTTTGCAACGTTCCGTCGCAAAACCCTCATCAAAGATTAAGGCAAATCAGCTTTCTTGCCGGATGGGCATCGCCGAGATCGCCCGTTGTGCCCGACTGAACCAGGACCGGACACGCCGTGCCATCGGTGAACTGACGAACCGAGGACTGGTCGCAATCGAAGGGGACGACGAGAAGCTGAAGATGCGGCTTCGCCTTCAAGTCATCTGATTCAATCCGATGAAACGCTCGATCATCCGTTCATCCCGTCGCGCCGAAGGACCGATCCAGATGAGATGTCCCGGACTTTTTGATTCGATGAATTGGGCATGACGGATCATCCGGCGTGCACGTTCAGCGTGTTCAAACGGTACGGCGCGGTCTGACCTTGAATGGACGATCAGGACCGGGCAGGTCACGGCTTCAAGACGCTCTTGTTCTAAATCCTGTGTGATATCAAACAGCACCCCGCGTCCCGGTCCATTCTGTAGCCCGACTTCATACAGCAGCGAAGCATCCGTCTCACTCAAGTGGGTACGGATTGTTTCGCGTGGCAGTAGACTGGTCATCTCGACCATCCGGACGGCGGCTTCTTGCGGAAACTTCCGTATTTTATCTTTGACATACGTCCAAAGTCCCCATTGAATGAGCTGTAACGGTCGTTGTAAAACAGGCTGGATGAGGATGCGCTGATACGGCAGCACAATCCGTTGCGTCATCGCGCAGGCGAGAACAAGAGACGTGACGGCAGGATTTTGTCCGGCGAGGGCGATTGCCGTCGGTCCCCCTGCGGAAATGCCATAGACGGTATACCGATGGATGTGACGGGAAGCGAGCCAGCCGGCATAAAACGCCGCTAGGGTTTCAGGGGTGTCCGCAAGGTGTAGGGAGGTGATCCCGTATCCGGGTCGCGATGGGACGATGACGCGATACCCTGCAGCAATCAGTTTCTCGACATGATACACTTCACGGTAATCCGACTGCGTACCATGAATCAAGAGGATGACGGGACCGCTCCCGCTATCCCGGTAATCAAACCGTTGACCTTTCCATTCTGCGATATAATGCATCCAAATTCTCCTATCTCTTAATTTTTACCATTTTATTGTTAATCTCGCTTGTGTTTTCATGTATACTGTAAAGTATAACCAAACCATTGTGACTTAGGAAATGAGGATGCGTAGTGTCAAATGAAAAATTAACGAACCGTGACCGCTTATTGGCTGTACGAGAAATCTTCGAACGTCTATCGGATGAGGATCATACGCTGACGCTTGAAGAATTAAGTATGGAACTCTCGAAGCGAGGATTGATTGAAAAACTGTCTCGAAAATCGCTTAAGGATGACATTGCGGCACTTGCCAAATCGGGATTCGACGTCGTGCCGGAGGAGACGAAGAATGGACTTGCCATTCCGTATCATCTCGTCAGTCGTCCTTTTGAACACCATCAACTGCGCTTGCTCGTCGATGCGATTGCCAGTGCGAAGTTCATCTCGGAGAGTGAGACCGCAGCACTCGTCCGGACGATCCAGTCGTTGACGAGTGATAAGATGGCGGAGACCCTTCAACCGGTTCTACATACCGTCAAAAAGCCAAAAGGCATGACGTCTCGCTCGATTGATACGATTCAGAAGGCAATCAGCGATGACCGTGTCATCAGTTTTCAGTACCAGGGGAAATTCAATGAACGGACGCGGAAGTTCGAATTGCGGAAAGACGGTGAACATTACCTTGTCTCGCCAGCCCATCTGCTGATGGATAACGGGAACTATTATCTGATCGGACGCGATGAGCGGAGGAAACAAATCCGGACGTACCGGGTCGACCGGATCGTTGACTGCAAACCATTCGAACCGATGGAAGAACCGGTTCATGTCGAACCCGGTTACTTAAGCAATATGTTTAATATGTATGGCGGTGAGAACGAACAATTGACTCTTAAATTCCAGGAAAGTCTGATGCCGACCGTCGTCGACCGGTTCGGAACAGATATTCGTTGCCGTCGTCTGGATGACGTCTGGTTTGAGGTAAAAGTGGATGCACTGTTTTCGGACGGTTTCATGATGTGGTTGATTCAGTTCGGCAATCAGGCGGAAATCGTTGCTCCAGCCGAGCGGCGGGAGATGTTCAAGCAGAAGGTCGCGGGTCTTACGGCGATGTATCAGACCGAGGCACCGATCCATTAAGACGATATGCAAGGTTCACTTGACCGTGGATCTTGCTTTTTTTTTAGTAGAGGAGTCCAAAAAAATTGTCGTTTTTTGTCGGATATTCATATTTGAATATTTTAAGCGAAAAGTTCCAGCTACTATTAAGGGTATCTGATACTTATGTAGGAGGAACGACATGCAACAGATGGAAAAACGACAACAAAATGGGTGGCGAAAGCTCTGTGCTTTTCTCTTTTTCGTTTGTTTGTCCTATACATCCTGGTACTTATTCTCACTTTTTGTCTTTCATCTCGTGTTCCCGGAAGATGTCGTGACATCACTAGATATCGTCGTGTTCGGATTCAGTCCGGTCATCGCTCTTGTTGTCACCATCAGTTCGTTACGCTTGATTGAACGGCGGATGAAACCTAAATTCACACCGCTATTATTCATCGGGTATACCCTTTCGACAAGTATTCTGATCTATTATTCGATTGCCAACGCGCTTCTGCCCCGACTGTGACTTGCAACTCCTAAGCAATTGGCATATGCTACGCTTATAGCTTGCTAAGGTAAGGGGGGATACGATGAACGCACAGTATATCCTCGACTGGATGCCGCTCGTGATTCCTGTCGGTGCCATCGTCTTTATTGTCGTCATTGCACGGAAAGCTTCGAAAATTGATGCTGAAAAGTAAAAAGACTCCAATTCAGGAGTCTTTTTTTGTTTCCTCTGATCAGTTCGCTCACTCGCGTCTTTTGTGCGTTAATCGAGTTGTTTCGTTGGTGCTAAGACGATTTCCCGGATGTTGACATGTTGGGGCTGTTCAAAAGCGAACAATACGGTATCCGCGACAACCTGCGGATCGAGTCCACCGTCAATCGACTGTTTCCATTCGTTGTAGCCGTCCTTGATTGCATCACTCGTCGTGTGACCGAGTAATTCTGTCTCGACGACACCTGGGGCAATCGTCATGACACGAACGCCATGCGACGCGACTTCTCCCCGGACGTTCTCACTCATCGCATGAACGGCGAATTTCGTGCCGACATACGCCGCGTGATCGGCGAACGTCTTTTTCCCGGCAATCGAGCTGATGTTGATGATTGTTCCGGTCTTGCGTTTTACCATCGACGGGAGGACTGCCTGCATACCATGTAAGACACCGAGCGCGTTGACGTCAAACATCTCTTCCCATTCTGCCGCGTCTTGTGTCTCGATTTGACCGAGTAACATCCGTCCGGCATTGTTGATGATGGCTTCGACCGGTCCGAACGCTTCCGTCGCGTCTGCTAACGCTGCGTCGAGAGCCGCCCGGTCAGTGGCTGCGACTTGGCGGATTAAGACGTCGTCCGAGGCAAGAGGCGCAAGACGGTCAACTCGGCGCCCGAGCAATAAGACACGGTACCCTTTCTGAATGAACGTGTGAGCAATCGCATGCCCGATGCCTGATGTCGCTCCGGTGATCGCGATGAATCCTGGTTTCATGATATCGTCTCCTTATTTGATATGATAGATTGAAGATAACAGAGGGAAGCCATTCCGAGAAGTACGCACTTTTTGGTCAGTGAGTTACCTTTTGGTAAGGGAGTGAGTGTACGGTGTATTTAAATGAGTTCGACGCGACGATGCGTCAGATTCAAGGTAAGTGGAAAGTGATGATCTTGTATGAACTTCATGAAGAGGGGACGGTCCGTTTTAATACGCTCGAGCGATATATCCAGGACGTCTCACCGAAGACGCTGACGCAGCAACTGAAGCAACTCGAACAGGATGGCTTGATCACCCGGACGGTCTATCCGGAAGTGCCACCACGCGTCGAATATGCCTTAAGCGCGAAAGGTACGTCCTTGATTCCACTACTCGATGCCATCTGCGACTGGGGACTTGCGACGACACCCCGGAACCAATTGATGCGGACGTTATGCGACGAAGCCCCTGCTCCATGAGCAAGGGCTTTTTGTCAGCGTTCGATTTGTTCCCGTACTTGCCGACGGAAGGTCTGAATATCGTAGGCGGGTTCACTTGGGCTAAACTCGATGCCGTCAATCAGACGGGCGTTTGGTGACGCATCCGGGAACTCGATCCGTGTCAGCCATTCAAGCGTCGTCTCCTCATGTCGTCTCGGGAAAGCTTGCTCAAGTTGCGAAGCTATCTTCAAGAGCGGGTGATGACTATGCCGCTTTGGCGCATGTGCCCGGATCTGTTTAGACTGCTTGACGGTTTGTTCTCTTTCGAGGGCTACGACTTTTCGTTTCCGGATGACATAGAGTGTGGTCGCTACGAGCACGAGGGTCATGATCGCCATCACGATCCAGAGCCAATTGGACGTTCCGGCATCGATCGTCGAGCGTCCGACGTTTTGCACACCTTTGATGTTATTTAAACCGGTCGCCTGATTCGTCATCGTGTCCGCTTTTCGACTAAGCGGCTCCGTCCACAGGAACAGCGAACCGAATGCTTCCAATAGCGGACGAATCGTACTCGTGACGGATCCGACGAGGGCTTCTTTACTGAGTCGTAAGATGACAGCAAGGAGCAGACCGCCACCCAGCATCAGAGCGACCGTCGGGAAGATGCGACGCCACTCCGTCATATAGGTGATGACGAAGGGATAGGCGACGACGAGGAAGAAGAGGGCAAATGCACCAAGTGGTGGTGTTGCTCCCGGGAATAAGACCATCACGACACCGATGACCAGCGCACTTGCAGCGTAACGCCACGTCGAATCGACCGTATCAAGAAACGCGGTCCAGGCGACGAAGACGAGGGCTAAAACGCTAGCTACGGGAGAGAGGAAAAACAATGATCCCGCTACGAGTAACTGTAACCCAATTCGAATCGAACGATGCGGCACGAAGGCGAGTGCCGGAAGAGCGAGCGCAAGATAGAACGGAACCGGTAACAGACTTGCAAGAAAGATCCACCAGAGAATCATGCGCTCACTCCTTTCTGCCGGTGACCAAGATGAATTTCCGCTGTTGTCGACGGCACGCTACGCTGTAATCGTTTCGTGAAGTACCGACGTTCGAGCGGTAAATCGTACTCCGAAATCCGGGCGAGACATTCCATCGTCCGCAGGAATTGCTGTTTTCCGGTACCGGACGGGACATGATACCACTGGCCCGACCGATTGACCATCGAAATCCAGAGACTATAGGAAGCGCCTTGTTTCTCGAGTTCACGGATGATCGTTGCGGCACGTGATAAAAGTTTCTCGAAGTCCGAACGGAGGGCGAGTCCATCTGCTGACAGACCGTCGACGATCACGGCATAGTCATGATTCCGCTTCCGGTCATACTGGTAGGAATACAATTCATTGGTCTTCGCATAAGCCGACCAGTAGATCGACTTCGCATCACCCGAATAGGGAACGACGGAATGAAAGCTCGACCGATCGGTGAACGGACTCGAGCGATCAATCGTCTCACCGGGAATCATCCGCTCATTCCACTCGACGGACGCGGGCGCAAAGTCAGGAAAGACGTGACCCAGCTCCTGGATGTTCAGCGTCACATAGATCGTCGTCAGATGAAACGGATCCGAAATCATGACGTCAAACGATTGAATCCGGATCGTTCCCCGGTGGGCCGCAATGACATCAATCGAAAACGGAACGATCGTCTGCTTGCCGATATAAAGATGCTGCCGCCAAAATTGGCTGTTTGCATCCGGAATCTTTATCTGATCCCCGAGTAATCCGGAAATCGTGATCCGTCCGAGCGGTAACTTCGTCGTATTCGTCAGTTCGAACGGGATCTGCATCGCCTCCTCCCGAAAAGCACGAACCGTTTCAAGGAGACGTACATCGATCCGTCTTGCGACGTATTCGAGATAATACGGCATCAACCAGCCATATAACGTATAGGCAAACAAGAGTGCGGCAACCCAAATGGAGCCATATAGCCCGAAAAAGATTCCGAGTACGCCTGTCATCGCGAGGATGACCAATTGAAAGGCTTTTGGTGTAATCAGTTGCATGGTTACACCTCAGTCGGGACAGTCAGTGACTCAAGGACCTGCTGGACGAGTCGTTCATTCGACAGTTTCAGCGTCGCTTCGAGCGTCAGGACGAGTCGGTGGGCGAGAAGCGGTGTCGCCAAATGTTTGATGTCCTCAGGTGTCACGTACGTCCGCTCCTGCATCCAGGCACGTGCTTTCGCTGCTTTCAAGAGCGCAAGCGTCGCCCGAGGACTCGGTCCAATCTCAACGTCACGATGGGCACGGAGAGCATCACAGACGTCGAGTAAGTAGTTTTCGACGCTATCCTCAATCGAGACAGCGATGACCTCTTCTTTCCAGTCATTGAGCTGTTCGAGCGGAATGTGCAGCTCGGCTGCTGTCAGATGTGCCCCGCGTAATAATGCTTTTTCCGCCTGACGTGTCAGGGGAGCAAACGATAACTTGAACAAGAAACGGTCAAGCTGGGCATGGGGCAGCGGGAATGTTCCGTGTCCATCGAACGGGTTTTGCGTCGCGATGACGAGAAAGTGTTGTGGCAGCGTATAGGATGTATCCCCAATCGTCACCTGCGCCTCCGCCATCGCCTCTAATAGGGCGGACTGGGTACGTGGTGTCGTCCGGTTGATTTCGTCAACGAGGACGATGTTCGCAAACAATGGACCAAAGCGTTGTTCGAATGATCCTGTCAGTGGATTGAATAACTCCATCCCGAGTAGATCGGTCGGTAACGTATCCGCTGTACACTGCACGCGGGAAAATTTCGCTTCGAGTGTCTGTGCCAGCGCTTTTGCTAATGTCGTTTTCCCAGTCCCCGGCCGGTCTTCGAGTAAAACATGACCTTCTGCGAGTAAACCCATCAATAAATGATCAATCACGTCGTCCTGACCAAGAACGGATTGTTTGAGTGATGTCCGTAACGTTTGAAACATGGATGATTCCCCCTTAAGTAAGATGCTTCGTATTTCTAAAGTGTACGAAAATTCAGAATAAACCGCCAGTGATTTCCCTAAAACGACAGGTATTGAACTACGTCTCTTTTCTATACTACCAGTTTCAACCAAAAGTTTCGTGAACTAGCAAAATAATTGAAACAGGAGGATGAAGTTCCTTAGCGAATAAGAACAATACCGTTACTAGAACAGGGGGATGGACAGATGAGACCACATACGACCGAATCGAACGCTGCTACAGGTGAGCCGCAAGATGTGGCTACCAGTCCGATTGACGACTATCAACGTGCTGTTGCCGGAGGACCACCGAACCGTCGCGCCTTTGCTGTGATCCGTCGATTGCCAATTGGATTACGAATCCTTACGTACACGATAGGTACCGTGTTCGCAGCAGGCATCATCGCCGGGCTCGTCATCAGCCTGTTGAATTAAAAAAGACCCCCTCAGTGTCCTGAGGAAGTCCCTTCACTCTTCAAAGAGGTCATCCATCAAATCGGTGATCTCTTTTTTACGTGTATCCGTCTCCTCGCGTAAGATTCGGATCGACCGCCCCGTCCAATCGAGTCGATCACCAATCGTCGCCTGACGCGGTAAACGGTTTTTCGGTAACGTGATTGTCTCGCGGTCGTCCGTCTCACAAATGGCCAGATCCTCTTCAAAATCAGATAGGGTCAGCCGCATCTGATGCACCTCCACGTTTGATTATTCCGGTCGTAAGTCGGTTCGGTTTGATTCCGTGATTTTGTCACCAGTTGAGGTATACTGAATCGTTCCGGTTTGATCCGTTCGGTCAATCGTAATTTTTTCTTTTTTCAAATCCTGTAAGACCGAAGGACGTGGGTGACGGTAGGCGTTGTCCTTACCTGCTGAAATCAACGCCCGTTTCGGTTGGACAGCTTGTAGGAAGGGCAGGGAGGACGACGTGTCTGCTCCGTGATGCCCAAGTTTCAAGACGTCGGCACGGAGATCTTCCGCCGACTCCAGCAATTGTCGTTCCGTCCGAATCGGTGCGTCGCCCATGAAGAGGAACCGGTCCTGTCCGTTTTCGACGCGGAGGACAGCGCTCCAGCTGTTGAGATCCTGCGTTCCGTCCGTCAACGGGGCAAGGAACGTAAAGCGTGCGGCTTCACTCGGAATCTCAAGACCCGCTTTGACCGGTTTGATTGTCACACCCTCACGTTTGACGGCAAGGAGAAAATCACGGTACGTCTCCGTCGTATGCGTGACGCGCGGGGCATAGACACTCTCAACCGGAAACGCATCGAGGACCGTATCGAGTCCACCGATATGGTCAGCGTCTGGATGTGTTGCAACAATGGCGGTCAGGCGTTTCACACCGAGTTCGTTTAGATAACGGACGACATCTTCCCCTTTGCCGTTATTCCCGCCGTCAATCAAGATCGCATCCTCTTTCGTCCGGATGAACGTGCTATCCCCTTGACCGACGTCGAAGCCGTAGACCTCCATCTGTCCTGCCGTTGGGGCAGGGGGCGCTTCATCCCGTGTCGTATAAAAGATGACGACTAAACAGAGCGCCAGTAAAATCGTTGATCCCCACTTTAACATGACGATTCCTCTTTCTCGAACAGATAGAGCATGCCGTTACGGGGATGACCGAATCGTGGTCCGCGGTAACCCCGGCGCTTCAGTGCAGCGCGCATCAGAATCATCATGCCGCCGTGACCGACGAGTAAGACCCGCTCATCGTCTTCAAACGACAACTGATTCAACAAGACCTCAATCCGTTCGTTCGCATCCTTGATTTCCGCTTGAATCCGTTTGCTGAACGGGGCTGCGAGCCGGCCGATGACCGCCCAGCCGATGAACGGCAAGCGGAGATTCGACCGGATCGTCGGAAACGGTACCTCCCGCAGTAAATCCGTCACGATGATTTCTTTATCGTAAACGCTCTGAGCCGTCTGCACGGCGCGCGGCATACTACTCGCATAACAGACCGTCCAGTCGATTTGTCCGAGCTCGACCGGTTGAATATCGATGTCTGATGTATCGTACCGTTCAATCCATTGTTCGATGTCGCTGGCGCTGATCCAGCCTGTTGTCGGGTAACCTTCCGTCACCCGGTGATGTCTGACTAAGCCGATTTGTTTCATGGTTCATACGACGGACCAAACCGTCTCCCTCACTTTCATTCACCGTTTACACTGCGACGCGAATCGCGAGTCCACATAAGATGGCTCCTAATATACTGAGTAAACTGCCGATGATGTAATATTCCGCAAAGCGGCGATCTTCAAACTGTTTAAAGCGGGCTAGTGCCTTCAATGCAATGACGAACCCGATCGCACCGGTTGCGTTCGTTGCGACGAGCAGGGTGATGATCGCCCGTTCGACAAGACCGATATAGCGTCCGATCCCGTTTAATTCCGTCGTATAGCTCCGGGCAGAATCTTCGACTTCATGTGTGACCGTCCTCGAAACGCCGTCTAATTGCTCCTTGCGGGTCACTTTCCGCTCGAAATGCGATTCAATCAGTCGTGGCGCAAACGGAAGGAGCAGCAGGGAAATCCCGTGTCCAAGCAGTTCCGTCGTCACTAAACTGAAACAGAGAATCCACAGGATTTGCTCCGGGCGTGAGAACGACAGAGACCAATCGACCGGAACGAACACCCACGTCAAGGCGATGATGGCAACGATATGTAACGTTTGATCGATCCAGTACGCCGCCGCCTGCTTGACGCGACGTTTGAGCGGGGAGGCATCGAGCAGGGCGTGAAACACGAGAATGCTTCCTCCTAGCCATCCGGCACTATCAATGCTCAAGGTCCCTCGCATGACGAAAAACGTAAGGACAAACAGCATGAGAACCGCATGGATACTCAAATGACGCAGTAAAACCCGGCGATCGTGATGTTTTCTTGCGGCCATCCGTTTCGTCTGCAGTGGAAAATCAGCCAGCAAGTGGACGAGTAAAAGACTGAGTAAAAGAGTCACCGGATCGCCTCCCAGACCTGAAACTGCTCGAGCGCCTGCGTCAACGCGCCTTCCAAACGCTTCCGTTGCTTGCGCTGTGAGCGGGAGACGAGTTTTGCCACGTTCGCACGGGCATCCTGTTCCTTAAAGCCCATCTTCAGACCGATCTCTTCATACGTATCCTCCGGATATTGATCCATTAAGCGATGGAGCTCGATTTGACGGTCCGTCTTCCCGAAATAAGCGGGGTAGAGCATCTCGAGATAACCGTTCAGCAGGGCGGTCGGTAAATAGGGCGGTCCCGCAAAGGCGATCCGAGACGCAAGTGACTTCGCGTGTTCCTGTGCTTCGAAGGCGTGAATGATCGCACTACCGTTCGCTTCCTCTGCCTGAACCGTCGATACCGTCTCATATTGACCGAAGCCGATCCCGATATAACCAGATAATTCCTGGTTCAAGAGCTGAAGGATGACCGGATAGCTGACTTTATAATCAGCAAAGACTGCCAGTAAGCTGTCACCGGATTTGATTTGAAATGGAACGATACTTGTCGGAAATGCCGCGTTGAGATCATGTGCCAGCGCTCGGAGCTTGTTCAGGAGTACTTCTTTGCTCGGATAATCGCGCGATCCTTTAACGTCGAACGATATGGCAACAGCTTGCAAAATCGATTCCTCCCATCCAATTGTTACCGGAATAGCGGCAACTTTCGATTTGTTACCGATTAAGAGGTAACATTCCCGGTGTTACTGTTAATAGAGTAACAAAAAATGACGGGGAAGACCAACAGGACGATGGACCGATTTTTGAACGACAGGGGGGATTGATCAATAAGACTCAATTCTCGTTTTTTTTAAGTTTACATAACAAATATTATCAATAATTATAAGGATTCGTCTCATAACCAGGGTAAACTTAAGATAGTGAGACAAAACAAAAAAACACGGGATTACCCGTGTTTTCGACAATCGTACGGACGTGTCCGTTCCAATCGGTGAATCAAACGATCTAAGAAAATATGATGGCGGCGTTCAAGTTGTGTGATCCGTTCAAGCGGCAACCACGCGAAATCAAAGAAATCACCGCAATCCTGACCGTCACCAGCCACACAATGCGTCCAGCGGTTCTCCTGGCATTCGATGTGTGCATGGTAGAAATACGTGTAATGGACCCGCATGCGCTCTGGGTAGCGCATCTCTTCTTCACCGACGTACTGAACGGATGCTAACGAGAGACCACTTTCTTCAAGCGTCTCACGGACAGCCGCTTCTTTTGCGATTTCTGCATCTTCGATTGTACCTGCGGGGATCTGCCAATCACTCTCGGGAGCCGATTGTGGATGAAAAACAAGTAGTTCCCATCCGTTAGGTTTTTCCCGAGTGATATAGATTGCTACTTTTTCGCGACGTCTGAATTTCATCTTCATCACCTCTCCAAGGTCGGCAGATTGCACAACAAGCAGCTAAAGGGACGGTCCCGTAGCTGCTTGATCGATTGACGCTATAAGCAAAGCTGCGGAGACGCGTGACCCGACGCTTGATTGTGACGAATCGTGACCTGACTATTTCCTCTATTGTAGCCGTTATTGGTCAGTGTTTCAATTTGTAAACGATATTTCACGCAATAAATCTCAAAATTCCGAGCATTCGTCTCAAAATCCCCCTCTCCTGCCCCGCTAGATGCAAAAAAGCTCCCCCGTTATCCGGAGGAGCCGCGTCTTATCGTGTATACCAATCGAGCAATGGACCGAATTTATCTTCGTCATAGGCAAATGAACCGTTCGACAGGCGATCAAGGAACGATAACGAGCCGATTTGGATCGTTTTCTCCTGCTCTTTCCCGCTGAGGACCAATTCCTTCGCTTGTGTGACATCAATCAATGCTGCGACCTGGTGTGGTTTGGATTTCAAATCACGGAGCAACTGCAAGCCGCGGAGCGCCCGGCTCGAGACTTGGAACTGATCCGCGAGACGCATCTTCTTCAGGGCACCGCGTTGCGTCAAGAGAACGATCTGTGGTGCTTCCTTAAAGCCGATTGCACCTGCGACAACATCCTGATCCTTCAGGTTGATCGCCTTGACACCGGCAGCCCGGACACCAACGACCGGGACGTCGTCTTCCGTGAACCAGAGACCGAAGCCGTTCTGCGTCGCGAGGAAGAGATCCGTTTGACCCGTCGAGACCTGCGCATACAAGACTTCGTCGTCTGCCTTCAGACGAACGCCTTGGAGCGGTTTAGACTTCCGCTGCGCGTTGTAGTCACTCAGTTTCGAGCGTTTGACCATCCCTTGACGGGTGACAAATAAGCAATGCTGTGCTTCGTCGAACGAACGGACGAGATCCGCTGAGAGAACGCGGTCTCCTGGTTCGAGTGGAACGAGGTTCGCGACGTGTTGGCCGCCATCCTTCCACTTCGTATCCGGCAATTGATGGACCGGAATCAGCAAGTAGTTGCCGCGAACGGTCCAGACGATCAAGTGATCGGTCGTCATCGCTTGTCCTTGGAGCAACGGACGATCCTGTTCCTTCAAGTCCGGCAAGTCGTTCGAAGCACCGAATGAACGGAGTGACGAGCGTTTGACATAGCCGTTTTTCGATAGGAAGACCATCGTTTCCTCGACAGCGATCATGACTTCCGTCTTCAGCTTCAGTTCTTCGACTTCCGCTTCAATCGTCGAACGACGTTTGTCCGCAACCTGTTCCTTCAAGACCGTCAATTCCTTGATGATAAGACGATTTCGGGTCTTTTCATCGTTGAGGATCTTCTCGAGACGAGCAATTTCCTTCTCGAGTTTTGCTGCTTCTTCCTGCAACTCGACGATATCGGTATTCGTTAACCGGTACAGCTGAAGCATGACGACGGCTTCCGCTTGACGATCCGTGAAGTTGAAGCGCGCAATCAGCTTGTCCTTCGCATCCGCTTTGTTTGACGCAGACCGGATCAAGGCAAGTGTCTCATCGAGGACAGAGATCGCTGTCATCAAGGCAGAGACGACTTCTTGACGGCGTTTTGCTTGTTCGAGATCAAACGCTGTCCGGCGAATGACGACTTCCTTAACGTGTGCAAGGTAAGCATCAAGCAGCGTCAAGACGCCCATTTGCCGCGGTGTCCGCTCGTGGATTGCGACCATATTGTAGTTATAGGCAATTTGTAGGTCCGTTTGTTTAAGGTAGAAGTGCAAGACACCTTCTGCGTCTGCTTCCTTCTTCAACTCGATGACGACACGTAAACCGTCGCGATCGGTCTCGTCACGAACTTCGGCAACACCTTCGACCTTTTTATCAAGACGGAGTTCTTCCATCCGTTTGACAAGGTTCGCTTTGTTGACCTCATACGGGAGCTCCGTGATGACGATTTGCTGACGACCGCCCCGCAGTGTCTCGATCGTTGAGCGCGAACGGATAATGACTTTCCCGCGTCCTGTTTCAAAAGCTTTCTTAATGCCGTCAAGGCCTTGTACAACACCACCCGTCGGAAAATCAGGTCCTTGCATATGCGTTAATAGATCATCAACGTTCTGAACTGTACCAGAGATCCGACCAATCGCAGCATCGAGGACTTCTCCCGCGTGGTGCGGTGGAATCTCGGTTGCATAACCGGCGGAAATCCCTGTCGAACCGTTCATTAGCAAGTTCGGCAATAGTGATGGCAAGACGAGTGGCTCTTCCGTCGTATCATCGAAGTTGAGCGTGTAATCGACGGTCTGTTTGTTAATCCCGTCGAGAATCAGACTCGAGACTTTCGACAGACGGGCTTCCGTATACCGCATTGCTGCCGCACTATCGCCGTCGATCGATCCGTTGTTCCCTTGCATATCAATCAACGGATAACGCAGTTTCCACTCTTGACTCAAGCGAACCATCGCTTCATAGACCGACGAGTCACCGTGTGGGTGGTAGTTACCGATGACGACACCGACCGTCTTCGCCGATTTCCGGTAGGCACGGTCGAACAGGTTGCCTTCCGTATGCATCGCGTAGAGAATACGGCGTTGTACCGGTTTCAGACCATCGCGGGCATCCGGTAAGGCACGATCTTGGATGATATATTTCGAATAACGACCAAACCGGTCGCCGACAACTTGCTCGAGCGACAGGTTCAGGATGTTTTGTAGATTAGACATGTTCGTTCACACTCTCTTTCGTCACGTGCTCGTTCTCGATGATCGAGAGGTCTTCCGCGAGACCGAAGGCGACATTGTCCTCGATCCACGTCCGACGGTGCCCGACATTGTCGCCCATGAGGACAGAGACCCGTTTTTCAGCAACCGCGGCATCGTCGATCGTGACCCGAATCAACGTCCGTGTCTCCGGATCCATCGTTGTTTCCCAGAGTTGCGGTGCATTCATCTCCCCGAGTCCTTTGTAACGCTGGATCATATAACCTTTACCGAATTTCTTCGTCGTTTTCTTGAGCGTCTCTTCGTCCCAGACGTATTCAAACTTCTCTGATTTGCCTTTCCCTTTTGAGACGCGATAGAGCGGTGGTAAGGCAACGAAGACCTTCCCAGCGTCAATCAACGGGCGCATGTAGCGGAAGAAGAACGTCAACAGCAAGACTTGGATGTGCGCACCATCCGTATCAGCATCGGTCATGATGATGACTTTGTCGAAATTACAATCTGACAAGTCGAAATCAGCGCCGACACCGCCGCCGATCGCGTGAATGATTGTATTGATCTCTTCATTTTTCATGATGTCAGCGAGTTTCGCTTTTTCCGTGTTCAGAACCTTACCGCGCAGTGGCAGGATCGCTTGGAACGTCCGGTTTCGTCCTTGTTTTGCGGAACCACCGGCAGAGTCACCCTCGACGAGGAACAATTCATTCTTGTCCGCGTTCTTCGAAGCCGCAGGTGTCAGTTTTCCGTTCAAGATGCTCGAACGTTTCTTCTTTTTCCCGTTACGTGCTTCTTCGCGCGCTTTGCGTGCTGCTTCACGCGCTTGTGCGGCGCGGATCGCTTTTTTGATTAACAGCGTCGCCGTTTGTGGGTTCTCTTCCAAGTAGGTCGAGAGACGACGGCTGATGACAGCGTCACAGCTCGTCCGTGCTTCCGGTGAACCGAGTTTTGACTTCGTTTGTCCTTCGAACTGGAGGAATTCTTCCGGAATCCGGATCGAAACGATCATCGTCAACCCTTCACGGATGTCGTTTCCGTCGAGGTTCTTATCCTTTTCCTTCAAGAGCGTGTTCTTTCGGGCATATTCATTCATAACCCGTGTCATCGCCGTTTTCGCGCCAACTTCGTGTGTTCCACCGTCGCGTGTCCGGACGTTGTTGACAAATGACAGGACGTTTTCCGAGTAGGCATCCGTGAACTGGAAGGCGATGTCGACTTCGATCTCGTTTTCCGTTCCTTCGAAGGCGACTGTCGGATGAAGCGTATCTTTATCATCGTTCAAGTACTGGACGAATTCACTAACACCGTCTTCATACTGGAAAATATCTAATTTATCGGACCGTTCGTCCGTCAACGTAATCTTCAGACCTTTTAGCAAGAAGGCTGATTCGCGTAAGCGTTCCGCGAGCGTATCGTAGTTGTATGTCAACGTACTGAAGATTGAGCCGTCTGGCTTAAAGTAGACGCTCGTTCCTTTTTGACGTGTCGTACCCGTTTCAAGCAACGTCGTCTTCGGCATCCCACCGTTTTCAAACGTTTGCTCATATTGTTTCCCGTCACGGAAGATCGTTACTTTCAAGTCCGTTGACAGAGCGTTAACGACTGACGCCCCAACGCCGTGTAAGCCACCGGACGTCTTATAACCGCCCTGACCGAACTTACCACCGGCATGTAACACAGTGAAGATGACTTCTGCTGTTGGTTTACCAGACGCATGCATCCCCGTTGGCATTCCGCGTCCGTGGTCACGAACCGTAATCGCATTATCTTTATGGATCGTGACATCAATTTGTTCCCCGAACCCTGCAAGCGCCTCATCAATCGCGTTATCGACGATCTCGTAGACGAGATGGTGAAGTCCACGGTGATCGGTTGAACCGATATACATACCTGGGCGCTTCCGGACTGCTTCGAGTCCTTCGAGCACCTGTATGGCATCATCATTGTAGTTATTTAAGTCTGTCGCCATTCATTTCACCTCAAAATTCGAAATTACGACGTCGTTTTTACAAACGTTCGTTCGTTATTTCAAGTAGTCTGTCTCTAATTGTAGGCATCTTCTTGCTTCCTGACAAGCATAACCTGTAACGCGCATGAAAAAAGACACCTTCACGGACGGGTGAAGATGCCTGAAATCGTGCGATAACTCACAGATATTGATGCTCGATTTTGATGCAACGATTCTCAATATATGGAATTCCGGCGCCAAGTGCAAGACTCTCGGCTTCGACACTTGAGAGACCAAGCTGATTCCAAATCATCCCGACATCGCCGTGAGCGACAGCATCTTTGGCGACATCCGCTAAAAACTCAGACCGACGGAAGACGTCGACGATATCGATGTGTCCTGGAATGCTCGCGACACTCGGATAGACTTTTTGCCCGTTCCACTCGTTTAATGTCGGATTGACCGGAATGACTTCGTAGCCATGTTGGACTAAGTAGTCGGCAATCCAGTTCGCGGTCTTCCCGGAATCACTCGAGATGCCGACGACGGCAATCCGTTTCGCATCCTTCAAATATTGACGTGCTTGTTGATCGGTAATCATCTAGAACTCCCCCTTATGAAAATAACTCTTACCTAACACTCTATACCCGAACCAAGGTGAAGTATGCGAAATCGAGCATGTTTTCGACGTTTTTCAGAAATCGTCTTGAAATCAAATGAGTCGACCGATGACCCGTCGAACAGCTTCTCGATGCAACTGAGAGCGAAATTGAATATTCATTCTTTTTTGATGATTTAGGTGACATAATACTATTATTGTTATTAAAGAAAACATTATAGCTCAAAAACCATAAAAATAGATTAAATTCTCACGTGCATCGAGTTGACCGACGACCCATCTGATACATTGTCGATGCAACTGAGAGCTCCCTGTCTGACAATTTAACATTGCGTGAAATAACTATTTCACGCAAACAAGTGTCTGTCGTACCAACGTTTGGTATACTACTACTAGAGGGGTGATTGTCGGATGAGTTTATTTAAAAACCTAGGAAAAACGATACATAAAACGACCGTTTCAGCTACAGCACCAGCGATTCCCGGTTACGAGCGGATGCCACGCTTCATTCAGTCCTATTTGGATCAGTTAGCAGCTAAACATTTCTCAATAGCAACGATGCGTCGCTACGTCTACGATTACGAAGCATTCTTCCAATTCGTCGCGGCGGCGTCGGGTGAAGAAGTGACGGCGCGGGATATTCCACTTGAGTCGTTTGTCGAGATTGACGCAGCAGGGATCGAAGCCTACGCCGAATACCTGGCCTTAACAAAACAAAATGCACCAAGCGTCATCAACCGGAAGTTATCGGCGTTACAGTCATTGTTCCGTTATTTGGTCGATACGGGTCTACTGTCGGAAAATCCGGTCGCAAAAGTCAACCGACCGAAACAAGCGAAGCGGGAACCGGTTTACCTAACGAAACGCGAATGGGACGAATTGATTCAATTATTACCATCAAACGTTGAGATGAACGACCGCGAAGCGTCGCATTATGAACGCGATCGCGTCCGTGACGTGACGTTATTCCAATTGCTCGGTTATAGCGGTATGCGGTTGAGTGAGATGACCCAACTCGTCTGGAACGATGTCGATTTCCACGAAAATACGCTCCGCGTCATCGGGAAAGGTAACAAAGAACGACTGATTCCGCTAGCAAAACCAGCCCGGATTGCCTTGCGCAAGTATGCGATTCATTATCAGATGCCAACGAGCGGAGCCGTGCCTGTCTTCCAAAAACACGGGAAACCACTCAGTCCACGGGCAGTCCAGCATATTTTGCAGCGGCACACGGAACGATTAAAACCGGTCCTCCCCTTTTTGGAACGCAAAAAAATCACACCACATAAACTGCGGCATACGTTTGCGACACGACTAGCGACTGCCGGCGTCGATGTCCTGACGATCCAGCAGTTACTCGGTCACGAATCGGTTGCAACGACACAAGTCTATGCCCATATCGGTGATTCCGAGAAAAAACGTGCCGTCGATTTATTTGATGGTGAACGATAATCATATTATGTTAACTAAAGGTGGGATAGCATGAATTACGGGCTCAGTGAACGTAAAATCAAACAAATGTCTGATGCCTATGCCTTTCGACGGGGTAAGAAATATGTCGCCGCTCGAAAGGTCACGTTACACAATTACCGGATGGGTGACGAACTGATCGAGGCAAGCGTCGACGGTGAGGAACGATTCACGGTGACCGTCCGCGTTAAAGCGCACGGTGTTGACGCTGGTTGCAACTGTCCGTCGCTTGCGATGGATACATCGTTTTGCGGGCATATCGTCGCCGTTTTACTGGCGATGCATCATGTGCAGGCGCACGGTACACCGACACCGCTGTCGCCGCAAATCCGTCCGTTCTCGGCAATTCAAGTCGACGACGCCGGCGCGCGCAACTATTTACGCAGTCTCACACCCGATCGTCGGGTGGCGATCCATTTTGAATTGACCGGTCCCGTCGTCACGCTCAAACGATTGATGGACAATCAACAGCATCAGTTGTCCCTACCCTACTTCGATCGGTTGCTTGAACAGACGGAGTATTTGCAGCGGGTCGCAGATGTTTCGTTCAGTCCTGATTTGCAGGAACGAATCGTCTCCGGAACGCCAATCGTCAAGTTGCATCTTGACCGAACGGCTCGGGAAGTCGAAGTCCGCGTGTCGTTTGATTATCAAGGGATTCAGCTGAATCCGCTCGACGAAGCGATTTACGCTGGGCGCGATCAAGTAACGGAGCAAAGTGTCTTACGCTTCTTACGTGAATTCCAAGCAACGCCACGAGACATGCGCTACATCATCACGCGTGACGCCGCGCAATATGCCTTTCTGCGGAGTCTGCTTGACGAACGGGTCGCGCTCGGTCAACTGGAGTTATTTGCAACGCAAGCGATTCGGACAACACTACCGAAAGGACCATTTCACCCGCGGATCGACGTCGACGTGACGGACCGACTCGACTGGCTCGTGTTCAACTTTTCGATGGACGGGATTCCGGAAGACGAGCTGAAACGTGTCCTGAAGTCGCTCGTCTTACAAAAACGCTATCACCGCTTGAAATCCGGTCAATTTGTCTCACTAGAGACACGGGCCTTCGAGCAGTTACAACGGGTTCTCGCCCAGATGGAAGCAAGTGAACGGGACTTACGCGATGGACGGATCGTCTTACCTGCCGTCCGGAACATGAAGCATCTAATTGGCGCCTCCATCCTCCATCTTCACGCCGATTTACTGGAGAAATGGCTTGAATTAAAATCGGGACAAGGATTCCGGCTCGACTTGCCGAATTCGTTAGAGTCACGACTCTATCCGTATCAACGGACGGGCATCCAATTTCTGAAGAATCTGGACGCACAAGGGTGTCACGGGATTTTAGCCGATGAGATGGGGCTCGGGAAGACGATTCAAGCAATTGGTTATGTCGCAACGATCCCTGACTGCCGCGCGCTCATCGTCGCGCCGGCGTCACTCCTCCGCAACTGGGAAGCGGAACTGAAGCGCTTTTTACCCGATCGACCGGTTCATGTCGTCACCGGTTCTCAAACAAGCCGACTCCGCGAACTGGAGCACTTAGCTGACGATACGGTAACGATCGTCTCCTATACGACGCTTCGGACCGACGTCCGCCGCCATCCCGTATATGACGTCGTCTTCTTTGATGAAGCACAGCACTTGAAAAATCCGCAGTCACAAACGGTCAGTCAACTACGGCATCTGCAGGCAAAACGTCGGTTTGCTTTAACGGGAACGCCACTTGAAAATCGTCCGCGTGATATCTGGTCGATCTTTCATGTCTTATTCCCGGAATTACTGCCGGATCTAATGACGTTTGAGAAATGGTCGTTTGATGATATGCAACAGTTCATCCAACCGTTCTTATTGCGACGTGAGAAAAAAGATGTCTTACAGGACTTACCGAAGAAACAGATCGAGCATCATTATGTTGAACTCGGACCGAATCAAAAACGGTTATATGCATCGTATCTCGCCAAACTGCAACTCGAGACGCTACAACATTTAGACGAGACGAAACGCGAGGATCGCTTGAAGTTACTGGCTGGCTTAACACGGTTACGGCAAATTTGTAACGATCCGGGATTATTCGTCGAGGGGTATACGGGGGAAGCGACAAAACGAACGCGGCTACTGTCGTTAATTGCTGAAAAACGAGCAGCCGGGAAGCGGATCTTGATTTTCTCGCAGTATACGCAGATGCTTGAACGTATTCGCTCGGATCTCGCGCAACGTCACCTCCCCCACTTCCTCTTGACGGGTGAGACACCGCTTGAAGACCGGGTGGCGTTATGCGATCGGTTCAATGACGGTGAAGTCGATCTGTTCTTGATTTCCCTTAAGGCTGGTGGAACAGGACTCAACCTTGCGTCTGCCGATACCGTCATTCTGTTTGACAGCTGGTGGAATCCGGCTGTCGAACAACAGGCGGCCGACCGTGCTCACCGGCTTGGACAACAGTCTGACGTAACCGTCATCAAACTGCTGACTCGCGGGACGATCGAAGAAAAGATGACGGAATTGCAAGAGCGAAAAGCCCAAATGGTCGATGCCGTCCTGACGGCACCGGACAGTGATGCCTTGACCGTCAAGGAACTCGTTCATCTCGTAACGACAAAGGAGGAACAACGGTGATCCTTGATCTCCTGCTTGGTTATCTCATCGGCAGCATTCTTGGCGGTACGCTCTGGAAGTACGTCAGCCGTACCGATTTGGCACAGGTCGGTTCCGGAAACATCGGTGCCCGTAACGCCCATCGCGCCGGTGGGATTCCGGCCTTTTTATTCGTCTACTTGTTTGATGCCGCGAAGACCGTCCTTGCCTTGCATCTAACGGACGCGTTTTATCCCGTTGCTCTTGCCGTGCTGATCGGTCACTTATTTCCGTTGTTTCACCCGCGGCGTGGCGGCAAAGGGTACGCCGTGTTTTCGGGAATCGTCTTCGCCATCACACCATGGGCATACCTAGGTGGATTAGTCATACTCGGTCTGTCTTATCTCGTAACGAAAGATAGCGTCAAAGCGGGGCTGATCCCGGTTATTCTACTCCCACTACTACCTGTCTCCTTTAATGCGGGACCGATCAACATCTTGTGTACCGTTGCTGCGAGTCTACTTGTCCTGTGGGCTCATGACGCACTTCACAAGCCAGTCATGACATAAGGAGGACGTCTCATGATCGACTTTTCCATTGCAACTGCGAACGACGCGGAAGCAATCCATGAATTGAACTACCTCACTTTTACGGAAGAGATTCCGCAACACCAACCGAACCTCGAACGGAAACGGATTGATCGGTTCCATGATCAGAACACGTACTTAATTGGTAAGGAAGACGATCGACTCGTCGCGATGATCGCCATTCGTAAACATCGTCCCTTTTCACTAGAAGAAAAAGGCGTGACGTTAGACGAGACACTGACAGACCCAGCGGAAATCCGCTTACTCAGCGTTCGACCGGAATACCGCAATAGCCGTACGTTCATGCAATTGATGCGCTTTTTGATGGTCTACTTGGAGCGGGAGTCAATCGACTACGTTTATATTAGTGGCACGACGCGGGAAGCAAAACTCTATGCCCGGTTCGGCTTTACGCCAATCGCAGCGACGCTTGGTAGTGGCGATGCCCAGTTCGTACCGATGTTGTTGTCACGGGCGACGTATGAACGGTCCGTCATCGCGGACGTCTTACGTCCTCTGCATTTTCTCGCAGGACCCGTCGAAGTCGCGCCGGCGGTTCGTCAAGCAGCGCAACAAGCACCACGTCCGCACCGGACAGCCTCGATACGACAACTCGATCAAGATTTACGTGGACGGATGTGTCAGTTGCTGGATTTGCCGCATGTCTCGATGGCTGTCGGCAGCGGTACGCTTGCCAACGATATCGTGGCGCAACAACTGAGCGGACATGGATTGATCCTAAACGGTGGCGAGTTCGGTCAACGCTTAATCGATCACGCAGCACGTGCCGGAAAGTCATTCGATGTTCACACGCTTCCGCTTGGTCATGCGATCAACGTGGAGCAACTTGCACATCAACTGAATGAGGCGACATACGATTGGGTCTGGTTAACGCATTGTGAGACGTCGACCGGTGTCCTCTATGACCTTGATGCGGTAAAAGCACTGTTACCTCAACGAACCGCACTCGTCGTCGATGCGATCAGTGCCGTCGGGACCGGGCGTTTTTCATACGCTGGCTGTACCTTCGTCACGACCGTTTCCGGAAAAGCGATCGGTGGATTACCAGGCCTTGCGTTCATCGGGCACGTTGACAGCATCCTGCCGTCTCCTCGGATTCCACGTTATCTGGATCTCGGCCTCTATGCGAATGGCGTCGCTTTTTCCGGTTCTTCAAATCTATTGCTCGCCTGTCAGGCGGCATTGGATGCGCTCGATCTCGATCAAGCAGCGATCAAGATGACCTATCTCGAACAAGCCGTCCGTGCTACGGGGTTCCAACTGCTCGCGCAACAAGAAGCCCAAGCACCAGGCATCCTGACGATCGTCCATCCGTCCGCTACCGAGTTAGGCGACGCTCTCCGCATTCAGGGCTATCACGTCCAGTACGAAAGTGACTATCTCGTTCGCAATCAATGGCTCCAAATTTCGACGATGGGACAGACGACGATGCGGCAAATGGAACGTCTCATCCGAGTATTAGTCCGTGAAAACCAACGCATCACCATAAAAAATGAAAAAAATGAAAGACCTCTTAACCCTTGATTTCAAGCGGTTTGGAGGTCTTCCGACTTTAAAAAATAAAAAAAGAGGTTTAAGGATTTAAAACATAGGGGTATAAACTCACTAGCACCGCATCAAACCGGTGACTTATTCACACATGTTTCTCAATATCAGCGTAATGACCTGGGAGAGAAATGCAAAGTCACGAAAGCGTCAGGCTCAATGCGAGTCTGAAACCGATTGTCTTAGCATGATTCATATTGTTCAGGATTCGTCCTGCTCCTACATTCATTACCTTTTGAGGGCTATACCAAATTCAAGGGGGAAATGAACATGTCAGTTAAATTAACAGCCGAAAAACGCGAGGTACGTCCACGCTCACTCCGTAAACAATTACGTCATGAAGGAAAAGCTCTTGGTGTCGTGTATGGTTACAAAGTGGAAAGTACACCAATCGCATTCGAAGAAAAAGAATTGCTTAAAATCGTCCGAGAAAACGGGGAGAACGTCTTAATCTCACTCAAACTCGACGGTAAAAATATTAACGTCTTGATTAACCGCCGTGATATGGATGTCTTCACACCAACTGTCGATCACGTTGAATTCATCGCCGTGAAAATGGATGAAGAGACAGAAGTGGAAGCAGACGTCGTACTCGTTGGCGAAGCAGCTGGAGCAAAAGTCGGCGGATTCCTATCACAGACACTCTTTAAAGTAACCGTTGCAGCAACACCAGATAAATTACCAGAGAACGTCGAAGTTGACGTCACGAACCTCGAAATCGGTGATTCGATTTCTGTCGCTGATCTTCCAGAGGAAAAAGATTTCCGCATCGTCACGGAAGGTGATATTCAAGTTGCGGCAGTCGTCGAGTCGACACTCGAGCAGGATCTTGAAGAAATCGAAGAAGCAGAAGCTGAGGCGCAAGCGGAAGCTGGCGAAGACAATGAAGCGGAAGCAACAGAAGAATCTTCAGAAGAAGCAGCTGAAGACAACGAAGACAACAAATAAGTTCTTCAACGATACGCCACTTGTGGCGTATCGTTTTTTTGTGTCTTGACAATAGACAGAAGATTGCCTAAAGTGAACAGCGTATCAACTATTCACTATATCCACTAGGGGAGCCCATTTGGCTGAGACGATTCACTTCGGACCCTTCGAACCTGATCTAGTTCATACTAGCGTAGGAAAGTGGAGCGATCACATCCAATGACTCCTGCTGCGCGCAGTTTTTCTGAGGACCGCTCTCTTTTTTACGGAGGGCGGTCTTTTTTGGCATCTCCCCTATCCTAAAGGAGGACGTATTTGATGAAACACTGGAAAATGAAAGAAATCATGGTCATGATGATGCTCGCTGTCGCTTGCGGGGTCATCTATCTTGGCTGGTCGACGCTCTATTTACCAATCTCCGCCATCTTCGGACCTGTCGGTGCCAACTGGATGTTTGGCATCTGGATCATTGCGAGTCCGCTCGTCGCAGCAATCATCCAAAAGCCAGGTGCCGCTCTGATCGCGGAAATCGTCGCAGCAGCCGTCGAATTGTTCACGGGGAGTCACTTCGGTTTATCCGCTCTTCTAATCGGTGTCTGCCAAGGGCTTGGCGCGGAACTCGTCTTTGCGATGACGCGTTATCGCCGTTATGACACCTGGACGTTGATGTTATCAGGTGTCGGAGCCGCTGTCGGGAGTATCGTCTACAGTCTGATCGCGAACGGATTCGGTTACTACACGACGACGACGTTGCTTGCGACGATTGGCTTACAATTGATTAGTGGTGCGTTACTCGGCGGTTTACTTGCAGCGATTCTCGTCCGTCGCCTTGTTGCGACCGGTGTCTTGAACGGATTTGCCGCAGGACGTGCGAAACGGGAAGTCGCATGATTACTGTCGACGATCTCAGCATCCGTTATCCGGCGCAGGAGAAACAGGTCCTCGATCATGTATCGCTGACGATCAATCAAGGGACGACGCTCCTACTTGGACGAAGCGGGAGTGGGAAGACGACACTGCTTCATGCCCTTGCTGGACTGACACCGGAGACGATTGAAGTCGAACAGACCGGAACCGTTACCCGGTCCGGTTCGGTCGGAGTACTGTTTCAAAATCCAGAAGAACAGTTTTGTATGGAAACGATCGGACGGGAAATCGCCTTTAGTTTAGAAAACCGGTCGATTCCACGCGAAGAGATGGATGAACGAATTGAGCAGTTACTGGCACTCGTTGGTCTCGACCTCCCCTTCTCGACACCTGTTTCGAGTCTTTCTGGGGGAATGAAACAACGCCTCGCACTCGCTGCGGTTCTGGCACTCGAACCGACGATCTTATTACTCGATGAACCGACGGCTCAGATTGATCCAATCGGACAGGGCGAGTTGATGGCATTGATCTTCCAAATTCAGAAGGAACACGATTTGACCATTGTCTTGATCGAGCACCAACTCGATGTCTGTCTACCGTACGTCGATCAGGTCGTCTTGCTTGAGGACGGATCGATAACTGAGATAGCACATCCGCGCGAGCTATTCCCGCATGCTTATGAACGCCTTCAAACGAAAGGGATCGCTGTCCCGTCGCTCTTTCCTTATACAATCAAGACATTACCAGCGGAGGGACCACAAGCGGAGCGACTTCGTGTGACGCCACCTCCAACTACAGCTGGTCTTCCTTTGTTACACGCTGCTAGGTTATCGACGAAAGTCCCGTATTTACTTAAAGACGTCACCGTTTCATTTCGAAGTGGTGAATGGGTGATGGTGCTCGGAGCAAACGGTTCCGGAAAAAGTACGTTGCTTGCAACACTCGGTCGCTTGCTCCCCCATCTTGGAACATATCAGTTCCAGAGTCGACCGGTCGAACGTTATTCCCGGCGTCGTTTTTATGAACAGGTCGGTTACGTTTTCCAGCAACCGGATCTGCAGTTTCTCAAGCTGACGGTCGAAGCGGAAATCGACTGGAGTCACCGGGAAGCTGCAAACGATGCGCGCACGGCGTTACTCGAACACCTGGAACTGACATCCGTCAAGCAGCAGTCACCGCTTGCGCTCAGCACCGGGCAACAACGACGGCTCAGCGTCGCGACGATGCTCGGACAGGCGAAAGAGCTGTTATTACTCGATGAACCAACGTTCGGACAAGACGGGTTGACGACACGGCGTTTAATGGAGCAGTTGTTAATGGAACAACAGAACGGAACGACACTCGTCATGGCAACGCATGATATGGAGCTCGTTGCCCGTTACGCGCAGCGTGTCCTCGTCCTGGAGCAAGGGCGGATTGCTTTTGACGGGTGTCCGAGCGAGTTATTCGCTGACGTTGCATTACTCGAACGCTGTCAGCTACAACGTCCCCTGTCCGATCAATTCCAGGAGGTGTTACGCGATGCAGACGAACGCGTCCCCGTTCGCTAAACTCAATCCCGTCATCAAAGGAAGTGGATTGTTTTTGATGATGTTTGCCCTGATCGCAACGACCGACTGGGGCAAAACGCTGGTGTTCCTTGGATTAGCCACCGGTATACTTCTTCTGTCCGGATGGGGTCCCGTCGATTTCTTGAAGCGGCTCGCCCCTTATAGTCTGTTGTTCCTGTTGACGTTCTGGATGATGGCGGCTTTCGGTAAAGGAACGAACGTCCTCTGGTCGTTCGGTTGGTTTCATGTTACGACGGAAAGTGTCATGCACGGCTGGTTACTTGCCTTGCGGATGGCAACGTTCGTCTGCTTGAGTCTCGCCTTCGTCACGACGACCGATGCGACCCGGTTCGTGATGAGCTTGATCCATCAGGCGAAGATATCTCCTCGCTTCGCCTATGGATTCCTTGCCGGGATTCGCTTTCTGCCGCAACTAGTCGAAGAAGTCCGCGTCTTACGGCAAGTCCGGATGATCCGCAACGTGCAGAGTCGTTTTCCTGGTGATGCGTTCCTATCAATCGGCTTACCACTCTTTACGCGTTCAATCCAGCGGGCAGAGCGGATGGCAATCGCCCTTGAAGCGCGGCATTTTTCAGCAGAGCGGACGTATTACGAGGTACCGGTCGTTCAGCGTCAGGATGTTATCTATCTCATGGTCATCCTCCTGTTTATCAGTCTTGTCTTTTGGCTATGATTACCGCCACCCGTATCCGGGTACACTCTAGCAAGACAGATTGAAGGAGAACGACATGAAACGAATCCTCTTGATTGGTGCAGGGCACGCTCACCTGCATTGTATTACACACGGACCAACAGAAGACGTCGAGTGGCTCGTCTTAAATGCCTCGACGCATCAATATTACTCGGGCATGTACTCCGGGCTTGCTGATGGGACTTATACGATGGACGACATCCGTGTGGATGTTCCCGCGCTTTGCGAAGCCCACGATAAATCGTTCATCGAAGAGACTGTCGTCAAAATCGATCCGGTTAACAAAATCGTCACGGGCATTTCAGGAAGACATTATGTCTATGACGTCGTTTCGGTCAATATCGGATCATTCGATTGGTACGAAGATTCGCACCGCTTATCGATCAAACCGAATTATCGACTACCGGATACGCTGGCACGTCTGCAACAGGCGAAGCATCCGGTCTTGATCGGGAGCGGAGCAGCGGCCGTCGAAATGGCTGCGTCCTTAAAAGCATCGGGTATACCAATCACCCTGATCACGGATCCAGAGTTACTTTCAGGGCATCCAGCAGCGGAAGTGATTGCGAGACGTTTAAAAGAACTCGATGTACACTGGATTCAGGAACGTCCTCTACATGACGAACTACCACTTCGCTTCGAGCATCATCGACCGATTGATTCGGACGCGATCATCCGCTTGACAGGTGCGAAAGCACCGGCGTTATTTAAAAACAGTCACCTTTTCACGGATAATGGGTTTTTACTCGTCAATGAGCACTTACAAGCGCTCGATCATCCGAGTCTGTTTGCTGCGGGTGACGCTGCGACACTCGTCGCCTATCCCGACATCCCGAAAAACGGCGTCACAGCTGTCCGGCAAGCACCGGTTTTGCTTGCGAACCTCTTACGATTCATGCAGGACGAGGCGCTTCGGTCATATCATCCTCAAAAACGCTACCTGACGATTTTATCAATGGGACCATGGCATGCCGTTTCGATGTACGGGAACTACTACACGACCAACCCGTTTGGTTGGTATCTGAAACGCTGGATCGATCAACGGTTCATGCGCAAATATCGTCTTTAAAAGTATGCGCCGGCGCATACTTTTTTTGTAGACGAAAAACAAGCAACGGACGCTAGTCCATTGCTTGTTTAATCGGTTAGACGATTCATTCACCCTTAATATACGACACCAATGTGTCATTGAACTTATCTTGTTCATCGAGTACGGTACCATGCCCACTCTCTTCGAAGACTTCGAGTCGTGCATGGGGAATCTCCTGTTGCATCGCTTCTGCGAACTCAAACGGACAAACCTGGTCTTTTCTTCCGTGGATGATGAGGGTATCGACTTTAATGTCCCCAAGTTTCCCCCGTAAATCCTCATCGCGTAAGGCAATGGCAGATTGAATCGTCCCATGCGAGGAAGCGGCAAGGCTTAGTCCGTAGAACCATTGCTGAAGCGGCTCCGGATGATCCTTTTCAAAGAAGATTTCACCGAATCCTTTGAGCATTGCGGTCCGGTCTTGTTTCGTATCCGCGATTAAATCATCGACTTCTTGTTTCGTCATGCCGTACGGGAAACCATCCCGTTGCGTAAAGACAGGAGCAGCAGCACCAGCCAGGACCAGCTTGTTGACCTTTTGATCCCCGTAATGCAAGAGATAGGACAAGGCGATTCCTCCTCCCATCGAGAAACCGAGAAGTGTCACGTTCGTTAACTTCAATTGTTCGATGACTTCATTGACATCTGATGCCATCGTCTTATAGTCATAACCGGTCGCCGGGGCGTCCGACTTCCCGTACCCGCGGTAATCAATCCCAACATAGCGGTACCCTTCATCAAGCAATCGGTTCTTCTGATATTCGAACATGTTATTATTCGCCGGCCAGCCATGTAAAAAGACGACCGGTTGACCCGTTCCAACGTCTTCGACATAAATCTTCGTTCCATCTACAGCTTGAATGAATGTACCCACTTGTAAAAACCCCCATAGTAATAGATTGACGTGCATGCATCTATTATTCCCGAGTCAAGGGATGTCAAACATCTTGATGTTAAAACATTATAGAAAATTCTGTCTATTCTAGAAATTATGGTAAAATATAGACAATCGTATAAAGGAGGTTTTTCATGAAACGCTATATACATACCGGTATTCTTGTAGGAGCAGTTCTCCTTGCCGGATGCGGAAAAGAAAACTATTTAAATCTTACATATGATGTGAATTACTGGGGTGGCATTTCGACTTCCATTACAGGTCAAGAGATACCGGATCTCCCGAAAAAACAAACAGCGGCTTTGTTGAAGGTTTGTCAGCAAAAACCTGACATGATGCACTTACCTGACCGGTATACACAACATGAAGGATTTAACTTATACTTCCTGCCTGCGAGTGTCCAAGGTCGCGAGTTTCAACACGTCCGTTTCTTATCAGACGAAACCAATGACTATCTGGCCTGCCAGCCGATCCGCCACGCGAATTATGCAGTCCATCAGATCAAGCGAAGTGATTATCCGTTCGTCAACTGGTCAAAACAACCGGTTAAAACTAAATCGACCGTCGTTCGCTTTGGACCCGTTCCAAAAGAAGTTCTCGCTCAGCAAAAACAGGAAAACGAGGAGCGGAAAGAAATAAAAGAACTCGGACGGTATCTCTTCCCTTCCTATCAACTATCTTTGCCACCAGAAGGACAACTCGTCGTCTACATGAAAGAGAAAGGCAAAGATAAAGAACATACACTGTTTGAGACGACCGAGTCACTGACTGGGTCCGAATTGAATCTGGCTTTTCGCGATAGTCCGACTGGTGGTGTCCAACAATCAGCGATCGAACTGATGGTCAGTGGTGACCTTGTCGGATTCCCTTCGGCGATTCAAGAACATGTTAATGGACAAACCTATCAGATTGAGCGGAAGCAACTTCCAGATAGCCTTGAGACGGGGCAAACCGTCCCGTTCGCGACTGTTCGGAAACAAGAGGACGGAAAAATCGTCCAAGAAACATCAATTTATCTGCGTTTTAATAAAACCTACACAAAACCTATGAATTACGATTATGGATTTCTTCAAGCATCCTCAACCGGTTATGTCGGTTTCATCCATCAATCACCAAAACAGCTCGTTGATAGCGATTATAAATATGTCTCAACAATCCCGGATCAACTGGCAAAAAAAATCGCTCAGGAATTAAAAGAGACTGAAGTGATGGAGCCGCAAGGCACAAAACTAAAGCAGAAAAAATTAACCTTGATGCGCCAAGGAAAAAGCCAAACGTTTGAGTTATTCGAACGCAAACGCGCCAAAAAGCTTGAAATCTATGTCGTTAAATCAGGATCAAAGACCGGTGCAAAGTTGTCGGGTTCGACAAGTCAAACACTTAGCGAGGTGCTCAACCAATGAAACGTCACTGGATCGGATTAACACTCGGAGCAACGCTTGCGTTAAGCGGTTGTCAAAGTGATGCGCCGAATTTCAAATGGAGTTATTTGTCTCAAATGTATGATGGAGGACAGTTCGGTAATCAAAAATCTCGGACATTATCTGCTAAGGAACGAACTGTCATTCAAGAAACATGCGCGTCGAAAGCGACCGACGCTCCAGCCGCTTACTCTGTCGGCGGCATCTATTCCGTCATGATGACGAACCCGTTCGAGGATTATGAAGGTCGAACCGTTCGGTACGTGAAAGCTGGGAAAAAGACGTATTTATATTGTCAGTCATCGTTTAAAGGCGGGTACTATCCGTTAGCAAAGAAAAACGATATCTTCAAAAAGACTGCTCTGACTCAACAACGGAAGGACTTTAGCATGAAGCCTGTCGTGCTAAAAAAAGACGACTGGTTTAATCCGGATGAGAAGATCGCAGACCACTCTGCTCGAACATTAGAACTTCCAGGATCCGGTTACCTCGTCATCGAGGCGACGGATATCACAAAAAAAGAGGCACGGACGACGACTTTCGTATACGCGAATTCGCTGACACCGTTCACCCGTGATGTTAATCTCTATCTTGTCTACAATCAACAATTCGATTCGACTTATGACGTTTCGGTTCGAATCCCGCAGTTGTATGGTGGGCGCCGTGCGGAACACCCGATCCATTCCATGAAGCAGCCAGGGAAGGTCCGGTTCATTTCCGGTGACGGCACACCGGAGCATTACGGTACGCTCATCGCAACGGAGAAAAACGGACGCGAGTTCCGCTATGAATTATCGATTCGACATACGATGGAACAACCGACTGAACTTCAAGAACCGGAGCAAACGACAGAGGATCTTGTTATGAATACCCAAGACGAGACACTGATCCATCAAAAACAGTTTTCGCATATTCGTTTTGAAGAAGAGGATCAAGGTCAATTTAATTCGGGAGAAGACTTAGATTGGAAAAACATGATCATGATGACGAGTGATGAATCCGGAAGATTAAAAAAAGCCATCAAGACGAGTGAACAGGCTGATGTGCGGGGAAAACGGGCGAAGTGGAAATACTTAACGTTCCGAAACGGCGTGCAGGGACAACAATACGAAGTTTATCTCGATAAACGCGTCAAAAAGACCGACATCTATTTAAAGGATTCAAAGCGTGACGTGTCGATTCACTTATCGGCAACAGGTCGTGATATCCTCCTTCCATTGTTCAAGCAGTATGAAAATGACTCAAACCATGAAGACGAGGTGCTGCAGTAAATAAATCAAAGAACACCAAAAGATGAAGGCAATCCCTTCTCGTAACCACTCTTTTCGCGTCAACGGTTCACGTAAAAACGACACACAGGCAAATAGTATGACGAAGAAATAGAGATAGATGAACCCGCCGCTTGTCAAGAAACCGAACAGCAGAATCATACCACTTAGTACGGACAGCAGTGAGACGACAGGTTTCCGATACACCATGAGACGCCACCCCGTTTCATCTGTTTTGTTAGAATATACCCAGATTACGGAAAAACAATCTAATGTATTGTACAGACAAGACCCCTAAGAGGATTCCTCTCAGGGGTCTTGTCATTATTGTGTTGCGGAACTGTGGTCAGCGACGATCGCATATTCCGTGACGGTATTCGACGTCACGAGCGGTTTGACTTCCGACGTTCCGTTATCCCGCTTATGGTGCACGCCTTTGTACGCTTGACTCTCCTGCCATGCATGGAATGCTGCTTGATTCGACCAGGTCGTCATGATCGTGACGATGTCCTCCTGCTCCCGGCTGATATCAACGAGGACTTGCATCCGGTGAAATCCTTCCATCCGTTCAATTCCTTTCGTCGTCTTAAAGCGTGCTGCGACTTGATCTGCCGCACCTTTGACGACGTGTAACTCGTTCATGACGATCCACATGTTCCCTTCCCCCTTTTTCGTATTCAGTATACTAGAAGTCACGGGTCGTAGAAAATACGGATGCGTTATCACTTGGTAACGTCAGACGCTGGATTGTCTCTTTTCCGTCGACATCCGTCGCAATCATCTCAAAGTAGAGCGAATGCGGGAACGCGTCCGGCAATGGCTGAACGGTATGAAAACGCTCCTGACCGGCTACCGACAGCGAGCGTTGCATCGGACGCAGCGGTTCATCTCCGTCAGCAGTCGACTTAAATGGCTCGAATCGGATTGTCTGCAGCTGCTTCGACGCATTCATACCGTAAGCAATAAGATACCGTCCTTCTGTCGTTGTCAGCAATCGACCTTCGAACCAGTCCGCTTCCGTCGTCTGCTTCGAGCGAATGATTCGATCGATTCGTTGTTCGTCGCCTGATTGACGAAGCATGACAAACAATCGATCTTGCTTCGATTCCAGATAGGCGACGGCATAATGCTCAGACAGTCGTTCGACGAAGTAGACGTCGCGTGCATCAACCGCTGTACGCGTCATCTTTGAATAGAGTTGAGCGACTTGTTGCGCCGTGAACGAACTGGTCGCTTGATGTTGCTGCATGCCCGTCAACGTTCCAAGTGTTAGTCCGACGACTAAGATGAAGAGGAGTCGCCGTTTCATCAGTCGACCTGTTTGACGAGCAGATGATAGCTCATCCCTGGTGGATAGTCATCGATTCGTCCGACTTCGACGAATCCCTGTCGTTCATAAAACGGAAGCGCTTGAAACGAGAACGTCTCAACACGGATGTGCTTGACACCCGCTTCACGTGCCCATGTTTCTAGTCGTTTGAATAACGTTGCACCTAGCCCGCTCCTCCGCTCTTCCTCAACGACGAAGAACCATTCAATATGTAACCAGCCCCAGTACATTTCCCCTGAAATACCACCGATCGGTTGATCGACACGTGTCGCAAGTAATGTGACGGCTTGTGTTCCCTCAGAGCGTTTCATCGCATGAAATGGTGAATGCTCGACATTGTGTTGACGCACTTGTTGTCGAATCCAGTCCTGTCCGTCCTCATTTTCATTTAGTTGAAATTGCAGCATAGCCGAACTCCTTTCTTGTTATAGTAGTAATGGAGGTGAATTCGATGGAGCCTACGTTCCAGATTGATTGTACGAAGTGTTTTGGTTTATGTTGTACAGCACTCGCTTTTTCGAAATCCAGTGATTTTGGTCATGACAAACCGGAAGCAACACCGTGTCGTAATCTTGATACGAATTACAGCTGTCGTATCCATGACCGGTTACGCGACAGTGGCTACAAAGGCTGTACCGTCTATGACTGTTTCGGTGCTGGACAGCATCTGTCACAGCAGACGTTCCAAGGCGATGATGCACCCGATCGACGCCAAGCGATCTATGCTGCCTTCCCGAAGATGGTTCATTTGTTTGAGATGATGTGGTACATAACCGACGGGAAACGCGAAGTCACGCGTGACATCCACGATCAACTCGATGAAACACTTGCCGCACTGACCCGGTACGCGGCATTACCAGCCGATCAATTTGAACGACTTGATGTGATATCCGTTCGTCAAACCGTCCGATCACTCCTTGAGATGGTCGCATCACGTGTTCAAGCTCAGTATAGCGGAAGACGCGACCAGACACCACGTGACTGGGTCGGAAAACAGTTACCCGGTCGTGATTTTTCAGGTACCAGTTTTCAGAACCAGTGGTTGCTCGCGACGAACTTATCAAATAGCCGCTTGCGCGGGGTAAACTTTCTCGGGGCTGATTTGCGAGACTGTAACGTCACAGGCGCGGATTTGACGGATGCGCTCTTTTTGACACAAGCACAAATCAATGCAGCAATCGGCAATGCGGCGACACAGTTACCGAATCGTTTGCTCCGTCCATCCCATTGGCGTTAAACAGAAGTGAACGATAAAGAGGCACGTTTTCGGTCGATTGATCCGAAAGCGTGCCTCCTTTTGAATGCTTGTTATTGTTTACCGAGCGTAAAACCGTTAAAGTAACGTCCGCCAAACGGTGCAAGATAAGCATCGATTAACGCGATGACTTCTCGTCGGTCACCCGATTGGTAATACAGCTCGAATGCCATTGTATGTCGGCTGGCATAGTCTTCGTCAAACTCTGCAAGAGCGCGAATCGCCCACTTCCCTTGACCGATGTAGCAACGATTAGCGCGTAGGATAAATTCGATGCTCTGTTCATACAAACGCGACGCAATCGCAAGACCTTCCGCGCGGTTCACTACACTCTCGAAATCGTCGAGTAAATCACTTAAAAAATACCGGGCGCGCTCTTGTTCCGAATTCGTCCAAGCGATCGGTCCGTCCGCTAATTGTTGAATGGCTTCCTGACGGATAGATGCAACGTGTGGATGATCCTTGATCGTCCAGCTGTCAGCAATCATTCGTTGCAGGGACGGGCGACCACGTTCCCGGTCACGCTCGAAAAACGGCACGATCGTCTCAAAGGAATGGATGAATGCTTCGACCGGGACACCGTCATGGATGAACGACTCCCGAAACGCTTGTCGTCGACTTGTTTCAAAGATGATCACATCGACGTCTGACTGAGCAGTCGCCTGCCCGCGCGTATGACTGCCGGTGAGCAAAACGGCACAGTGACCCGGGTAACGTGACGTAACGAGCGGCATGATCCAGTCACACCACTCATCACGTGTCCACTCAATCTTCAATTTGTTCACCAATGCCGGAGAAGACAGCGAGCTCGTCACCCGGTACGGCAACGATCGTTGCATCGGCCCGGTGTGGAGCGAGACCGATATCGATCGCCCATGACTCGTAATATGTATCCGATCCGTTCAAGACGAGCGTTTGTCCGTTGCTGAATGTTAAGAATAGATGTGGCGCGGTCTTACCGATCCGTACACCAGTGATCCGTTCTGCATGAAGCGAGACGATCAAGTGCAACATCTCTTCCTTCGTTGCATGACGGACGACCCAATCTTGCGTCGTCTCGACATCCCCATAAAATAGACGGTCCGTCTCGATCCGGAGTCGGAGTTCAGGAGCTGTCGTATCAAATAGATTGATGAATTCGAGCGTGACGTATCCTGCGACATGGACCGTCGCCAATTGCGTTCCGACGAAATACGTCGTCAAGAGTTGACGGGCGAGTTGATGATCTTCTTTGTTCATGATGAGCACCTCATTTAAAAAGAATGAATGATAGGGGGATGAGTCGGAAAACTTACTTCCACTCAATTTACCACAAATTAGTCGATACGAACATGAGAAGAAAGGCGTGTTTTCAGTTTTCTACGGCACAGAGACGAGAATACGGTATACTGAGGAGGAACTGACGTCGATCTTGATCGACAGAGAGGAGCTCCATTCATGCAATATTTCTATATGAGACCCTATCCGGATGATCCAGATTGTGCTGTTCAACAAGCCGAAGCGGATCAGATTGATGTAACACGACGCGTCATCGAGTCCCATGACTCGGCAAAACGGCGGACGGAACTGGAACAGATGCTGAAGGCACTCGAGCCGGGAGATGAGGTCGTCGTCACGCATTTATATGTCCTTGCCGACTCGACCCGCCATCTCATCGAGTTACTGGAACAGATGGAGGAAACCGGTGCGTCCTTATGGTCGCTTCGTGAACAGATCCGGACGAAGGAATCCGCTTCCTTAAACTTCCTCGAGACAGCTCGCCACCTGGTACAGTTACAAAGTGACGTCATCAGCATGTCGACGCGTGCTGGACTAACAAAAGCTAAAGAACAAGGAAAACAGACGGGGCGTCCCCGTAAACCGGATGAGAATGTCCGCCGGGCGATCGCGATGTATCAAAGTAAAAATCATTCACTCGCTGATATCCGAGAACAAACAGGAATCAGTAAGAGTACCCTGTACCGCTATCTCGAGAGCGAAACGATTGATTAATCCGACAGACAAAGGCTGACTCCATCAGGAATCAGCCTTTTCTTTAGCTATGCTGTTTTAACGTGTTACCGAGCCATTTTTGTAGAGCTTTTCCGCCTTCATAAAACGAACTGTCTCGTAACTCATACGTATGACCGCCTTGTTCAATCAAGTCGAGGAACGTATTCCCGACGTCCCGATTTTCCCATTTCCGCTGATCGGTCAAATATTTGAACCCGAAGTTGCATTCGACGTTGAAGATGATATGGAATGGTTCCTTAAACGATTGAACGGCGCGGATCATCTCAATCAAGATCATCCGTTTCGGTGATGACGCTTCAAACGTATCGAACAGTGTCGTCCGGCGTCCATGAAACTCGATGACGCGGATGGCTTTTCCGGTATCGGCTTTAAAATCATAACTCGTTCGGATTGAAACGATGATTTCACGTTGATCGGATTGTGCTGGCATGGTGTATCGCTTCCTTTCTCTCGGTCGATTATAGCATGGACTTCGACAGTTGTAACAGAGGTCGTTGATTCAGCCTCAAGAAGGATTGTCGTACCCTAAAATTTGTCTTATACTAAAATTACCAAATACATAAAGGAGCGTTTCTGTGAAACATCTATTTTCAATCCTTCTCTCGGCTTGTCTCCTGTTCACTGGAAGCTATTGTGCTTTAGACGCACGAACCGATGAACCCCACTTTAAATCACGCGCCCGCTCCATCTCCACTTATCACACTTTTGATATTGAATACACAAAGGGATTGCGGAAAGATCAAGTCTCGAACCGGACCGTCACCGTAACGGATTCGAATGGAGAACGGATGCAGACTGAAATTGAGATTCTTGATGGCAAGGAAATCCGGATCAAACCACCGCGCACTGGATACAAAAAAGGACGTCGCTACATCATCCACATTCGGGATTCAATCGACGCCCGGAAACAAGTACATACGAATACGATTCGGGAACGAACCTTCACTGTCGACCGCTGACAGCCAAGGTTCGTTTTTTATTTGGACCGAGCCGGAAACACCGTGTAACTCATCGAAATGACACCATCGATCACGAGGACAAGTCCCCACAGTTGTAACGTCCGTAAGAGACTTTCCGTTTGTTCGGTATTTCCGAGCCAAAGAATCATGGCTCCGAGTAAGGCACCGCCAATCAAGAATGCCAGGATGTGCCGATAGAATCCGTTTCGTTCTTTACGTGCTCGTGAAATCCGCTCCCGAGATACTTGTTCTCGCAAAATAATTCGTCGATACATCTTATCCGCCCAGGCAATCATCTGCTTTCCGAATGCGAGTGAGACGCCGATGTAGATCGCAGCAAGTCCGTGTGCAAGCGTCGCTGTACTACCGCGACTTAAGTCAAACACCGTTAAGACGAGTAAAACGATATCAATGACGGGTGACATTGCCATCAATCGAAAGCCGAGTTTCTCTCGCCTGAACCCATAACGAACAATTAACCCTGCAACGATGAAGACCCAAAATAGAATTTCACAACAAATGATTGCCCACGCGACGAGTTGCATGTGATCCTCCCCTTTTTAATACGACTGTATTATAAAGATAACATGCCTTTTAGCGAATGAATAGTCTTTTTAATACATTTGTGCTAAAAAAGATGATATACTCGATGTATGCCAAAACAAGTCAATCACGAAGAACGCAAACGCATCATTGCAGAAGCAACATGGCGAACGATTTCTCAAGTCGGGATCGAACAAGCTAGTGTCCGGACGATCGCCAAGGAAGCCGGACTGTCCCTTGGTGCCTTACGCTATTACTTCACGACCCAAGAGGAACTGCTCCGTTTCTCGATGCAACTCGTCCAGAAACGGGTTCAGGAACGCATCACTACCATTTTCGAGAAAGGAGGAACACCAGAAGAGACGTTATGCGACGTCTTACTCGAAGTCTTGCCCTACGCACCCGAGCATCAGCTGGAGATGCAGGTCTGGTTCCAATTCATGATGTCCGCGTATGCATCGCAAACGACAGAAAACCCGGACGACATCTATCAGATGTGTCAGGTCTTACTGACACGGATTCCGGACGGGACGCTCCGAGCAGGGTTAGACATCGAGCTTGAGAGCGAACGACTCGCGGCACTCGTTGATGGGTTAGCCTTTCATGCACTGTTTCGCCCGGAACGGCTCCCGAAAGAACGATTGCGCCATGTCCTTGTCCATCACTTGAATGCCTTATTCGTCCGTCCTTTAGCGATCGACGACAAATAACCCGAAGTTCCTTCATCTGCATGAGGGAACTTCGGGTTATTCATTGTTTCGCTTCGACGAGGATCAACGAGAAGGAACGAATCAAGAAGAACGTCAGAAATGCTGCCCAGACACCCTGATTTCCAAAAGTCGGTGTCAGCAGGAGTACGACCGCAAAACCAATCCCTGCTTGAATCATCGAGTTCCGGACCGGTGTTGCCTCGACACGTCCGGCAAAAATTCCTTCGTAAATCATCGCCCACCCGGCAATCAGCGGTAGGATGATGATCCAGAAATAATAGTCGCGTGCCGCGTCAAGTATCGTCTCTTCTGAAGTGAATAAATGAAGAAGCGGTGTCTCAAGGAAGAGGAGCACAAATGACCAGAAGACGACCGAGTAGAACCCGAACGTCCGTGCTAAACGGACACTCTTTCGGTATCCAGTTTGATCCTGATTCCCTCTCGCCCGACCGACGAGAACGGTTGAGGCGTGACCGAGTCCACCGAACCAGTAAGAGATCAGATACTGGATTTGCAGTAAGATGGCATTGGCTGCGAGGATGTCCGGTCCAAATTGTCCCCCCGCTCGCGTAAACCAGCCGGTGACGAGTAACAGGAAAATCGTTCGGATGAACAGATCACGATTGACGCGAAAGAATTGTCGGTAAGCCTGCCAATCCGTCAAGGCACGCAGTTCGGCGCGTGTCATCGACAACTGACTTCGAATCAGATAGAGACTGCAGACGACGATGCTGATTTCTGCAATGACGGTCGCCATCGCGATTCCGGCAACACCAGCATTCAGTCCGTAGACGAATCCGATATCGAGCACGACATTGACCCCGATACTGAACAATTGGACGAATAAGGCATGTTTGACCTGCCCGGTACCAATCAACCAGCCAAGTAACGCATAGCCCATCAACACGAATGGTGCGCCAATCATCCGGTATGAGATGTACGTCTTGACCGAATCGAGCAAATCAGCGGGAGGTGCTAGTAAGTAGAGTCCCATCTGTTCAAGCGGCTGGCGGAACAATAGAATGAGTAGACCGATACAGGCTGCTAGGAACAGCGGTCGGTAGAGTGATGTCCGTAAGGCATGAACGTCATTTGCGCCGCTTGCCTGAGCACTGAATCCTGTCGTACTGACTTTTAAGAAGCCGAACAACCAATAGATCGTATTAAAGAAGACAGCACCGACCGCGATGCCGCCGATTGCTTGCGGATCACCCGATTGTCCGATGACGACAGTGTCGGTCACACCAAGCAACGGTGTCGCAATACTTGAGAGGATCAGCGGATAAGCAAGTAACCAAAACGTTTTATGATTCGGATGGCTGTTTACCATCTAAACGGGACCTCGATATGTAAAACTAAAGCCATTATTTCAGGTGTTTGTTTCATTGACTCACGACCTTCCTTAAGCATTCAGAATCAGGTAAGGATTAAGAATAGCAAATTCTTTTTCTAAAAACCATCATTTTTGTGGTAATAAGAAACACCAGAGGGTAACTTCTTGTCGTTTAAAAAATTTTTAATATGTATATGGTAATTGAAATAAAAATTCTCTTTTCTTCTTGAATCGTCCACACTTTGTCTTTATTAACAGTTTGGCAGCAGCTTTTGTTCGCTTTTCTCACAAAAAAAGAAGTCGGACACGAGGTCGACCTCTTTCTTGTGCTATTTACAAGACATCAACGAACAGTTTCGCCTGACGCTCGAGTTGTTTCGCTGAATCGGCTAACTGGTCGAACTCACTGACCGTATGTTCGAGTTGACCCGTACTGTCCTTGACCTTAGACGAAATCCGCTCGATGCTGTGCGAAACATCTTCGATTCGTTCGACGATCCCTTCGATATTTTCCTTGATTTCCCCGATGGAGTGCGACACCTTGTTCGACAGGTTTCGCACTTCCGTCGCGACGACCTCGAATCCGCGCCCATGTTCTCCGGCGCGTGCTGCCTCGATTGCCGCATTCAAGGCGAGCAGGTTCGTCTGGGCCGCGATATCCCGAATCGTCTTGACGATGTTCGTAATCGAGTTTGCATCTTTTCGCAAGGCAACAAGACTCGATAAGTTCTCGACGGATTCCGCCTCGACTTGCTGGACCGTCGCCAGCACGTTCAGACCGTCTTGTCGCCCACTCTCCGATTTGACCGTTAAAAACGCGGATGTCTCGTTGAGTTCAGCCGCCATTCGTAAGACATCCTGCTGGCGAATCGTGATGTCCGACGCAATTTTCGAGACGCCGACGACCCGTCGCCCGTCATCGGAGTAAATCGGCATATACGTCGCTTCGAGCCATTTCTGTTGTCCATCGGCGGCCCGACGTTCAATCTTATCCTGATAGGTGATGCCCTGCATCAATTTGCGCCAAAACAACTCATAATCCGGACTGTTGACGTACGCTGGAAAACAAAGATCACGGTGGTATTTACCGATTAGTTCTTCCACCTCATACCCCATCGTCCGGGCAAATAACTCATTGACATATGCGACTTTTCGTCGATCGTCAAACCGAATGATTGCCAGATTTTGTTCGATTGCTCGAATGACTTGTGTGTCGGTGATGTGTGTTGCCTGTTCCTGCATCGACATGCCGATTCCTCCCTGGATTCAAACTCAAGGTTATAATGCTCCTTTTGTCATATTATCCCTTATATCGACAAGTTCCTGCCATTTTAAACTACAATCCAGTCAATAAGATGTGTTTTTTAATACGCGCTCCATCCGCCATCCGCGACAACGATCGCCCCGTTAACGAAACTCGCCTCGTCAGACACGAGGAACAATGCCAATTTCGCGATTTCATCCGGCTGACCGGTACGCGGATTCAGCCCCATACCAAGCATCGCCCGGCCCATCCCGAATTCATTCAGATTCGTCATCGATTGTCCGATATTCGTCTCAACGGCTCCGGGTGCGATGCCGTTACACCGGATCCCCTCTCCAGCATAAAAGAAGGCGGTATTTTTCGTCAGACCGATGACGGCATGTTTCGACGCCGTATAGGCTGCTCCTGCCCGGGCACCGTTCAGACCGCCAATCGAGATGTTGTTGAGAATGACACCACCTCCAACCCCTTTGAAATGGTTGACTGCTTCCCGCATCAGCCGCATCGTGCCCGTCGTATTGACTGCAAGGACGTGGTCCCATCGTTCATCCGAAATGTCTGTCACGCCTTCCATTCCGTCCATGATGCCGGCGTTATTGACGAGAACATCCAGTTTACCGTACACCTCGATCGCTTGTTTGATGAGTTCGCCTGCCGCACTAGGCTTTGCGATATCACTTGTGACAGCCGTCGCTTCTCCACCCATAGCCGTGATATCCGAGACGACCCGTTCGCCGGTCTCTAACCGAATGTCCGCTGCGACGATCCGTGCGCCTTCTTGTGCAAACAATTTTGCCATGGCTTCCCCCATTCCAGAGCCAGCACCGGTGACGATGATCGTTTTTCCTGTGAGTCGCATCGTGAATCATCCTTTCGTTTATCGTGATACTAATCTATTCCCGTTCTCGTCATGAAATGAATCAAACGTCATGTCGATTCCATGAAAAAAGACCCGACGATTTCCGTCAGGTCTTTCCCTACTTATTGCAATTCGCGGCTTTTTTCTTCTTGTTCGTTGTTCGATTTATTTTTTGCTTCGAACTCGGCTCGTGTCATGACGTCCTCGACGTGCATGTTGACTTCGACGACTTCTAGCCCTGTCATGTCACTGATTGATTTTTTGATTTTTGCGACCGTCTCTTGGAAAATCGACGGAATGTTTTTGCCGTATTCGACGATGACTTTCAAATCGAGTGCGACTTGACGTTCACCGACTTCGGCACCGATTCCTTTTGTGATGTCTTCCGTGCTCCGGAGACGACCCGTCAGTCCACTCATGAATCCACCACTCATTGACAAGATGCCCGTCACTTCATTCGACGCAATCCCAGCGATTTTTTTGATGACTTGATCTTCGAACGTCAATTTATTCTCGCGTACCACTTCGTTTTCAGTTGTTGTGTTTACTTCGTTTGCCATTTGAAATCTCTCCTTGTGAATGTGTAGTTAGATTTATATGAATCAGTCCCGTTGAAAGAACTGAATCCACCCTTCGATATCGAGCGCACCATCGCGCCACTTTCCAATCAAGAATCCGATCGCTGCGAAGGCAACGATGAGAATTGTCGGACCAAAGCCAATCGTCAAGAATAAGATGGCGAGGATTAGACCGACAAGTCCTCCGATCAGTCGGAACCGATACGGATAGAGTACTTCTCTTGTCTTCATGTTCCCTCTCCTCCTTTAGACGACACGTTCCGATGTTTTTGTTTTTGTATCACTGATCGTGACCTTCGTACGCGTCACTGGCAATTCAAGTAAGGATTCGACGGCTTGTTTCGCTCGTTCTTGAATATCCTTTGCAATCGTCGGTAATCCCTCTTGTCCGAAGACGGAGCAGTCTACTTTTAAAGCAACTGTCTCTTTTTTCGAATGAATGTCTGCATGAACACGCGGTGTCCGTACGCCACCGATGCCACGAATCGACTCTAACGCCGTCCGTTCGATCGTTTCCTTCGAAATCGAGATCGTTCCGTCACCCGTTTGAATCAACAGACGTTGACCTTTCGAGCGGCTGAATAAACCAGTGAATAATAGAATGACGAATACGAATGCTAAAAATCCTCCGATGGATAGAACGGTATAGCTATACCATTGCTGATCCTGCCACTGCTCCATCAATGTACTGAGCCTTGGCACATCATACACACCGAGCACAAGCAGCCCAATACTGATGAGTCCGAGTATGCCTATGATGACGAGTAAGAAGCGATTGAACCCATTCATCTGCACCTCTCCTTTGCGATTGTTATCTTCTTTCACCTAGGTGATTCAACACATGAAATATTATGTGTATGGTGTGTTTATTCCCGTTCATTCGAACCCGAAACATTTAAATATACTTTCATTAAAATGTTTATTTATTCTGATTATTCAGACTGAAAACCGTTAATCAAGTGGATTATTTACTGTATTTCACGAAAAAAGACCTCTTTCAACTAAATAAGAGGTTAACGCTCCAATTATTTATCATTAAACATATATCCTGTCAATATGTTTTTGTCCCGTGATTGATTTTACATTAATCGGAAAGGCAAAATCCCCTTCGCCCTCTTTCCAGTCGGCCGTAATCTGATAGACATATCGACCGGGAATCGTCGGGACGGTAAACTGCCCGGTCTTCTTATATGTTTTCATCTTTTCATTATTCTTGTCCGACCATAAGACGACCGTGACAGACTTCGGAGTTGGTCCCTCCTCAAAACGGATTGTCAATCGGTCTTCAGAATTTGCTTGCGTACTCGGCTTGTTTTCCACTAAATCGATGGCACCCGCTTTTGCATCTGCTATCTCTCCGCGGAACATTCCTGACCAATCATACGTGCCGGTATATACTTTCACGTCACGGTCTTCAATCGTCACTTCAGGTTCCGGTGGTTGATGTCGAAATGGGTCAAGCGATAAAAACCAGCCGACTGCTATCGTCATCATCAATCCAATAAATAGATACCGTTTCATAAATAAACCTCCTATTCGATGTTTCTAAAACAGGAAAAGCGGCAATACCTTTCAAGGAGTACGTTATTCAGAAGGAGGAGTTCAGATGATTCAAGATAAAGTCGTCATCATTACAGGAGCATCCAGCGGTATTGGGGAAGCAACCGCAAAAGAACTTGCGAAACAAGGCGCAAAACTTGTACTTGCGGCTCGCCGGGAAGATCGTTTGGAAGAACTCGTCAAAGATGTCGAATCAGCAGGCGGTCAAGCCATCTATCAAGTGACGGACGTTACGGATCGTGAGCAAGTCGACGCTCTCGCTAAACTTGCGAAAGATAAGTTCGGCTCAGTTGATGTCATCGTCAACAACGCCGGATTGATGCCACTATCACATCTCCATAAGAATCAGCAGGACGAATGGAACACGATGGTCGACGTCAACATCAAAGGGGTCCTTCACGGAATCGGAGCAGTCCTGCCGTATATGCGCGAGCAAAAAAGCGGTCACGTCATCAACATCTCGTCCGTCGCAGGTCATGAGGTCATGCCGTCGAGTGCCGTCTATAGCGGGACGAAATTCGCCGTTCGCGCCATTACGGAAGGTCTCCGTAAGGAAGAATCGGTCGACAACCACATCCGGGCAACAATCATCTCCCCGGGAGCGGTCGATACGGAATTGAAGGATCATATCTCGGATGAAGAGATCAAACAAGGCATCGGAGATTTGAAAGCGATCGATGCGAGTGCGATTGCCCGTGCCATCGCCTATGCGGTCAATGAACCAGACGATGTTGCAATTAATGAAATCTTGATTCGTCCAACTGGTCAGCGTTGATTAAAAAATCCAGTAACTAGATCGATGAGTAAACAGGACCCCGCTTTAGCTGTTTTGCTAAAGCGGGGTCCTGTTACGTTTAGAGTAGCCGCTCTGCGATGAGCTCGTACGACTGCAATCGTTTTTCTTGATCAAAGGCGTTATTGATCAGTAAAAACTGATCCGTTTGATAACGCGCTGCTAACGTCTCAAGCTCGCGTGCAACCATATCCGGTGTTCCGACAATCGCCCGCCGGCGATCTTTCCGGATCCGTTCCGCTTGAACGTCATTAAAGACTTTTGCGTCAGTCGACGAAAACGACGGAACGATTGAATTCCCGAGTCGGATACCTTGAATCCAGGCATCCTGCGTCCGAGCGAGACGCTCGGCTTCTTCTTGCGTCGGTGCACAGATGACGAAAACGCAGACGATGACGCTTGTTCCTCCTGACTCGCGATACGTCGATAACGTCTCTTCCCAACGATCCGGATTGATGAAGTGACCAAAAACGAGACCACGATCCTGTTCTGCTGCGATCCGCGCACTACGTGGCGACAGACCAAGGATTGAGATCGGTGACGGTTGCCGGTCACGCGGTGTCGTCTTGACGATCCGGTACGGGTGTCGATTCGATAGACTATCTGTCAAGAAGCCAGCCGTTTCATTGACAAGTCGACTAAACTCAGCTGCCCGGTTGTCTTCTCCATCCGTCAAAGCAAGGCGTGTCCGTTCGCTTCCACCCGGCGAATTGCCGATGCCGAGTTCGATGCGTCCCGGATAAAACGCATCGAGCGTCGCAAAACTCTCGGCGACTTTCAGGGGATGGTATTGCGGTAACAAAATGCCCCCTGAACCCAGCTTGATCGTCGACGTCCGTGCACCCATTCGGGCAATGAACAGTTCCGGTGCCGCACTGAGCAACCCATTCGTATTATGGTGTTCAGCGAACCAGTACCGCTCATATCCGAGTCGCTCCGCTTCTAGAACGAGTCGTTCCGTCGCTTCCATCGTCGCTTCGACCGTATCGCCTTCGTGTAACGGTACCTGATCCAAAATTCCAAGTCGCATCAATCATTCCTCCTCTACCCTTTTAGTGTAAGGGGTGAAGGAGATGAGTTCAAAAACGGGGCTCAGGCATGAACGAGTCGGTCTTCGATGATGACACCATCTCGCATCTCGATTGTCCGGTTCGCCCGTTCAGCAAGCGCCGGGTCATGGGTGACGAATAACACGCCGCAGCCCTTCTCTTCGTTTAACGACCGTAAGAGATTAAATATGATTTCGCCTGTATCCGTATCAAGGTTTCCTGTCGGCTCATCGGCAAGTAGCCATTTCGGTTCATGGACGAGTGCGCGGGCAACGGCGACCCGTTGTTGTTGTCCACCTGAGAGTTGCGATGGCAGGCTGCCCGCTTTATCAGTGAGACCCACTTGCGCGAGCAACTGTTCTGCGCGCTCTTTTTTATCGTACGGTACTTTTCGACCGAATAACGGCGCCATGACGTTCTCAAGCGCCGTCAGCGTCGGAATCAGATGAAACTGCTGGAAGATGAAGCCGATGTTCTCGAAACGGAAGTCGGACAGTTCTTTACTGTTCAATTTGTTGATCGGCTTCCCGTCATAATGCAATTCCCCGCTCGTCGGACGATCGAGCGTTCCGATCAAGCTGAGTAATGTCGACTTTCCAGAACCCGATGGTCCGATGATCGAGATGAAGTCACCCGCTTCAAGCGTCACGTCGATATCTTGTAACGCATGTGTCTCGACACCGTCTCCCGAGAATGATTTTCCCATCTGTTTGCATTGAAATGTTCCTTCCATATGTAAGCCCTCCATGAATTCGTGATAATCTACTATTCAAGAATCTATTGGAAATTCCTTCTAAAAATATGGAAATAAAAAAAGTACTCTCATGCGATGAGAATACTTTTATGATACGCCCGGCTGAACCGTCACAAAATTTTTCCGATAAACGATTTCGTAGGGCAAAACGAATAACAGACAACCTAGAAAAGTGAATTGAATCATGCTGCCAATTGGTGGTAATGGAGAAAACGATGCATCATGCCATGCTTCATATAGACCGATGAATAACAATAAGACGACGGCACTCGTCGTTACATAAGTAAGAAGTCGAAGCGTAAACGGATAATGACGAACAAGCCATAACATCGGTAAGCCAAAGATGAAATACGATAACGTCATGGCAAACGTCCCGAACTGATAGACGATTTCAAAGTCAATCGTCGTCAGGAACGAATACGCCGTGAACGCTAGGAACGAAAGAATCGTCACGACAGCCGCATAACTGATCCAGCGCATACGGATGGCTCCTCTCCTGAATTTCGTTTCTGTGCGCGCGATCGCGACAGAAACCGGATGTGTACAATTAGTGTAGGCAGTCCGATTTCATTTGTCAATTGTCTTCAGATTGACTTATTCAGTCACTGAACGGTTGCAATGGAAGCGCCACCATTCAATAATGGAAAAAACAGACTAGGAAAGTGAGGTTTTCCCCATGGATGAACAACTAACGCCATTTCAAGATCGCTTTAACCAAAATCCTGATCGTCATGACGAACTTTCGTATGATGAAGTACGGTCTCGCCTGACACCTGAAAAAATAGCTGCCCTTCTGTGGATGGAGCAGACCGGCGGTGAACCGGACGTCATAAAGCTCAATGGGCACTGGGTCATCATCGATTGTGTCAAGGAAAGTCCGACCGGTCGACGGAGCGTCTGTTTGGATGAAGCAGCACGACTCAACCGCAAGAAAAATGCACCAGCCGCTAGCGTCGAATCCATGATTAAGATGTTTCCTCTACACCTATTGACACCTGATCAATATCAAGCTGTACAAGCGAAGCTTACTCTTGATGAAAAGACATCGAACTGGCTCGCGACTCCGGAGGCGATTCGTCAAAAAGGTGGCGCCTTGTTCGGTGACCGTCGTTATGAGACGACGTTCATCTACCATAACGGGGCGGACTCCTATTATGCCAGCCGTGGTTTCCGTGTCTTCCTTGAACTCGATTAAATGAAGCATTCCGCTCCAACTGGCGGAATGTTTTTTTACAATTATAGGGAATAATACCCGATTATGATATGCTGAGACAAGTGTATGGGAGGTGGACGTCATATTTGTGTTGGGTTTGATGATTGGTAGTCTCGTGATGTTGCTTCGTTTTCGGTTATTCCGGCAGCAACCACCGGATACGATCGCATTGTGTAAAGACATCTTCTATGTGTTTGAAGTGCAGCCGGAATATCGGTTTCGTTATATCAGTCCTTCCCTCGATGACCATATGGGGAAAGGGGTCGCAGCCGCCAGCTACATGGATCCAGACGAGTGTTTCGCGCGGATTCATCCGGAAGACATCGAAGTCTTGATGTCGAAGATTTCGGGTGAATGTGATTACAATCAGCCGTTTCGCCAGCGTTGGCGGACGAACGGTGGGACGTACGTCTGGTTTGAAGAATATGCGACACCGATTCGCGAAAATGGACAGATCGTTGCCATCCAAGGCGTAATCCGTAACATCGATGACCAGTTAAAATCACAACAAGCGATGCTTGATTAATACCGGACTGATTCCTTAACAGGGCTCGGTAATCGCCATGCCTTCGATGAAGCGATTCGCAGATTGGATCAAGCGGAAACGACATATGGTCTGATTCTGCTTGACTTAAATGAACTAAAGGAACTGAACGATCGGTTCGGTCACGCTGTCGGTGATGCCTTACTGGAACAGACGGGACTCTGTATCCGTCGCTTGACGGAACGTGGTTACCGGATCGGCGGCGATGAATTCGTCTTAATCGATGACAGTCCGACCCGCGACACGTTCGAGACATTCGTCGCCCACGTCCGCTCGACGTTTGCGACGCACGAGATCGGCCTCGCAATCGGTGCCGTCCACACGACAACAGGACGCCGTGTCGACGACGTCCTGCATGAGGCAGATGAGCAGATGTATCAAGAAAAGATGAACGAACGCTTAAGTCGTCAGCATGGATTGCCGCACCTGAAGCAATAACGTGTTAAAGCGTTCCGGTTGATCGAGATTCGCCGTATGCCCTGCTCCCTCGACTGGTAAGACGATGACGTTCGGCACGTGTGCCGCAACGAACGCGGCTGAGTCGACTTCGTAGGTTTCATTCGTCCCGTTTAGGATGACGACCGGAAGCGTGATCGATTGCAGCATCGCTTCCGTCAGTGCCGGGAAACGGAATGTCATCAAATCGAGGACTGCCCGTGCTGTCGTTTTCCAAGCCGGACCATGCAGTTGTTCGAACTGTTCGGCAATTTCCGGTGCTTGCTGTTCGAGGTCGAGGAAGAACTCTCGTTGCTCGCGCATCAACGGTTCCATCGCTTCCGGAATGAACGGTGAATAACCCGTCAGAATAACACCTTCGAGTTCTTCAGGTGGATCGAGTGCCAGTTGCATCGCAAGCGTCGCCCCGAGCGACAACCCGAGAATCCATCCTGGACCTTCCTGTGCCATCCGTTCGCGGATGGCACGTGTTGCTTGTGATAAGTAATCGTCCGATGCCGGTTCCGTCGTGAATCCGTGCCCCGGTAGATCAATCGGAATGAACATAAAATCATCCGCTAAAGCGGAGAGCTGTGGTGCAAAGTGTGTATCTGCCGTGCCCATTAAACCATGTAGTACATACATACGTGTCATACGGTAAACTCCTTCGATTGATGTAGTGTTAAAATCGCGTTTGTGACGACGTCCGGACGATTGTGATGCATCATGTGTGACGCATCCGGAACGAACGTCACGTTCGCCTGATAGGATAGATTCGCCTGTCGCCGGATTAATTCCTGCCATTTATTTTCCATTCGTTCCAGTTCATCTTCCGGAAAACCGGCTGCCATCATCGTCTGGATCGATTTCGTTTTATCCCGACCGAGAACGGTCATCGGGAACCCAAGATCGCGCATGCGTGGTTGAAGATCTTTCGCATCAGCTTTCCACTGCGAGATGATCGCATGCATCGCCCGGTAATACGCCGGGTTCCAATCCGTACGGTCATCCCCGTCCGGGAAACGGTCACGTAAATCAGTTGCTTTTGATAGTTCCGCGAACCGGTCGATCCAGACCGCGTCATCCCCTTCTTGGTCGAGCATCGGTGTATCCAGCTGATCGAGTTCTGCTAAATCAACGGACGTCGCATCCACGAGCACGAGACCGGCGACACGTTCTGGATGATGTAAAGCAAAAGCTTGCGCAACAAGTCCACCGTAGGAATGACCGACGAGTGTGACCGGAGTCGTGATCTCCATCGCGTTAAGTAACTGTTCGATTTGCCGCAATATGCCTGTCGTCCCGTCGATGTAATCGTCCGACCATTCGTGCAGATGAAAGCTGACGACCCGGTAGTCCGGTGTCAGTTTCGTCAGAATATCCGCCCAGTCCTGATACGTCCCACCGAGCGAGGGTAATAACAACAACGGTCGACCTGTCGAACCGTCATCATAGTACGTCACTTGTTTCCCCTGTTGCTGAATCGTTCGTTCCATTCAAATCACTCCTCTATCCTATGAAAGGTGGTATTAATCTTGATTCGTGCTTTATTATTTGATTTAGACGAGACGTTACATGACCGGTCCGGTTCTCTTCCCTATTTCCTTCGAGACCAACATCAACGTTTTCGTGAAGTGTCGCATGTTCCGATCGACGACTACATCACGACGTTCTTGGCACTTGATCAAGAAGGACGCGTCTGGAAGGACGTCGTCTATGCGGAGATGATTCGTCGCTTCCAATTGTCGCTTTCTGTTGAAGTGCTGCTACACGACTACGTGACGCGTTATCCGACCTTCGCACGGAGCTTCCCTGGCGTTACTACCTTTTTTGCAGAATTACCGCCTGAGCTCCCGATTGGTTTACTCTCGAACGGTCGGACGACGTTCCAACGTGCCGTCTGTGACGCAATCGGACTGTCTCCCTCTTTTACGCAGATCGGGATCTCGGAACAAGAAGGCGTTCGTAAACCGGATCCGGCATTTTTCCTGCGCTTAACGGACCGTTTAGGTGTTCGCCCGGACGAAGTCCTTTATGTCGGCGACCATTTCGACCACGACATCTTACCGGCGCGCGCCCTCGGCATGCAGGCGATTTGGAAGCGCACAGGCGATGTTCCGTTGACCGACACGCAATTTTTGGACTGGCGCCAGTTACCTGCTCCACTCCAAAACCTGATACGAAAGGAGAACCAGCCATGACAGAACAGATTCGCCGTTTCCAACCTGACGATTTTGATCAGATTCATCGCTTGAACGCATTAGAAGGGTGGCAGGATCTCGTCTCTGATCAAGAGCGGACCCGCAACGCGTGGATGAATGCCAATGCCGCTTTCGTCCTTGAGTCTGACGGAGAAATCCTTGCCTATGTCCGCGCTTTAACGGACGGTTCAGTGACGACGTTCGTCTGTGAGCTCCTCGTCAGTCGCGACGCACGCAAGCGTGGGTACGGACAACAGTTACTCGATCACTTGCAACTCACCTATCCGACGCGGATCGATCTCCTAGCAACCCGTCAGTCGGCTTCCTTTTATGAACAACAGGGATTTCGTGCTTTCCATGGTTTCCGTCAATCACGATGAAGCGAATGATTTCGAATAACTCGTGCTCGTTACGCTGTAGCCCATTGCTTGGTAAAAGTGATGGGCTGCTTCGCGTTCCGGGCGATTGCCACTGTTCAGCAAGACAGCAGTCGCTCCTCTTGCATGTGCCCAGTCTTCCGCTGCTTGGATTAAGCGACGACCGAGTCCGCGCCGACGATGCGTCGCGTTGACGACGAAAGTAACGATCCGGACATAGGTCATATCGTGCTCGAACGCTTGCGCCTGAAATAGACCGACGCAGCCGAGAAGCATATCGTCGTCTTCTAGCACAAGCAATTCATAATCTGGATGACGGGTGACCCGCGAAAATCGTTCGCGTAAGACGTCCTCGCTTGCCGGATAACCAAGTTGCGTCATCAATCCGACCAATTGTGGTAGATCGTCTGTTGTCCAAGACCGGATGTTCATCTCTCTTTCCCCCTTTTACTGTTCTGGTGACAGAATCATCACCCGTTCTCGTCCCTCTTCCTGACCAACGACCAGCACGTGCTCAGATATCGGATCATCCTTGATTTGATAGACGGTAAACGCATCAAGGTTCGACGCAAAATCAGATGTGTCCTGTTCCAGTCCCGTATCGGTCAAGACATCATCCGTGACGCCGAGTCGCTTCCCTTTCAGCTGTTGCCAGTCTGTATCCGTAATTTTTCTGGCTACCGTGTATAACTGTTCATCATAATACATGCCGACCACCATCGATTGCGACGATTTCTCGGGAACGGTTTCATGCAAGGAACTAAAGCCGATGATCGTCAGACCGGCTGCAAGGCAAACAGTTTGTACCGAGCGCCGGCGCCGTTTTGCTTTACGGATGCCCTGAATTGTTCGTTGCCTGACGGATGACGGTACGTCGATCAAGAATTTTGGTTCGTGATTCATAGACTCATCCCCTTCTGTCGTCGTACTTTCTCGAGTGCGCGGTACAACGTGCTTTTGATCGTACTCAGTGGCACATTGAAGGTTTGCGCAATCTCTTGCAATGACAAATCTTCTTCATACCGCAAGTAGACGATCGAGCGCTCGGTCGGCTCAAGGACTTCCAGTAAATCGTCCAAGTACAAGCGATCGACGAGACGCTCTTCAAACGACGTCGTTTGACTCGGTTCGATCGCGAGCGGCTGAAACGACGCTCGATGTTGCTGGAAAGCGCAATTCATCGTGATGCGCGTCAACCATGTCTTAAAATACGAAGCATCCCGTAGACTCTTTCGCCCACGCCATGCCCGGTACGCGACCTCTTGGACGTTCTCAAGCGCTGCCGCCTCCTCTTTCAGATAAATGAAGGAAATACGGTACACATAGTCTTCTTCTGCGAATAAAGCTGCTTCAAAAGCAGCGTCGGATAATGCTGCATCTGACTTTCGAAACACATCGGCATCCTCCTTTTTTGCAATCACTCCCCTATTAGATACGCAACACGTTTAAAAAGTTTCATTTTTTTCAAATTTTTCTTATAAATCCCTTTTCTTGCATGAATGAATTCGATAGGATGGGAAACAGAGAGATAAAAAAGGAGGATGTACGGAGAATGAAACTCTATATCGCTTCTCGCTTTGACCACACGTTGACCGTCCGCTGGCTCCGCGATGAACTCCGCTTGCATGGTCACGACTTAACATATGACTGGACGATGAATGATCGGGCAGAGGATTCTGAAGCATTACGAAAGATTGGTCTTGTTGAATTCGAAGCCGTGCAACAAGCGGACGCCTTCGTCCTCGTGTTACCAGCAGGAAAAAGTAGTCACGTCGAACTCGGGATTGCGCTCGCGACGAATCGCCCGATTTACTTATGTATGCCGGATGCGACCTACTTCATCGGACCATTGACCAGTACGTTTTATCATATCGGACGGACGACTCCTTGCTTCGGAACGAAAGAAGACTGGCTCGCGCAGATTCTCGCCGATCGTTTACCGGAAGAACAACTGACGTCATGAGGACGGTCCTGTTGACGATCGGAACGACCCATGCCGGGAAAACGACGTTCGCGCGACAGCTTGCTCAACGTCTACCAGCAAGCCTTGTCATCGATCAGGATCTTCAAGCACATTTTTTGCTCGAACATTATCCAGACCTCGTTCCATCAGAAGGACCGAATCAGATCAAACATGACTTGACGGGATGGTTGATCGAACAGGCAATCACGTCTTCCGTTGAGACGATCATCTTATGTAACGCCAACACTACGCGGATTGGTCGAAAACAACTGTTGCAGCATTTTCCCCGCGCGACGTTCCGCTCAATCCTCGTCTGGTTTGATTTACCTGAAGCGACGCTTGTTGACCGACTGACCCATTCGACACGTGATGGACGAGAGGTTCGAGGCGATTCTTCTTACCAAGAGATTTATCAACGGCAACGGATTGAGCCACCTGCTCAACATGAAGCGGACAAGATCATTCATTTTCAATCGATAAGCGAGATTGATATGTTCCTGCATCACTATTTATCCAGCACCTCAGTGAATGAAAAAATACGTTTCCTAAATAGGATTTGAAGGAGAGGATTAGATCAATGTCTGAAGAACAACGACTGACTGGCGGAAATGTCTCCGCCGTCTACAAAAAAGGGGAGCATGTCTTTCGCTCACAAAAAGAGAACAGCAAAAACGTACAGCGTTTATTGCGCCATTTAGAAGCAAAACAACTACCCGGTGTTCCCCGCTTCGTCGGCATCGACGAACAACATCGAGAGATCCTGACCTTCCTCCCCGGCGAGACGGCAGATTATCCGCTAAAAGCATACATGTGGCATGATGACGTATTAGACGATGTCGCACGTCTGATGCGCCAGTATCATGACGCGACGGTCGACTTCGAAACCGATGACTGGGAACCATTGATCAACACCCCGACTCCATACGAAGTCGTCTGCCACAATGATTTTGCTGTCTATAATACGATTTTTCAGGATCAGCGCCTCAGTGGCGTGATCGACTTTGACCTCGCGGCACCCGGTCCGCGTGCTTGGGATATCGTCTATGCGCTCTATACGTTCGTTCCGCTCAGTAGGAGACGACAAGCACCTGACGGATCCGTTATCGATTATGTATCGGAGCAGGATGACGTACGCTTTTCCGAACGTGTGAGTCGATTCCTTGATGCGTATGGTTATGAAGGTTCACGTGCCGAATTGCTACCTATGTTATTGTTGCGCGTCGAAGCCCTCTATCTATTAATTGATCAAAGAGCTGCGGACGGTGATGCTGCCTTCATCAGGATGAAAGAAGAAGGTCACGACACACATTATCGTGCGGAACATCGTTTCATCACCGAACATGGACAGAAATGGTTTATCGATAAAACTCTTAAGAAATATAACACGCAATACTATATCTACAATTGTCTATGACACACTGACATTCCAACAAAGCGCTGACATTCACGAAGTGATCGTGATCGTCAGCGCTTTGTTGTTAATTAAACAGGTCATAGTATTCAATTCCAGATGTAATTTTAAACGCAATCCAAACACGGAGCATCTCTACTACACTCTTCTTATGATTTTATTTGATGATATGTCGTCATCGATCACTCTCCTTTAATCTTAAAACACAATAGACAAAATTTTCTAAAAATAATACACTGAACATAACCAAATTATGTAAAAGGAGTGGTCATATGGATATTACCTTTCAAGATATTTCGCATACATTCGAACGAAGCGGTGTCCGGACCGATGTCTTGCATCAACTAAACGGTCAGTTTTCGCAAAGTGAGGTGACAGCACTCGTTGGTCCTTCCGGATCCGGAAAATCAACGTTCCTGAGTCTCCTTGGTTCACTTGATCGTCCAACGTCCGGTCAGATCCTCTATGACGGGCAGGACATCACGTCTTGGAAGAACAAACGGTTATCGCAATTCCGCTCGCAGGAGATCGGCTTCATCTTCCAGCAGTTTCACTTATTACCGGCACTGACGGTGTCTGAGAACTTAAAGGTCGCCTTGTTAAAACAAAAGACGTCGTTTAATCAAGACGAGCGAATTCTCGAGCTGCTCGAACGGGTTGGACTCGACGATAAACGAAATGCCCTACCTGCTCAATTATCCGGTGGACAACAACAACGGGTCGCGATCGCCCGTGCCCTGCTCCATCATCCGCAATGGATTCTCGCGGACGAGCCGACCGGAAATCTTGATTCCGTGACCGGCGACGCGATTTTCGAGTTGTTACTGGAGTTGCATCGTGAAGCCAAATGTGGCGTTTTATTTGTCACGCACGATTTGGAACTCGCCGAACGTGCTGACCGGATTCTCTTCATGCAGGATGGTCGGATCGTCGAAGACCGCCGAAAACGCACGGTGCAAAGTGTCTAAATACTGTTCATAGGGAGGTGTTCCGCGATGCATACGTTTCGTGCCAAATTAATCGCGAGCTTCATCGGCTCACTCGTCGTATTTCTGTTGCTGTCGGTATCGACGCAGTCTGCATATGAAGCGTTTCGGAATGCGGACTTTTCGGAACAGGAGACGACGATCGTCAGGGGATGTGGAAAGGATACATTATCAAATCTGCTATTTTCAAAATATAATTGCCAAGACGATGGCATAATTGACGAAGATTCTGAAGATGAGATTTTAGGTATAAGTTCAGGTAAAACGGAAAAAGTGGATGGAACAGCACGTGGAAAAGCCAATGCTACCAAGTCGCCAGGCTTTTTGGAATCAGCAGAAGAAAAGGCAGGCTCTAGTTTTTCGATCATCCTTCTCTTGTTGCTTCTTGTCGGAAGTTTCATCATTTATTTTGTAATCAAAAAACGAAAGCGACTCACAGGAAAACATACTTTAGACATTACGGAGACTATGGAAGATCAATCAAATCTTTCTTTCAAGAATAAAACTTCGTCTAAAACAACTCAGTCGATACCTACTCCTCCTATCGAATCACTGCGCCTGATGCTATTTGATTTTAATCAACGATTACCACGTGCCCTTCAGCGACGAAGTCATGAATCGTTGACGGACTGGACGGAGCGCATTCATCTGGTGACGCCACTCTCCCCTTATTTCGTCACCCGCTACGCAACGCAAGCAGATGTAGAAGCACTCGATGCACAATCGATTCACCATTTTGAACAAGATCTTGCGCGTTATTTAAAGACGCAAATCTCCCAATAACAAGCAAAGGAGACTACATATGCTACGTTTCGTCATCAATCAATGGCGCCGGCAGCGCGGGAAGTTCATCCTAACGCTCGTCGGTGCGCTCATCATCAGCGCTGGACTCAGTTTGATGTTTAACCTCACCGACTCCAGTCAAGGAACGGTCGAACAGACGTTACAAAAGAAATGGTCGTCTGCGTATGATATCGTCGTCCGACCGAAGGGAAGTCAGCTTGCAAGTGAATCGAATGACTTACTGGAACCGAATTACTTGAATGGCATTAGTGGTGGGATTTCCTTCAAACAATACGAAACCATCAAGAAAATGAACGACATTGCAATTGCGGCACCCGTCGCCGTGATGGGGTATGTAAGCATCAATGTTAACGTTCCTAAAGTGTTGAACTTTCCAAAAGAAGATGGCGTATATCGGTTAACGACGCAAGAATACGATGACTCGGGTATCAAAAGAGAGCGTCTTTATGATCAGTCCTATCATATCGCCCAAGGATTAAAAATTTCTGTTCCAGAGAAGCGAACATTCTCTACCAGACCGTTAAAAGAGTTTTCAAATCTTACGATGAATCATCTGACACTGCTCGTTGCAATCGATCCAGTTGCAGAAGCTAAGCTCGTCGGACTGGATAAAAGTATTCTTAAAGATAAACATTCACGCTATTTCGAAGAGACGGACCAATATCGTAAAGGAGGAAGTGATGGCTCATTCCATACCATTCCAGTCATCATCGATCCCGATGCCGTGAGTCGCGGTAATTTTTCATTTAAAGTCGAAAAATTAAAGATACCCTTCTCGACTGACAAAGAACAACAATCGTTTATCAATCGCCTTGCAAAAGAAGACCTGAACAAAACGTCGTTTAATTCATCTTTAAATGACTACCCAGCAAAAGTTCTACAGACGGAAACAGTTTCCGTCATGGACATGCAACGTATTTTTTTAAATTCATTGAATGGAAAAACGACACGATTCATGAATCGTGACGCTGCCGGATCCAATGTAGCAGGTCTATTTTTTAAAACGAGCCCACTAAAATACAAGACTACTAAAAGTCCCTTTCCTACACGTTGGTCCAATGCGTATGCCGTTGAAACAGCTCCAACAAAATTAAAAAATTGGAGTTTTTCTGAAACTAATATCCCTGCATTCGGTTATCGCTCGATTCAATCAACGGGCAAAAAATTTAAATCGAAAGATCCGGGAATGCTCCCATACGTCGTACCTTATTTTTCGATGAATATCATCGGACAATACGATGCTGACAACATTCAGGTGTCAAAAGATCCGTTGAATCAGTTACCGATGGAGACCTACAGACCCTCAACGGCTGATTTAGTTCTTGACGAAAAACAACAACCAATCAATCCAGCTCGAAAAATTCAATCGTCTGGAAACCCGGTCGGACTGCTGACAAACTCCCCACATATTTTAACGACACTTGATGTTGCAAAAGAGACTTATGGAAACAAATCGATTTCGTCGATTCGCCTAAAAATCAAAGGGGCTTCGACCGTCAGTGAAGAATCCGAACAACTGCTCCAAGACGTGAAACAACAAATCGAACGAGATACCGGTCTCGTCGCAACGATCACGAAAGGTTCTTCCCCACAACCCGTCGTCACGAAAGTCGTCGAACAAGGCAAGACGCTCGGTTGGATCGAACAACCATGGGTTCATATCGGTGCTGCGATGACGATCTTCCGCGAGACGAGCGTCGGGTTCTCAGGCGTCATCTTTGCGATGCTTGCCGTCGCGATTGTCTATGTCCTCGCGACGAGTTATGTCTCAATGCTCGCGCGCAGAAAAGAGTTCGCTGTCTTACTCGCACTCGGCTGGCGGACGAAGGATCTCTATAAAATCGTCTTGATCGAGGCGGCGATCCTCGCTGGATTCGTCTCGACGGTTGCCTTAATTGTCGAAGGGATCTTCTCCTATGTCCGTAACGAAGCGATGAACGGCTGGAGTCTCCTCTGGATCACGCTGTTCAGTCTCGTCATCTACCTGGCTGGTGCGACCTGGTCGGCGTGGACGATCCGTCGCATCTCACCATACGAAGCGATCAAGACCGGTGAATACGCGAAAGCCGCTCGTGTCGGACTGAAGCTTCGTTCGACTGCGACACTCGCACTGAAGGAACTGATCGGAAAATGGAAGCGCAATAGTTTGTCGGTTCTCTCGATTGCTTTACCGACAGCTCTCTTAACCTTCTTCCTGTTCGTGACGTTCCATTTACAGGGTGTCCTTTATACGTCGTGGCTTGGTCAGTTCGTCGCCCTGCAAGTCGGTCCGATGCATTACGTGACGATGGGTGTCGCGATCACGATCGCCATTTTGACGACGGGGGAAATCATGTGGCAAAACGTCACCGATCGTCGCGCATCTCTCGCCGTCTTAAAAGCGCTCGGCTGGACGAACGGCGCGATCCGACAGTTGATTGTCCTCGAAGGATTCTTCGTTGGTCTATTCTCTGGCATCATCGGACTGATTGTTGCTTACACGACGATTTATGTCTTGTATGACCTCGTTCCATGGAATGAACCGTTGTTAATTGGCGTATCGCTCGCCTTACCGATTCTGTTCGGTGTCATCGCGGCGTTCATCCCAGCACAACTGGCCGCTCGTGTTCAACCGTATCAAGAACTGAAAGATGCATCTTAATATTTGGCGGAGAGGCAACAGACGTTGTCCCTCTCTTCACAGGAGGAAGTCTATGTTACCGACATCGATTTATTCGTTATCAGCAGGAGCGGTCGTCTTGAATGACCAAAACGAGATTCTTTTGATCCAAGGACCGGATCGCGGCTGGGAGTTTCCGGGTGGCATCGTCGAGCCTGGGGAAAGTGCAGCTGACGGTATCATTCGCGAAGTCAAAGAAGAGTCTGGAATTGAGATTGAAATCGTGAAATTTTGCGGCATCTATCAAAACCTCGAGGCGAATGTCTGTGCGACCTGTTGGCTTGCAAAAGCGATTGGTGGTCAACCGCAGACGAGCAGCGAAAGTTTAGCAGTCGGTTTTTTCCCGCTCGAAGAAGTGTTACGACGCGTAACGTGGTCGAACTTCAGCGAACGAATCTTACATATCTTAGATGAACAGTCTCATCCATTTTTCGTAGCCTTTACCCCATAAAAGGAGGAATGACAATGTTTCGTTTTGTCTTAAATCAATGGCGCCGGCAGCGAGGGAAATTCATCCTGACGCTTGTCGGTGCGCTGATCATCAGTGCAGGGCTCAGTTTAATGTTCAACTTGACGGACTCCAGTCAAGGAACGGTTGAACAGACGTTACAAAAGAAATGGTCGTCTGCTTATGATATCGTCGTGCGACCAAAAGGCAGTCAGATGTCGACGGAGTCGAGTAAGTTACTCGAACCGAATTATCTCAATGGAATCAACGGTGGGATTTCGTTTAAACAGTACCAACAAATCAAACAGATGAACGAGATTGATATCGCAGCCCCGGTCGCTGTCATGGGATACGTCATGTCTAACGTTTCCTTTGAAAAAGCGATTAAAATTCCTTCCACACCAGGAATCTATCGTTTTACAGAAACCACTTATATTCAAAACGGCTTCAAGAAAGAGCAACAATCAAAAACCGTGCTTCATCTTGCTCAAGGAACAAAAGTTCAAGTTCCTGAGAACGCTTCATTCATTTCTGAACAAATTGATGGTTTTTCAACGGCTGTCGCTAGAAATCCAGTCTTGATCGTCGGTATTGATCCAAAAGAAGAAGCACGGCTTGTAGGTCTGGACAAGAGTGTGCGTACGACGAACAAATCCCGATACTTCAATTCGTCCGATCATCACGAATCAGATGCTGCTAATAATCAAAATATCATCCCGATCTTAGTGAATCCGAACTCTTTTAATAAGGGAAGTTACGACTATGATATCGAACGTCTCGATGCTCCTTATCAAACCGAACAAGACCAGCAAAAACTAATTGATAAGGTCATCAAAAGACAACCAAAACGGTCTATTATCAATTCTCCTCTTGCCTCTTATCCCGCTAAAAATATTCAACACCTTTCCATCCCAACCGCTAAAGTAGAAGAAACCTATCTGCGAACGATGGTTGAAAAAACGAATAGCTTACAAACGGATTCTGAATATGCAGAAGGAGGACAATTGGTTTATCAATCTGGCCCTCTTCAATTCCAAACAACGCTTAGTCCATTTACAAGCCGATGGAGCAACGCTTTTGAAGTATCCACGACGTCGACACGAATTTCAGGAATCGGTATTAGGAAGGAACTTATTTCAGATAAAGGATTTCGCTCCCTCACATCGATGGGACAAAAGGTTAAAAACCCAGAACCAGGCTCATCTAATGTCCGCTTTCCATTTTTACAATTTAAAGTCGTTGGTCTGTACGATCCGAAAAACATCAAGGTCTCAAAAGACCCGCTGAACGAGTTACCAATGGAAACCTATCGTCCCTCGTTTGCCGATCTTGTTTTAGATGCGAAGGGGGAACCTGTCAACCCAGCGAAATCGATTGATACGTCTGGTAATCCCGCTGGACTGTTGACGAGTTCTCCAAACATCCTGACGACGATTGACAGCGCGCGAGCAGTCAATGGCGAACAAGCTATTTCTTCGATTCGTCTTAAAATCAAAGGCGCTTCGACTGTCAGTGAAGATTCAGAGCAACTACTCCAAGACGTGAAAAAACAGATTGAACAGAAAACTGGATTGATGGTCACCATCACTAAAGGTTCTTCTCCACAACCCGTCGTTACGAAAGTCGTCGATGACGGCAAGACGCTCGGTTGGATCGAACAACCATGGATCCACATCGGCGCCGCGATGACGATCTTCCGCGAGACAAGTGTTGGTTTCTCAGGCGTCATCTTCGCGATGCTCGCGGTCGCGGTCGTCTATGTCCTCGCGACGAGTTATGTCTCGATGCTCGCTCGTCGGAAAGAGTTCGCTGTTTTACTCGCGCTCGGCTGGCGGACAAAAGATCTCTATAAAATTGTCTTGATCGAGGCAGCAATCCTAGCTGGATTCGTCTCAACGGTCGCCTTGATCGTCGAAGGAATCTTCTCGTATGTCCGTAATGAAGCGATGAACGGGTTGAGCCTTCTCTGGATCGCGCTATTTAGTCTCGTTATCTACCTCGCCGGCGCCGCTTGGTCAGCATGGACGATTCGTCGCATCTCACCGTACGAAGCGATCAAGACCGGTGAATACGCGAAAGCAGCTCGCGTCGGACTGAAGCTTCGTTCGACGGTGACACTCGCACTAAAGGAATTAATCGGGAAATGGAAACGTAATAGTTTATCCGTTCTCTCAATCGCTTTACCGACAGCTCTCTTGACATTCTTCTTATTCGTGACGTTCCATTTACAAGGTGTGCTTTACACGTCGTGGCTCGGTCAATTCGTTGCCTTACAAGTCGGTCCGATGCATTACGTGACGATGGGTGTTGCAATCACGATCGCCATTTTGACGACGGGTGAAATCATGTGGCAAAACGTCACCGATCGCAGGGCGTCACTTGCCGTCTTAAAAGCACTCGGCTGGACGAACGGCGCGATCCGTCAGTTGATTGTCCTTGAAGGCTTCCTGGTCGGTCTAATTTCCGGAGTCTTTGGACTGATTGTCGCCTACACGACGATTTATGTTTTGTACGATCTCGTACCGTGGAATGAACCGTTGTTGATTGGTGTCTCGCTCTCTTTACCGATTCTGTTCGGTGTTATCGCTGCGTTCATTCCAGCACAACTGGCCGCACGTGTGCAACCGTACCAAGAACTAAAAGATGCTTCGTAATCAAAGGAGTTGTACACATGAATTCTATTCAGGCAATATTTCTTGACCGGGACGGGACGATTGGTGGAGATGCATCCGTCCACTACCCTGGAACGTTTGCGTTATTTTCTTACGTTCCTTCGCTAATCGAACGCTTACGCAATCAAGGGATTTTATTGATTGCGTTTACGAATCAACCTGGTATCTCAAAAGGACTCTCGCATGAAGAGGAGTTCCGGACAGAATTAAAGAACTTCGGCTTTGATGACGTGCTGATTTGTCCGCATGCAGCGGAAGATCGTTGCACCTGTCGCAAACCGTCACCTGAATTATTATGGCAAGCTCAAGTAAAACACGATCTCCGACTCGAGCAATGTGTCGTCATCGGGGACCGTTGGAGTGATATGGTGGCAGCTGCGCACGCCGAGTGTATCAAAATCTTAGTTCGAACCGGTGCCGGAGAGAGCTCCATTCGCGATTACGCTGACCGGGTGGAACAAGCCAGCGTTGACTATATTGCGGACGACTTGGCAGATGCGATCGCTTGGCTTGATACGAAAAACTGAACAACGAAAAGGCGCAACTTCCGCATTGGAAGTCGCGCCTTTGGTTATTTCTTCGAACGTTTCGGTTGAGAAGATGCGTAGACACTGACCGCTAATACGAATAAGATTGCAACCCATGTCGAGATTGACATGCCATCGCCTCCTTTTGATGATGCGTGGGTACTTAAACTGTCTTCTTGTTCTTACCAAAAAGTTCCTGCAATCATTTGTTAGCGATTTTCTGTAATAGATAGAGGGCATAGATGATTGATGGGATCGCCATCGCCATAAGAATAAGATGAACACTCCCAAATAAAAGATTCATTGCTAGACTAAAACCTGACACATTTGTTTCCTCCTACAGCTCAATCCTTTTTCTAATTACTCTTCTAGAATAATACATCAAGACATATTTAACGACTTACAATTATGTAATAAATTTCAATTTTCATTCTTTTTTAGTACTTCACGCTACATGGTTTGTTCCGCAAACGGATAGACGAAAATCCCCTCGTCATGGCGAATCTGCAGTCCGCTCATTAGATCGACATCGATTCCTTTGATGATGAATTCCTGAAACACTTGTGTCGCGTAAAGTGACGTCTCGTCTTGTTCGACGACAGTTCCCATCTCCGCTAACAGTCGAATGGCTCGTTCAGCGTCTTCTAGCGTAACGACGACATCAATGTCACGCGGTGTAACAGGCAGTCCATGATGTGCTAACAGCAATGAACCACCGATGCCAAAGCGAATTTGCTCTTGTTGGAATGCCTTAACGATATAGGCTAATGCTTCCTCTAAGTTCATCGCCGGAACCCTGCCGCTCGAAACGGACCTTCCATCGAAATCGTAAAGATGATCCGGGCAATCTCTTCCGGTGATGTCTCGTTTGGACGGCTCAACCAGGATTCAATGACACCGAGATGAGCGGCTGAGAGATAGGCAATGAGATAATTTTCTGGAACGAGCCGTTCTCCTTGTTCCGGTAGTCCCGAGAACAGAATCTGTTGCATGTAATCGCGGACCCGGTTCCGAAACATTCCATCACTCGCCGGACTGAGTAAAATCCGCATCAGCGTCCGGTGTTCGTAGAGAAACGTCAAAAACGGAATGATCCGTCGGTACGGAGAGTCCTCCGTTTGGTTAACCAGGACAAACGGAATCCCCCGTTCGAACGTCGCCTCGATCTTTTCAAAGATCTCATTCGTCATCCGTTCGAGCAGTTCGTATTTATCCGCGTAATGATGGTAGAATGTCCCGCGGTTGACTTCCGCGCGCTCTGTCAATAATTTGATCGTCACGGCGTCAAAGCCGACTTCGTCGATCAACTGAAGGAACGTTTCGCGTATTCTGCGGTCAGTCCGAATGATGCGTAAATCCTGTTTTTTCATCGAAATCGCCTCTTTCTTCAACAGTTTGTCGGAATGTGTCGCTTAAGCGACAGATAGACGTCAACTGGTCATTGCTCCCAGTTTCTCTCCCTTTTATAATGAAATTAATCAACACGTTGTTCAATAATTATTTTATAAAAAGGAGGGAGAATACGATGGATTTACGACTGAACGGTGTATCAAAATCGTTTCATCAACAGAACGTCCTCCAACAGATTGATCTTTTGATTCCGTCCGGTGAGATTTGTGGGTTACTTGGTCCGTCAGGTTCTGGTAAGACGACACTGATTCGTTTGATGATTGGTGCGATCCAGGCAGACGCAGGTTCGATTCAGATTGGTGACACTTCGATTCCAAGCTTCAAGATGTTATCGGAGATTGGTTTCATGCCACAAAACGATGCTTTGTATGAAGATTTATCGGGTCTTGCGAATCTGCAATTTTTCGGTTCTTTATACAACATGTCCCGTCAGGATTTAGCAAAACGTATCGAAGAAGTGTTAACACTCGTCGATTTAACGAATGATCAAAAAAAGCTCGTTCGCCATTATTCCGGCGGGATGAAGAAACGATTGTCCCTCGCCATCTCAATCTTGCATCGTCCGACCGTCTTATTCCTGGATGAGCCGACCGTCGGGATTGATCCCGTATTACGCCGCCAGATTTGGAATCAATTCCAAGCGATTCGTGCGCAAGGTACGACGATTGTCGTCTCGACCCACGTCATGGATGAAATCAATGAATGTGACCGGGCAGCATTGATCTATAACGGTCGGATCATCGCCTACGATCCGCTCGACCGTTTGTTCGCACAGACTGAAAACGGTCAGGTCGAGGAACTATTCCTGCTCGCTGGAAAGGACGTGACGTGATGTGGCAACTCGCACGACGGGTCATCCGTCAAACGTTGAACGATAAACGAAGCGTCGGACTGATTTTACTTGCTCCGTTATTAATCTTTACCTTGATCTATTTTTTGCTCGGAAACGATGACTACACGCCTGTCGTCGCCATCAGTCAAGATGTACCGGCTCCGGTCTCACAAGCGATTGAAAAACAAGATCTGTCGATTAAAACGTATAACGGCAGCGATGCTGACGCCTACCTCAAGGACCATGAAACGGTCGACGTCGTCTTAGACATGAAAGATAACCAGCTATCGTTGAACCTCCGCGAACCTTCAACGAAAAGTTCAAAGGCACTACGCGAGATTCAAGCTGGACTGGCATCCCTGCAACCGACGATGCAACTTGAGTCGAACTATCTCTATGGTGATGTCGATCAATCGACGTTTGACGCGCTTGGTTTCGTCTTTTTATCCTTGTTCTCGTTCTTTTTCGTCTTTATCTTATCGGCAATGGCACTCGTCAAAGAACGCAGTGGTGGCACGCTCGAGCGGTTAATGATGACACCGATTCGCCAAACCGACGTCATCTTCGGCTATACGCTCGGTTATAGCGTCTTCGCCTCCATCCAGGCGATTCTAGTCGTCCTGTACGCGACGACCGTTCTTGACTTACCGTCTGAAGGTTCGATCATCTGGGTCTTCCTGACGATGCTCGGACTTGCCGTCGTCGCGGTCTTGTTCGGAGCAACGATTTCGATCTTCGCCCAGTCTGAATTACAAGTCGTCCAGTTAATTCCCTTTACAATCATTCCACAGATTTTCTTCTCCGGCTTGATTCCGCTTGATTTGATCCCGTACGGACTCGGAAACATCGGATACATCACCCCGATCTTCTACGGAGCGAGCGCGATCAAGGAAGTACTCGTATACGGCAACGGGTGGTCGAGCATCTGGCCGTACTGGCTTGGACTATTCCTTTATGGGACCGCCTTGTTCCTGTTGAACATGCTCGCCCTCAACAAGTATCGCGGACACCAAAAAAGACACGGCTGATTACACGAGCCGTGTCTGACTTTGCTTAAGCTGTTCGAGGAAAGCAGTCCGTCGAGAGGGATTGAGTGTCTGTTCTGCTACGTCGGCATAGCGAACGAGCTGATAGATTTCATGCGGGACTGTGACTTCTAAGCGTGTTAACCACTCCGTCAGCGTTTCATATGTCCGTCGCTGCTGCGCTGGAGCAAGTGACCGATTGAACGTACGCACTGCTTCGCGAATTTTTGAATCAAGCATACTGTCTTTAGATGAGGACTGGACTTCAGGAGTGAGCGGAAGCGATAGAGCGGTTCGCTTTGGTTGATGCCTTGATGGAAATGACCACTGCATGCGGTTGAATCGTTGTCGATGATACAGATAGAAGATGATCACCAAAGCGATAATCCAAGGAATCACACGTGCGATTTGATTGATTGCATCCGTCCATGATCCCTTTCCCACTTCAACAACAGGTTTCTTATCCGGCTCTTTCCGATATCCTTTGTGCCCATTTTTTGAAGAGCTCAGTGCCTTTGTGATCAAATCTTTTTTCGCATAGATGACTTTTTTAGTCGGTAAAATTGTGCTCGGGACATGTACCCAGTTTCCCGTCGACTGATCGATCGGAGGATCAACCCATGCCTGATACGACAGTTTTACACCCACGACGCCTAAAAATAGCACTAGGCACGTCAAAAAAGTCATTCCAATCATTCGACGTCTCATTTCATCCTGCACCTCCAAAACGAATTAAAATCCGTGACACAAGACCCTTTACCATATGTTACCATGAAAGGAGGCGATTCAGATGAGTTACGAAAAAGTATTTCAAATGCCGATGTTGCAGCTGTATCAGGTATACCGTCAAAAAGTCGAGCGCAAGCAACGGACACAAGACGAACTCGATGACGTGCTGTTTTGGTTGACCGGACACACGAAATCCACTCTTGAACAAGCCATACAAACCCAAACCGTCGCAGCCTTTTTCGAGCACGCACCCGATTTGAACGAACGCCGCTTTTTAGTTACTGGCATCATCTGCGGGATTCGAGTCGAGAACCTAACGGATCCTCACATCCGTAACATCCGCATTCTCGATAAACTCGTCGATGAACTGGCAAAAGGAAAAGCATTATCTAAGATTTTACGATAAGGAGGAATGCTGATGTCTACCCTACTCAGTACACTGGCGATCCTCATCATGGTGACCAGTGTAGCTTATTTCATCGTCTATCAGGTGAAACAAAATAAAGGAACCCATCGTTCACCCGTCTACCGTCTCGTCTTTAGTGGTCTGTTGGTCGGCTTGATGGTCAGTTATTTTTTGTTGACGTGAGTCGAGATTTTTAAGTTTTAATTTAAACAATAAAATCATTAATACAGTATTTGAAATAATAAGAAATAGACGCGAATAACGGTGAACGACTAACCCCCTCATGTCCGTTCGACATGAGGGGGTTTTCTTATGAAAAGATTTAGCGGATCGTTTTTAACGACGTTGCCCACGGAATGACTTGATCGAGCATCTGGTTGACCGATGTTTCTTGAACGGCTGCCGCCTTTAGGACCGATCCGTTCTCGAAATCCGTGAACAAGGATAACGCCGGATGCACCCGGACATCGGCAATCAATAATTCACCGAGGATGCCGCGCAGGTGTTCTGCTGCCCGCGCTCCACCAACGGAACCGTAAGAGACGATCCCTGCCGCTTTATTGTTCCACTCGACGCGGAGATAATCGAGCGCATTCTTAAGTGACGCTGCGATTGAATGGTTATATTCCTGGACAATGAAGACGAATCCGTCTTGCGCCGCGACATCCTTCGACCAAGCAGCAGCACCTGACGCATCGCCGTCTTTTTCACCAAGGAGTGGTAATTTATAGTCGGCGATATCAAGAATCGTATAGTTCGCATCCCCCCGTTGATCGGCGAGTTGTTTGACCCAGTTCCCGACTTGTGGGCTGATGCGTCCTTCACGTGTGGACCCTAAGATGATACCAATGTTTAATTTCTCCATTTTCATTTCCTCCTCTAATTTAGATGCTGTCAGCTTACTTTTCTTTTAAAGATATTCTTTTTCGATGTTGCGCGTGCTCCGGACCGTATCGATCGGACGGACCATTTGTTCGATCTGTGCCCGTTGCGGCTCAAGGAATGGGGGTAACGACAATTTCTCCCCGACCGTTTCGTATGGCTCGTCCCCCATGAAACCAGGACCATCCGTTGCCCACTCGAACAAGACACCGCGCGCGACACGAGCATAAAGGGACTCGAAGAAGAAACGATCGACGTAACCGGATGTGTTGAAGCGAAGCTGTTGCATCCGCTCAATCCATTCCTGTAAGGCAGCCGTATCTTCAACGCGGAAGGCGACGTGGTGCACCGTTCCGAATCCTTGACGTCCGCTCGGCAGGACGACGTTGTGCTCGACGATGACTTGGGCACCGTTTCCGCCTTCACCCATCTCGAACAAGTGCAGTGAACCTGCTTGATCGACTTCACGCATCAACATCGCTTGTTCAAGTACCGCTTTTAAGTTGTCGAATTCCGCAATCCGGATGTGGATTGGACCGAGTCCCGTGATCGCGAACTCGAGGGGTACCGGACCGTTTTGCCACGGTGTGCCGGAAGCGACACCTTGATTATGCTCGTCAGAGATCAACATGTATTGTTGCTCATCGAAATCGACGAACGAGAGCGTCTGCTTGCCGAATTGTTCTTTGATGCCACGGTGTTTGACGTCGTATTTGTCAAAGCGTTTAATCCAGTATTCGAGTGCCGCATCCGTCGGGACACGGAACGCTGTCTTGAAGATTTCATTCGTTCCGTGTGATCCCTTTTGAATACCAGGGAAATCAAAGAACGTCATATCCGTACCGGCAGATCCTTTATCATCAGCAAAGAATAAATGGTACGTCTGAATGTCATCCTGATTGACGGTCTTCTTGACCAATCGCATTCCTAAGACGTTCGTAAAGAAGTCATAGTTTTTCTCGGCACTACTCGTAATCGCCGTCACGTGGTGGATTCCTTTTAATTCATTCATGAAAAATCGCTCCTTTAATGGTTATTATCTCGAATTCGAGATATCAGTCTAAAAAAATTTTATTGTTTTTTTGCTTGATAGCCGATCGTTTTGGCTGTCTCGATGAATGCTTCGAGATCTGACGGGGCTATTTCTTGAAATACCTGATTGATCGCTTGCTCGTGCTCCGGAAAAATCGTTTCCATCAATTGTTCCCCTTCAGGTGTCAGTTCCGCAAATGTCACGCGCCGATCTTCTGGACATGCTTTGCGGAAAACGTAATTCTTCTTTTCGAGCTTATCGATGACATAGGTGATGCTACTGCTCGTGATCAAGACTTTTTTCCCGATCAATTGAATCGGTTGCCTGCCCCTGTGAAACAGCAACTCAAGAACCGAAAAATCCGTCGGGTTCAAACCCCATTGCGCAACATCCTTCTTGATGACTTCATGTATCGCATCAACTGCGCGCACCATGACTGTCAATGCTTTCAAGTTCGGATTCGGTGGAGTCATTTCGTTCACCTCTTTTGTATCTTTAATTCATATATCTTTAATTCGAGATAAATATACCATCCCGATTTTTGTTCGTCAACTGTTTTGAATTACTTTAAATGACGGTGAACACTCTAGATGTACAAAGCGTTCATCATCATTTAGAGCCAAGCACGTATCCTTCTCCTAATAGATAATGATCTGTATCAGATTGAATATACGCTGTATCGTCAGGTAATCCGATGGCGTGATTCATTTGAGACAGGCATTCCTGAAAACGGGTTGCCCGTTTTTCCTGGTTCAAGTGCGGACAGAGACAACCGCTCAGCCAGCCTTGTCCTGTATCCAGGCAATAGTCCGTTCCGTCATCACTCGTACGGATCCCGTATTCCATCGCATAGATTGCTCCAGCGCTGACACCGACGTACCATGTTCCGTGCTTGACGGCTTGCTTGATCAATCCATCCATGCCTTTTAAAGCAAGCGTCTGAACGAGTAACGGATAATTGCCACCGCCGACATAAAGAATGTCGGCACGTTCTATTAATTGTCGTTGTGTCGCTATGGATTGTACGTCGTCAAACAGCGTGACGATCGAGACGGTCGCTCCAAGTGCTTCATATGTATCTCGAAACTGTTGTTGGTATAGCGATTCATCCCGACTTGCCGTCGGCAGGAAGACAATCTGTGGCGCGTGTTTCGTCAGTTGAAAGACATGTCGATTGATACATTGATGCGACGGTGCAATCAGTTGTCCGCCCCCGATTAGCATGAGGTTCATCTTTTTTCTCCTTTAAAACTCCTTATTAGAAACGTGTTGCCTCCATCATACCGTATATCCCGTGAACGGCACTGGCGTCGACAATCGAATCCAGGTCGACGGTTTGCCGTAAATCGATGCGTCATCGAGAAAACATTCCAGTGTTGCAACGGACGCGGTTTGCAACTTGACCATGAAGTTATAGCTACCGGTCAGCCGGTGACACTCGACGACTTCCGGATGTCCTTTACAAAATTCAATCAAGCCTGCGCAGCGTGTCTCTTCGAACATAACGATCGCGAGTAACCCTTGCGCGAGTGCTTCTGGATTAATGACAGCGCGGAATCCTTCGATGATTCCCGCGTCCTCCATTTTTCGGACCCGTTCGATGACGGCAGGTGCCGATAACCCGATCTGTCGTCCGAGTTCCGACCACGGAATCCGTGCATCGTCTTGCAGAATCCGGACGATCTGTTGATCAATTTGGTCCATTTTTCATCTCCCTTTCGAATTAAAACCACTTTCTTCAAATTAATATGGAATCAAAGGAAAAAATAGCCTTTTCCTTTGTTCTGCTTCTGTGTTCATCGAATAGTATTTCTTATACTACTAACAAGGAGGTGATACATATGGAATCAACCTGTGTCCGGTGTCAAGAAACGATTGAAACGACGGTCTATCAGTGCTCGCACGCTTGTACGTTTTGCGAACCGTGTACAAAAACGCTTGATCATATTTGCCAAAACTGTGGGGAGATACTCGAACCCGCAACGCCAGTAGCGACATAAAAAGGGATTGACTCAAAAAAGAATGACTCGTCTTTTCACGCCCTTTCCTCAGGCGAGACACAAGCCAGTTTTCCTGCTTCGTTCAAGCAGGAAAGCGGGTCTTGTTTGTCTCTGACAGCGCAAAATGCGCTTTTTCCTGTAGGAGTGGCGTGTAATGAGCCATTCTTTTTACGAGATAAGGGTGCCAGATCATCATTCTGCCACCCTTATCTGTGTAAAAACTGACTTTTGAGTCAGCCCCTTTTGTCTATTTAGATTGTCTCTTGCGTCTGCCGCTCGGCTAAGCGCCCTTTTGCCTGTTCCTGATGCGGTTTGATTGCCGACTCGCCCAGTGCTTTTGCAAGACCTCGGGTCGGAAGATTGACATACATCGACTCATAATTGCTGACTTCGAACGTCTCATGGAAGATCCCGACCGCTTCTGATGCCCGTGCTTTCTGATTGAATCGTTTCCACGCCGTCAAATGACGCGAACCATGGGCATATGCCATCAACTCTTCCGTCGAGCGCCAGTACTGGATCAACGTCACGGAACGCCAACCGACAAGCGACTCATGCGAAATCAATCCGACATCGTTTGCATAACACTCTTGCAGCATCGGTCCCATCGCCTGGACTGTCGGCAACCATTGCCGGACGGAACGCAAGCGATTGATTCGTAAACCGATGATGAACACGACGACATCTTTGTTCGGAGTCGCAATGATCCGTTTCATGTCAATTTCCTCCTTCAAGGGTCTCAAGGGAAGCGTCACACCAATCGAGTAACGCCCGTGTCTTTCGAATGCCATAATCAAGCGTCAGTAACCAATAGACGGCATCATTCGAGTCCGGATAAGAACGAATCATCGCATCGATCGCTTGATACGTCTCAAGCCGTTCTTCGAGCAAACGCGCATGCTCCTGAATTTTCTGCAAGGTGACTTCTTTTGAAGCATGGCGGGCAAAATAAAGCTTTAACAATAAGTCGTTTCGTTGTACCGGCAGTTCGACGGACGGTTCAGCGACCCAACGTTCGAGTTCCGCATGCCCGTTTTCCGTCAGGGCAAATTGTTTTCGCTCCCCATCCGTGACCTCTTCCACGATCAACCCTTCCGCTTCTAACCGTTTCAGTGTCGGGTAGACTTGTCCGAAACTGATTTTCCAAAAGTGATTCAAACTCGTATCGATTGTGTGTTTCATCTCATACCCGGACGTACAGCCACTGGCGAGAAGTCCGAGAATCGCGTAACGCGTCATATTTTCTTTTGGCATCGGTCCCTCCTATATCTAAAAGATACTATCTTTTAGATATAGTTCCCGTTCATGCAAAAGACAAACTGGAAATGTACTGGATGAAGCAGGAATTTACGTTTTAAGTCCGAATTCTTGTTCACATACTTCATTAAAAGGAGTTTTCATATGACATACGCTGAAGCTTCTATCTTCTTTAGTTTGCTCGGTCTGCTCATCGCCTATATGGTTTTCCCACCGCTCAACTGGTCGTTCGGACCGAACTCGATGCTTACGATCCCAATCGGACTTGTTATTTATCTGTTTGGAATCGGACTCGGGATCGTCGCCATCAAACGACGCGAATCGGGAATCCTCAAATTTGTCAGTCTCGCCTGTGCCGTTCCGCTTGGTGTGTTACTACTGCTCTTTCTCGGTTTCATCTTCAGCGGGCAGATTTAATCATTTTACAATAGTTGTTCATGAGACGTTTTCCCGCCTGCATCGAATGTCAGCCGGTGAATTGCTGGACTCGACATGGCATCTAACCAGTCGTTCGCCGCTCGCCCAGTATATTTTTCAAGAACTAACGACAATACAAGTCCATGTGTCGCGACAACCACTTGTTGATTCGGATGCATGTCACGTAGCTTTTCGATGGTTACTACAGCACGATCAAGTGCCATACGATTCGATTCTCCACCAACTTCTGAGTAATCAACGTCTAGAAATGACTGTCTCACTACTTCCTCGAGTCGCTCAGACGTTAATCGTGCATCGATTGGTTGAAACAGTCGTTCTTGAAATGAAGCCGTCATGACCTGCATGTATCGTTGATTCGCAAGCGGTCGGACGGAATCAACCGCCCGCCGCATCGGACTCGAGTAAATGGCGTCAATCGGCATCGCTTTAAAGAACGCTACGAGTTCCTGCGCTTGCAGTTGACCTGCATCCGTCAAGCCTCGTTCCTGGTCACTCCCCGTTTTGACCGATTCACAATGGCGGACGAAATAAATTACCGTCACCGTAATTGGAGCCATTGCCCTTCAGAAATCACGTCCATCTTTCCTTCTTCGATGCGGATCGCCGTATCATCATCGATCGCATAAGCCGGATTCTGAAGTGCCGTTGCCCAGTCTTTTGCCGCCTGTAGATGATTTCCCGGTAACTGCGGATGGTCGAGATGCGGGAAAATCGAGAAGTCGACGAAACCAAGTGTTTCATCTGTCTGGTCAGCCGAGCTACGCCAATTGATGAACTCCACGCCAATTCTTGGTGTCAAAATCATACTACCTGCGCTCATTCCGACATAGACTCCTGTCAAATTGGGCAATAAGCGATCAAAACCAGATTCAACAAACCAGTGATGCAAAAATAACGGATCACCACCATTGACAAGAATGACATCCGCTTGTTCGACGGCCGGTTGCCAAATAGCCGGATCTAGCACCGAAACGGCTGACAATTCCAACAGACCGACTGACTTCCAGCCTAAACCGACCATCGGTGCCTCATCTTTACCTTGAATGAAGTTGGTAGCAAGGGTTGCTCCGTTTTGTAACGCATAGGATGCTGTCGTGATCGCAATCGCCCGGCATTCATCAATCGGTTTTCCGAGCATCTCACGCAAAGCTTGATGAATCGATTCATTTTTTACCCCACCAGAAGTTAATAAATATTTCATTTTAGACCCTCCTCTTAAAAAATACAATATTTGTTTATTTATGTTATTATTATCTGTATTAACAACCAACAGCACATAGAATTTTCATTCATTTTTTTACGTAATTACAAACATGAACAATCACCGATCATTTCATTTAACGAACTGGAGGTACATATGCATTCAATTCCTAGCTACTTCGTACTCTATTTCAAGATCATGCTGACGGATAAAATCCCGGTCTTCTGGTCGTTGATTTTCCCACTGATCCTTGCCTTCGTCTTTGGATCACGACTCGACTTTACAGAGAGTCGTTTTCTATCCTTTCTCGCTCTTTTTTGGGGCTACATCCTTCTCTCGATTTATGTGAACAGCATCGGTCTTCAACTTGCTCGAATGCGGGAGTATGGATTGATGAAGACCTATATCATGATTTCCGGGAGTAAGATGGGCTGCATTCTGGCACTCGTTCTCGTGCAGCTCGTATTTGCGACAATCAGTTTGACGATCTTTACAACGATCCTGATGCTCGTATTCGGTTTTTTCTCGCTTTCGACATTATCGATGGCTTATCTCGTCTTGATCCTCAGTATCCCGTTTGCCTTAGCAAGCATTGCCTTGACGATGCTCCCGGCGAAGATTTCGAGCATGGCGACATTACTGAATATCGTCATGTATCCGTTATTCTTGTTCGCTAATAGCCAGCCTGATCGCTGGTACAGTTATATCAATCCGTTTTATAGCATAAAAGCAGTAGGAACATCTGTCATTCCTCTTTCGACGACAATGAACGCTACACCTTCCTTGCTGCTGGTAAGCGTGATGTTACTTATTTATCTCATTCTCGGGATATTCGCCATCACACGGTTTAATCCCATGTCTTTACTGACCCGATAGGAGGATTCAGATGCACGTCCAACACATCCGCTTCAACTATCCGAAATCACCCGACCTGTTACACGACGTCTCCTTTTCACTCGTTCCGGGTAAGCTGAACGTCTTGATTGGAATGAATGGCGCCGGGAAAACGACACTGTTTGATTGTATGACCGGTGCTTTACCAATCGCATCCGGATCACTTGACCTCCCCGCCGTTGCAGATATTCTTTACCTCACACAATTCATCTATTATTCAGATGAACTAAAAGGTAAAGACGTCGCCGTTTTCGTCGGTCGACTCGCCCGCTTGAAAGAGTATCGTAAGCAAGAGACCTATATGTATCACCTGCAACAGCCTCGTGAACGTGAATTGTTTGTTCACCTTTGGGAGATGAAAATCGGCAAGATGTCCGCCGGCGAAAAGAAATGGCTCTTCGTCACACTTTTGACGACAGTACCACGTTCGCTCTACATTTTTGACGAGCCGACGAGCGGCGTTGATCCGGCAACCCGCCTCCATATCATGCGACGATTCGAACAGATGACGGCAAACGGTCAAACCTGTCTCTTTTCGACGCATCAATTGCACGATTTATTGCATACCGATGCCCACGTCATCTTCCTTCATCAAGGTCGTATCCTGTACGAAGGTGACTTCAAGGAGTGGTTGAATCGCTTCGAGACGACAGACCCGGACGTTGCGTTCGTTCAGATGTTAGAATTAGCAGGTTGATGGAAATCACAAAAAAACCGGTCATCATGTTCGTCTTCCTAATCGGAACACGAGAACATGATGGACGGTTTTTTGGTAAGTTCATTTTTTCGACTCCGCATACGCCTTGAAACGATCAAGGATTGCCTGCCAACCCGCTTGTTGCATCTCAGGCGGGTTCATCGTTTCCGCATCAAATGTCTCGACTACTTCTGTTTGTTCTCCATTTTTTGAGAAGTCGATCGTTACTTGACGACCATCCTCGAGGACATAAGCAATGCGTTCGTAAGGAACGATTGTCTCGTATGTACCCGTGAAATCAAATCCCATGCTCCCGTCTTTTGCTTCCATGCGGTTCGTGAATTGACCGCCGACCGTCAAATCATTCTCTGACGCTGTCGTATGCCAATCGTCAGACGCCGCATTCCAGCGTTTGATGTCTTCTGGTTCATTCCACATTTCCCACACCGTCTCGACCGGACGGTCAATCACGGCTTGAATCGTCAGTTTCGTCATCACCATTCCTCCTTTTAATTCAACTACCCTCCCCTTTTCGAGAATCCTTATCCAAATTCCTTGTGTCGATTCATTAATTCGGTGGAGACTTCGGACTTTTTGTTTTCCATACTATAAATAAAAGAATCGCTGGAATAAGACAAATGATCACGTCTTGAATCGTCGGTAGATGAAACGCTCGGCTTGTTAAAAAACGAACGCCTTCGATCGTCCAAACCGTTAGTACAAAGGCGGTTAACGCTCCGAGCCGCCAGTATCTCGGAATCCGGATCCAGTAAGCGAGGAGTCGCTCCGATTTCTTCATCCTCATTCCACCTTTCGAACCGCTCTCAGGAAGCTTTGTTCCGTTTTATAGGAGGTGTCGCGCCACATGAAGCGTTTCGTATGCTTGAACGTATTCTGTTCGAACTGGTTCCCGGAACTTGTCTTGAAGTAATGGGCGATACTTAGCGGACCGTCGAACGTGTTCCCGACGATCTTATTGTCCCGGACATCATGTTGGACGAGCAATTGCCCACCTTCGAGTCCTTTCGTATCATTGCCGATCAGCTGATTTTGTTCGATTCGGACCTGTTTTGTTCCACCGCGTTTCGTATCATAACCACCGATTGCAATACCGGTGTACACATTGCGTCGTACATCGTTTTGACGAACGATGATGTCTTCTGCGTAACGTCCGGCATGTTCACTCGTCACTTCAATTCCGATATCACTCGCTTCAACGCGATTCTTCTCAATCGTTAAATCTTTTCCACCATCGACGTAGATACCTGCTGCGTTGTATTCCTTCCCATAAGCAGGATTTCCGTAGCTCGACGTCCGGTAGACACGATTTTCCGACACGACTCCTTCACGGACGTAGTCATCTTTCTTCGACCGGGCGATTCCTTCATGACCGATCAAATCAATCCCGATGTTGTCGTTATCCCGCAAGACATTCTTCGTCACATAAAAATCTTTGACGTTTCCGTTTAAGACGAGGGCTTCGCTCGCACCGAGACGGTTCTGTTCGACCCGGTTGCCGGTGACAATCAAGTTTCGAATTGCTCCCGTTCCGTAGACAGCGATTCCGTGTGCATTCCCGTCTTTCGCGAGCGTCTTGATTTGGCGGACCGTATTGTTCTTCAACGTGATGTGAGATCCTGACCCTGTAATCAGAATCCCGATTGGTGTTGCGTCCGCTCGTTTCGACTGAACGTCTTCGATTGTCAGCCCTTGAATCGTCACGTATGTTCGATCCTTGATTTGGATGATTGGTAAGGTTGCGTCCCGATCTTTGATTTTTTCCCCACTTAAGATGACCCGTTCGCCTTGATAGTTTTTGAAGGTGATTGGTTGCTGTTTTGTTCCACTATATCTAACGTTCATCGCTTCATGATACGTTCCTTTTCGCAAGTAAACGGTCGTTCCGGCAGTCGCTTTTTGAGTCGCCTGTCGGATTGTTTTAAACGGATGCTGCAGCGTTCCCGCATTGTCATCATCCCCGCCCGGTGCGACATAGAACGATTTTGCCGTCGATTCAGCCTCATCACTCGTTGATGCACAACCGACGAGCAGGACGGTTGCTACTAACCAGTTCCCCTTCATGATTTCCTCCTTTTATCGCGTTTCGACGTGCGACATGTCGGCCACGACTTGAATCAGTGCTTCTCCATCCTGATATGCAACGATCGTCAAACTCGTTCCATGAATGAACGGTGGGTCCCATAACGTCGCGAACGGTTTTTGCTGGAGATGCGTCAGCAAAATATTCAGGAAGATGCCATGTGTGACGATCAAGATGTTTTCGTGTTCCGCATGGACAGCAAGTCGTTCCAAAAACGAAAGAATGCGCTCGCGGACGTCGTCAAACGACTCTCCGGATTCCGGTATGTATGCGTGTGGTGTTTGCCAAAATGCCGTATGGGCAAGAGGATGTGCCATTTCAATTTCCGCTGCCGTTCGACCTTCCCAAGTTCCCATATGCATTTCTTTTAGCCGTTCGTCGATCGTGACTGGAATCGACGGATCAAGATTCATCATCCGAACCGTTTCTTGAACGCGCCCAATCGGACTGACGTACAGGTGGTCAAAAGGAACGTCACGTAAGCGGTGACCCAAATCCCGCGCATTTTGTCTGCCTTTTTCTGTTAAGGGGGAGTCTTTAAAGCCTTGCATCCGTTTTTCTAAGTTCCATTCCGTCTCGCCATGCCGTGTAAGATAGAGTGTTGGCATTTAAATCATCCTCTCGATTTATCTTTCTCTAAAAAGTGTATCAAACTCTTACTGCTTTTTCCTGTAACTAGCGGAAAACGATCCGAAACGTGAAATCGAGTGATCCGTTCGGTATGATCAAGGTATACATAAAGGAGGAATTCGATGAATCGCCAAGAGATGCTTGACCTTGCCAAACAGATCCGTTCAGAAGAGGAGCGACCATACATCCTGCCGCCATATCCACCGCAAGCTGTCACGACTACGCTACAGGTGCCGACGTCCATCGGCGACGTGCGTGTGTTACTCCACTCGCCACTCGGTGAAACGGAAACGTTACCCGGATTCATCAGTTTTCATGGTGGCGGTTTCATCACCGGGACGCCTGAGATGGATGAACCGTGGAATCTATTTCTCGCTGAGACCGTCAATTGTCATGTGCTCAATATCGAGTATCCATTAGCACCGGAGCACCCTTTCCCGATTCCGGTCCACGTCGCCTACGAAGTCGTCCAGTGGATTTTTAAGCAGTCCGATACGCTTCATCTCAATCCTTCACGGATCGCGATCGGCGGTCATAGTGCCGGTGGCAATCTCGCGACGACAATCTCTTTATGGAATGCTGAACAGGCAAGTCCCCTACCGCTCATCGCCCAAATCCTGGATTATCCTCCACTTGATCTCGCGACGGATCCCGCGGACAAACCGCACTTTGAGGAGGGGATTCCGGTCGAGCTGGCACGACAGTTTAATGCGATGTACATCTCGCGAGCTGAAGATGTCTACCATCACCTCGCTTCGCCACTCTATGCAGCTCAACTCGAAGCGTTACCACAGACGCTTGTCCTGACGGCTGAGCACGACTCACTGGCGCAGGAAGCTCGGCAGTACGCGAAACGACTTCAAGCAGCAGGCATCGCTGTTGAGCATCAGGAATTCGCAGGACAACCTCACGCCTTTACGCATCATGGAGATGCAGACGTTGCACTTCAAGCTTGGCAACATATGGCGCATTACCTTAAAACGGTCTATCGTTCGTAATCAAAAGGGGGACGTCTGACAGAGACGTCCCTTTCGTATGTTCAGCTTGCTCAACTGCTTATTCCGTCAGAAGCGCATCAACCGGCTTTTCCGCTGTGCATCCGCTGATACAGAGAAGTCCCCCCATTAAAAGAGGGAGCACTTTTTGATAACGGATTCGTTTCATCGCATACACCCCATCCTTTTCATGAACGTATTTGTAGACTCGGGTCATCGTTCCATCCTTTATCGTGCACACGTTGTTTGAATATGGCGTGACGGTCGGTACCTGAGCGAAAAGCGGGTGTCGGTCGAATGATCCGTTCGGCATAGTCTTCGGCTCCGTAGGGAAGAAACAGTTCGAAGTCCGGTCGTTTCGTCACGCCGATTGCCGTGACCGTCTCCGGAAATTGTGCAATCGCCTCCCGTGCTGATGGATAAGGCGGCAAATCGTTAACGATTTGCATGCGGGCTTGATTTTTCACTGACCAGGGGTGGTTCGAGAACTTCCGTAAACACGATTCGTAGTATTTCTCTGTGTCCTCGGATTGATCATCCCGGTCAAAGTAAACGACATCGACATCCGATGGAACGCCTACATTCCAAATCATCGAACGCAAGACGCCGGCGCATATCCACCAGTCAGGCAGTTGCAATCGTTCAACCAGTAAGAGCATCTGCTGCAGCTCCGTGTTTTCTCGTAATCGTTGTTCGATTTGTAATTGATGGATTGTAATTCCTCCTTTTTTTGTCCTTTGCTACCTCTTTATTCAGTTTACCTGATTTCATCATACAGGTAATGATTTCCTGAATTTTATTCCATTTTATGCCTCAACGCTTGTATAAATACATTATAAATAGTATATTTTGGTTAAATATTCTGAAAATTACATCAAAAAGGAGTGTTTGTATGTTACGTTCACGTAAAGTATTGCCTGTTGCTCTTGCTACTGCGGTTTTACTTGGAGGGGCCGGTCTCTATTGGTCGTCTCATCAAGAAAAAGTCGTACAGGTTTCTTCCGAAACGAAGCTTGCCGGGGTCAATGAATCGAAGGAAGACCGTATTCTTTCGATTGACGAACTGATGGAACAAGGAACCGTCAAGACCTATCCTGGTGATCCTAAGCTGAAGAAAGAAACGTTCCGCGCAGAAGCACTCCTTACCTCTCCGCCAAAAGAGTTGAAATTAAAAGAGGAAGCAGGCTACCGTTATATCACCGTTCCGCTCGTTCTGCATGACAAATCGGATGATTTTGGTGCATACAGCGTCTATAAACCGAATCTGTTTGTTCTCAATGATGGTAAGGGCAACGAATATGATGTCGTTGATTACGTCAGTCATAATCCAAAAGCTTGGAAGAATACGCATCAATATTATTCTCCTAATCGCGCTCAAATCGATCTCGTCTATAAAGTACCGGAAGAATCAAAGACGTTCGTCCTATTCGCCTCTTCCGACGCATTCCCGAAAACACATACGATTAAGATTGAGCTGTGAGGTGTCGCGCTTGCATGATTGTGCAGGCGCTTTTTACATAGAAAAGGATGAGAAGGGAAGTGCTGATCATATTACGATTCATTTGGAATTCGTGGTGGCGCAATAAGGAACGATTCATTTTATTACTCGTCGGTGTCCTCGTCGTCAGTACCGGTCTGAGTTATTTGATCGGAACGACACAAGCAAATAACGGAACGGTCGTCGACGAACTGCAAAAACGTTGGAAGTCTTCCTACGATATCGTCGTACGTCCACCGAATAGCCGAAGTGTGACGGAAGACCTCAAACTACTCGAACCGAACTATATGAGTGGTCTCGATGGCGGTATCACGATGAAACAATATAAGACGATCCAAGATATCACGGACGTCGAGGTCGCAGCCCCGATTGCGATGATCGGAAACCACTTGACAACTGCACCTGTTGGTACGCATCGGTTTGACGATTACGGTGTCTATAAGCTGACGATCACCGATAAACAGAACACCGGTCTGACCGTCGAAAAGTACTCTACCGTTAATTATCTCGCTGCCGGTTGGACACCGGATGAAAATGCAACACGCTCCGGCGTCTCTCCTGCTGTTTTGGGTGAAGATCCGTTACTTGAATTCGGGAGCGATACGATGGTTGCCGGAATTGACCCCGAAGCAGAAGCCCGCTTGATCGGACTCGATGATGCGACGGTCAGCGGAAAACATAGTCGTTACTTCGACAAACAAGATATAGCAAACGTCGTCGATCCGGAACTCGGAACGGTTGAGATGCCCATTTTGATGAACGAACGGGAATATGTCGATGCGTCACGGACGTATACGTATGAGAAATTAGATCTCCCGCTTATCAATGACTCGATTCAAGAGACGATTCAAGATGTGACGAAGCGTGGTGGCGAAAAGTTTTTAAAGACGCTACAGACGACTGACGATCCTGCAAAAACGTATTCAGTCACCACGCAGGACGTTCAGAAAACTTTGCTAAAACAGATTATGACGGACTCGTTTCCTGAGCTGCCGTCAGGAAATTCCGAATGGCTGATCCTCAAACCGTCACCGATCAGTTACCAGACGATTTCAAGCCCTTTTGCGTCGCGCTGGCCGTTTAGTTATCAGGTTGAGCCGAAAAAAGTCGATCCGGATTCATTACTTGCGAAACGAACGATGTACCGGGAAGCACGCATGTTCGGGAAAACGAGTGACGATTGGCCACGGATCCGTTTGAACTATATCGGCGTCTTCAATCCGAAGAAATTGAATTTATCGAAGGATCCGTTGACAGAACTACCGATGGAGACCTACTTCCCTGCAAAGGCACAATGGGTCATGGATAAGAAGGATCATCCGGTTAATCCCGTCAAGGATGTCAAACCGACGAATGATCCGTATGACTTCCTGACGAAACCCCCTTCGATGTTGACGACGCTCGATGCCGCTTTCAAGATTCGCGGCGAAAAAGCAATCTCTGTCATTCGGGTCAATGTCAAAGGCGTCGATCAGATGAATGCAGCGAGTGAGCAAAAGCTCCAAGACGTCGCGAAAGAAATTGAGGAGAAAACCGGTCTGATCACGGACATCACACTGGGTTCCTCTCCGCAGCTCGCTTTGACGTACTTGCCAGGACTCGAAAAACAATCGGCCCTCGGGTGGGTCCAGCAACCGTGGATTAAGCTCGGTTCTTCGATGACGATTTTCCAGGAAGCGAAGGTCGGCATGTCGGGTGTCATCGCTAGCGTCATCGCGGTTGCGCTCGTCTATGTCTTTAGTTCAAATATCATTCTGCTCTATGCACGAAAAAAGGAATTCGCGATTCTGTTGTCTCTCGGCTGGCGTCCGCGTCAACTTTCGAAATTACTGTTCCTTGAAGCGACGCTACTCGGATCTCTCGTAGCGTTAATCGCCTGGTCGATTCTCGGTACGTTCTGGTTAACGACTGATCATCCGATCGCCTTGGGACGAATTCTATTCATTGGTCTTGCTGGTCTACTCATTTACTGGGGTGGGACGCTCGTTCCGATGGCGTTGATCCGTAGAATCAAACCATATGAGAGCATGCGTTCTGGTGAAGTGTCTCGTTCGCGGCGATTCGTTCGGTCACAATCCATTTTTGGTATGAGCATGAATCAACTCTTCACGTATTGGCAACGAACGCTCCTTTCGATCATTGCGATCGCCTTACCGACGAGTCTGTTCATCTTCTTCCTCTTCGTGACATTCCGCTTGAAAGGGGTGCTCTATGCGACGTGGCTCGGTGAATATGTCGCCTTGGAAGTCGGTACGATGCATTATGTCGCGATGGGGGTTGCCCTATTGATTGCCATCTTGACGACGACAGAAATCCTTTGGCAAAACGTCAATGAACGTCGCAGTCAACTTGCTGTTTTAAAAGCGACCGGTTGGCAAGACAGGTTGATTCGACGCCTCGTCTTATTAGAAGGTGTGCTGACAGGGTTACTCGCCGGAATCGTCGGTCTTCTCTTTGCCCTAGTGATGATTTGGCAAGTCTACCGTCAATTCCCGACGACGGAACTCGGTTTCTTGTCTGCAACGATTCTAATTCCCTTGCTGACAGGAATCATCGGTGCAATTTTACCAGCACAGCGCGCTGTCCGCATCGTTCCAAACGCGGCAATCAGTAACATAAGCGTCAACTCTAAGGAAACAGAACGTCGTTTTAAACTAGCACTCTCATCCATCGGAGCTGTGTTATTCATCGGTGTCCTCTCGCTTTTCTTATTCGCGACGAATGAGGATCCGGTTGAACAAACACCAACAGCGAAAGCTCCAAAAGTCGTCACGACGGGAAGTAAGATTTCTGATGGTCTAACCGGTTCAAAACGTCAGCTTGAAGCGACGAAAAAAGAATCTTCCGGGGTGATTGAAGAAACGATGGCGAAAGGAACGATCAAGACGTTCCCGGGAGATCCTGCTTTAAAAAATACGAGTTTTTGGATCGGAAAGTTGTTGAAGCAACCGCCTGCTTCTCTTAAATTAAAAGAAAAAGAGGGCTATCAGTATATTACGGTACCGACGTTTTATCAGGACATCCATTACCTTGAGGCTGGTGAAGAGAGCTACTACTATCCGAATCGTTTCCAACTGACCGGTGTCAGCGGTATCTACGAACCGATTGATTATGAAAATAAGAATGAGAAAACCTGGAAGCAGGGCATCAAGTACGTCGCACCAGGCAAGTCACACGTCAATCTCGTCTATCAGGTCCCAGCAGACGAAACGGAATTCGTTTTGTTCGTATCGGGAGACATTTTCGCAAAGACGATTACAGTTAAGATCAACGTAAATTAAGCTTAAAACAGACCGTCTTACGCGTAAATACAACTACGCGCGAGACGGTCTGTTTGTTTAGAGACGGATCAGGACGATACCACCGAGCATGACGAGCAGACTGACGATTTGCACACCCGTGACCGGTTGTTTTTTTGCACCGAACCAGCCGAAACGGTCAATCAAAAGACTTCCGGTCAATAAACCAATCGTGACGATGACGACGGCGAGTCCTGTCCCGACAAGTGGAACGATGAAGGCATTGCCGGCAACGAACAGTGCTCCGATCAACCCGCCGATCCAAATCCAGGCAGGAAGCGGTTGCGTCCGGTCGAATTGCCACTTCGTCCGCAAGAGCAGATTCAACAGCAGCAGTGTGATGACGCCGATGACGAACGAGATCAATGCGCCTTTCACGGCTGAACCAAGAACCGTTCCGAGATGACCGTTGATGGCTGTTTGGGCAGCACTCATCATACCGGTCAGAATTCCGAGGATACGCCAGACGAATAACGAATCCGCTTGAGCCTCCAGATGGTTCTGATGGCGCCGCGCCAAATAGTCACCGAGCGCAACCGTTCCGACGACACCGAGTAACACAAGCACTGCTCCGATCATCCGCGTCAGCGAAAGAGGTGTGACGTTTGCTTTAAACAATCCGAAGTGATCAATCAACAATCCCATGATGACTTGACCAAAAATCGGCATGATGACTGTTTGGACACCGCCGAGTCGTGGAAACAGCAGGATGTTCCCGGTCAAATAAATGACACCGAGTACACCGCCGCCCCAGATCCAAAACGGTTCGTCTGCCGCTGTCGCAAGACCCGTCACATTACCATCGACGAGAAGGACGAGGATAAAAAGAAAGAGTGAACCGATAGTGAACGAAATCAGCGAGGCAAGAAACGGTGACCCAACGACACCCCGGAGCCGTGTATTGACACTCGTTTGAACCGGTACGAGCAGACCGATGATACATCCAATGATGATGGCAAGCATACAATGGCCTCCTTTTTCATGTGCCCTTCCATCATACGGTAGGCAGATGGTTGACGCGACAGGAATGCTCAAAAAGGAGCCGATCGGTTGACCGGCTCCTTGATTCAAATCTTTTTCCACGACTTCGGATACGTCCGCAACTCCTTCTTCGTCGGATGTTCGGCATCGAGCCGCTTTCCATTGCGTTCAAGTAACGTATCGGATAGTAGCAACCCGATCGCGAGGACGACGTAGACGGCAAAACTGAGGAAAAACGGTAAATCGAATACGATGAGCACCGGGAAGAATACTCCCATTAAGATGACGAAAAAGAAATCCGTCACGTACTGCCATTGAATGATCTTCTTCATCCGTGGTTCTTCTGTCAACGCCATATCCCGTTCGACTTCTTGCGAGTGAATCCGCGCAATCCAGACCAATGCCACAAACAACAAAAACAGTGGCCAATACACGTCCCGATTGGCGACGACTAACAGGATGCTGACGCCGTACAGCAAGGAGCTATACAGCCGTGGTTTGACGAGTTGACGTTTTTCCTCCTGAATATAGGCAACGCGTTCCGCTTTTGACTTCAAATAAATTCCCCCAAACGGATGTAACATACGTACTTAATTCGGTCGAACGATCCGTGACCGTCCGATATATTCCACTTTATTCCGGAAGACACGATACATCCGGTATTCTCCCGTTGGCGCAGATTTCAGCTGGACGGCAATCTGGTGACGCCGTGATTTTGACGATTCCGACGCTACGAAATACGGTTTGACCGAAGTGATATTATCGCGTCCGAACTGCTTCGTCACGTGTCGAACGACTTGTATTTCAACGATTTGTTCATAGGTCGCATCGCGTTCATCCGAAATCATCCACCAGCCGACACTGCTGATCAACAGTAGTAATAAAATCGCCCCGATCGTTTTTCGCATCCCGATCCCCCCCGGTTCACTTGCCCTTACTTACTGTTTCAATTCGTGAACGAGGTTTTCCTGCTTCCGTCGGGTGACGAACCAAGCGATGCCGACGACTAGTACTACTAAACCGGCAATGGTTCCGGCAATCGTCGGTACATTGAAATAGAATGATCCTGTATCATCAATTCGTGTCACGAAGAAGGTCGTCCCGACACCACTGATCAGTCCGAAGATGACACCGCTCCCAATGAACAAAAGCATTTGAACAAGTGTCAGCTGTCGGAGCTCGTTTCGTTTCAATGCAATCGTCCGTAGCAAGGCATACTCGCCTCGTTTCCCGCTGACGAAGCTGAGTAAGGCGTTCGCAAGTCCGAACCAGACCGAACCACTTATGACGACGAGCGCAATCAAGAAGACGAACCAGCGCTCCGTCGTTTGTTGCTCCGCATCGCGAAGCGCGTTAGATAGTCGATTCACTTGCAATGTCGGATAACTTTCTGTGATCTCTGATAATGTTGTGGTCACTTGCGCCTTCTTTAACTCAGACGGGACGTCGATGTAGACATTCAAGATATGATCGTTCGCTTGTCGCAGCTGCTCGTTCCGCCAATCCACGAGGACGTCGGATGCTATCTTCTTTTCAATTCCAACGATTCGGAATTGACCGACCGAAACGCTTCGTTCTTGTTCCCCGTCCCATCGCCCGAGCGGCAACATATCGCCTTTTTCGAGACTGTGTGTTTTAGCGAAGGTCCGTGAGACGATGATTCCTTCTGTGTCACTCGTCTGTTCTCCTTCTAAGACGTCAAGACGTCGATAGTCCGTCACTTCGTATTCGATCGAGACATCTTCTTGCGGCGACTTATATTCGAAGGAATTTCGAGACGACAGGAAGGTCGCTTTGGCGCCAGGTAGTTCCGTTTCAATCCGTCGAATCAATTGCAGCGGGTTCCCTTTTGTTCCCTCATCCAAGCGACTCTTTAAGACGACTTCTGTCGGATATTGGCTGATGATGTACTTCCGTTCGTTTTGTTGTACTGTCTCAAGGAACGTCGAGCCGATGACGACGATGATGATCAACACTTGAACGATCAGCATCAACCAGGCATTTTTCCGTAGTTGTGGCAACACGCCCCGGAAGGCGACGAAACTCGTCGGTCCCACTAACCGTCGAACGATTGGTTCCGTTCGATGAAGCATCCCCTGCAAGAGAAGGGGTGTTGCAAGATGCATCGACAGTAAAAAGGCAACGGTCGCACCGAGCCAAGCCATCGCCCGCGCTCCGTCCGTGCTTGCAATCACTTCAGCAAATAAGATCAAGCTGACAGTCAACCCACTACTAGCGAGGACAAGCCGTTTTCGTTGCGTCGGTCGTGACGCTGATTTCAGATTGTCTCGCAAGACGTGGAGTGGTAACACATCCCGTTTTCGGTAAGCAGTACTCGCGAGCAACATCAATATTAACAAGGCACTGCCGAATGTGACGAGCCCTAAGAAAGCACGATGTTCGAGTAAGAGTGAGACGATCATCTTTCCCTCAGTCGGCCAGACAAGTTGACCAAGTAACGGTAAGCAAATTCCTCCTAATATCGCGAGCATCGTCCCCGCAAATACGATCAAGCCGGACTGAACGAGGAACAACTGAAACAGTTGCCGTGTCGTCGCCCCAAGTGTCCGAATGATGGCAAATTGGACGGTATGCTTGCGTAAGTATAAATCGAAGTTTGCGATTAAGATCAAACCGGAAACGACCAAAATCAATAAGGACAAGATCCCGATGTAACCGTTCAGTGCCGGTGAGAGTGCTTGTCCTTCCGCAAGCTCAACGCGGAGCTTTGGATTCGATTGGACGAGTCTATCGGCATAGCGTACGACATCCGTCCCTTCTTTCAGATCGAGCAAGATCGCTTTACTTTCACTTGTGTGATGCTTCTGCAGATCAGCATATGACAGCAGGACTTGATCTTGCGTGTTTCCTGATGTTTTGGTGTCCGGTAGAATTTCGCGAATCTGATACGTCTCTTCTCCGACACGCAGCGTTTGCCCGACAGTACGGTCAAGCGCCGTCGCGAGTCGAGCCGACAGGATTGCTTCTCCGCGGTTTAAATCGTTTGTGAAATGGTATCAACTTTTCGTTAACGTATCCGACTGAATACCGATCGTTTCGACGTCGGCCATCGTTTGACCAGAAATTCGCGCCGTCGTCTGTAAGATTGGCTCTGCGCGTAAGAGATTTTTATCCTTTTGGAGTTGCTCAAGCAAGGTCTGGTCCGTTCGCTCGTCTTCAGGTGAATATTTGATTGTCAGATCGACTTGACCGTATGTCAGCTGTCGATCCGTTTCGATTGTTGCTTGATGATGTAACAAAAAGATCACCATCGTTAAGACGAGACCGATTGAAATCATGACACTTCCGATTGACGTCACTAAAATCATCGGACTTTTACGATACAGTCGATGCGCGAGTCGAAAGAGATGTTGTCGTTTCATACAGCCCCCACGAACTGCTCGTATGTCTCTAAAATTGGTGCCACGTCTCCGGTCGACAGCTGATCAGCGACGATCTGACCGTCATGGAAGTAAAGTACCCGCTTCGCATGAGCGGCTACTGTCGCATCATGCGTCACGAGCAGGATACTCGTCTGTTGTTCGCGATTGAGTTCTTGCAACAACTGCATGATTTCAGCAGATGTCTTAAAATCGAGGTTTCCCGTCGGTTCATCAGCTAAGATGATCGGCGGTCGACTGATCAAGGCACGGGCAATCGCGACGCGCTGTTGTTGTCCACCCGATAACTCTTGCGGTCGATGATTTTTCCACTTCGTCAGTCCGACACGGTTGAGCCAAGTTTCAACCTCTTGATGGATCGTTTGATCATCCATTCCTTTCAGCATCAACGGTAAAGCGATATTCTCATGGACCGTCAAGTCATCGAGTAAATGAAACGACTGAAAGATGAATCCGATGTGCTGCTGTCGGTATAGCGTCGCTGCAGGTTCAGCAAAAATGTCCCGTTGCCGTGTCCCCTTTAGCGTCAACGTTCCACCGGTTGGTGCGTCAAGCGCGCCTAAAATATTCAATAAGGTACTTTTTCCGGAGCCACTCGTACCCATGATGGCGATGAAGCCACCTGCTTCTAACGTGAAAGAGACTTGTTTTAGCGCTTCAATCGTCTCTGTCCCTCGTGTATAGGTTTTTGTTAATCGTTCGACTTCTAATAAAGCTGACACGTACATCCCTCCTTTATTATCCAACATCTATCATACCCAATATAAGGATTATTTAGAAGTAAATGAAAACCCTCATCGAATGATGAGGGGTTTCATTTTACTGTCTGACATATTTTAATGGAATCAAGTCCGCAATCCGGACTTTTGTCAATTGTTCGTCCAGATTCAAAAGGACAAATGCGTCTGGTGCATAATCAGAAATCAGTTCGCGACACATGCCGCACGGACTGACGACACGAATCGTCCGGTCCGTCTCGTCCGAATAGGGATGTCGCACGGCAACAATCGTCTCAAAATCCGTTAATCCATCCGTGATGGCGGAACCGATCGTGATGGCTTCCGCGCAAACTGTTACACGTCCGATATAGGCTTCGACATGAACGCCGGTTTTTGTTGCGCCATCTGTTGTCCGTAACGCAGCTGCGACGTGATGTTTGTCGTCAGCATAGCGGTTTTGAATCGTTTCGGTTGCTAGTTCGACCAGTTGCAGGTCGGCTTCTGTAATGGGATAGGTTTGCATCTCATACTCCTTATGTGTCTTTTTTCTTATAGGTCAAACCGATGAATTGTGCTTTTTCGTTAAATAGTCGGCGGTAGGATAAAAAACCGACGAGGACCGATGCCATCGCTGCCGTCGTTAAGATCAGGAATAGAATCAATAGTTGATAGAGGACGGCTTCCATCGGATCCGCGCCACCGATGATCAAACCACTCATCATCCCGGGTAGTTGAACGAGTCCCATCGTTTTTTGCGCTTCAATCGTTGGAATCATACTCGTCCGGATTGCTCCTTTTAAGCTTGTATCAATTGCGGTCTTCGCATCCCCACCGAGTGAAAGAATCAGTTCGATGACCTCGTCACTCCGTTCGACCTCGTCCTTGAACTTATTGAGAAACAATAAAGACAAGATCATACAGTTTCCGATGACCATCCCGCTGATTGGAATGACTTGCTGGGCTTCGAACGGAATGATCTGTAATCCGAGCAAAATGCCCATCGTCAATGCTTCGACAGCAATCAGTGTGAACAAGATGATCCATTGAATACCAGGAATCCCGTCCCCTTTACGGATGACGTTCAGTGTCGCTGCACCAATCATCAACAGAATCATCAGTAACATGAAAATTGGACTACCGCTTTCAAAGACGAACGTCAGAATATAACCGATGATCAACAGTTGTACAATCGATCGAACGGTTGCGATGATGATGTCCTTTTCTAAACCAAGCCGTAACGTCCGCGCTAAAACGAGGGGAATCAGAATGAAGATCAGCGATGTCGCCAGTTGAAGGTAACTCATTCCGATTCCCCCTTTAAGAACGCTTGTGTCTCTGCTTGACCACTTGAAACAAGCTCTTTAAAGGCACCATACTCAATCAATCGCCCGTCCTTTAAAAACCAGACGTCGTCGCTGACCCGCTTCGCTTGCTCCAAGTCATGGGTAATCCAAATGATCGTCGTCTGCAACTCCTGCTGTAGGTCGAGGATTAATTTCTCAATCTCCTGCACCATCCGGTAATCAAGGCTTGCCGTGATTTCGTCGAGCAACAAAACATCCGGTCGATTGACGAGTGTCCGCGCAATACCGAGTCGACTTCGTTCCCCACCCGATAAGTCTTTGACCGGGCGATCGAGTTCGACGGATAGTTCGACTTGTTGCAGTAACTTTTCCGCTTCTTCGCGAGGTAACGATTCTCCGAAGATTGATTTTGGTAAATTAATATTGTCGTAGACGGTACCGGGAATCATCGGCGCACTTTGAAACGCCATTCCGATTCGTTTGCGGACATCGAGCAGATTCATTTGCTCGAGTGGTTCGCCTCGAAAACAAATTTCGCCGGTATCCGGTGAGATAAGTCCATTGATGTGTTTCAATGTCGTGGATTTTCCGGCACCACTCGGTCCGACAAGTGTCGTGATGACACCTTCGCGGAACTCACCGGTTATTTCGTGTAAGATGTGTTGATAGCTGACTTCGTGAAACGTAAGAATCGACATACTGTGTGTTCACCTGACTTTCTAAGAATTTCGGGTAATGCTCCTGTAGTGTTGTACCCGAAATCGAGTCGCTTTAGTACGTCAGGGAACACTTGATTACGTATGAACGATTTCTCCGGCAAAATCATAGGGGACCGTTCGACCGAAAAAGAGCGATTCTTTTGATGTTTCCGGCAGATTGAGATGTTTGAACGCTTCCTCACGGTCCATCCAGACGAGTCCAGAGATTTCTTCCGGGACATTCGTTTTTAACTGCCCTGTCGTAATCTCACCCGCGAAGAAGAAAAACAGACAATGTTCGCCCGCTTGCGGAAAAAATGCTTCCGCCACATGAACGATATCCCCTGGAATGATGGTAAATCCTGTCTCTTCTAGTACTTCACGCGTGATTGCCGTATGTAACGTTTCGTCGTGTTCAACCGTCCCGCCTGGAAGTGTATAATAATCACCGTGATCGCCACGATTCTCGACCATCAATAATCGATTGCCAGCTGCATTGAATAATGTCGCATAAACAATGTTTTTTCGTGTGTTCATGTTCATCCTCCTGTCGTTTTGTACATCTGTCGCTCCAGATTAAGGCTTTTTCTTTTTAACATCTCCGTCGTCTGATTGCTCCAATTCTTTTGTCCAAACTTCGATGTGACCTTCTAAGAATGTCAGCAATTCCTTCATTCCCACATCACTTGGTAAGAAGGACACACCCGCTCTCGCATAAACCTCTTGAATCGAATGGGTTTGACTAAGCGCTAAAGCTGCAAGGAAGTCCTTTATCGTTTCGTCAGGATCTTTCGTAAAACGGTGATACAACTCAAGAGCAGCAAGCTGCGCTATCGCATATTCAATGTAATAGAACGGCGTCTCAAACATATGAATGACACTCATCCATTCGAGTCCTTTCCAATCAGGCGTTTCCGACCAATCGATGACGTCCGTATCATACGTCTCCCGGAGACGCGCAAAAGAAGCTTGTCGTTCTTCCGGCAGATGGTCCGGGTGCGCATAAAGCCAGGACTGGAAACGATCAACGATGATCGTTTGTGGCAAAAACTCCACTATGGAACGAATTTGTTCGAGTTTCGCTCGGGCAACGTCTTTTCGATCTGGAATCACTTGATGCCACTCGTTCATCGTCAACAGTTCAAGCGACATGGCGGCGAATTCGCCGACTTCGAGCGGAATCGGTTGAAGCCCATCATACGTCTCTTTCATCGTATCATGATGGACGGCATGCCCCATCTCGTGCATGAAGATGACGAGATCATCGAACGTCTGCATGCGGTTCATGAACAAGAACGATTGTCGTTCAACGGGTAAATACTCGCAAAAGCCACCGCCGGCTTTATTCGACCAGGCCCCGATATCGAGATGATTCGCTTGGCGCATCTCTTTTAGGAGATCAGCAAAAGACGGATGAACATTCTCGAGAATCGCTTGTGCCTTATCTAAGAATGAAGAGTCAGAACCGGTCAAGTGATGATCAATCTGCGTATAGGCTGATTGCCGGACGTCCCACGGATGGAGCGCCTGTTTGCCAAGAAACGTTTGTTGCTCGAGCTGAAATTGCTGTTTAATCGGCAGAAAATATGTTTGAATGATGCTAGCGTAATGATCGACGTCGTTGCTTGTGTAATCGATACGACCAAGCTCCGCAAAAGCCAATGCTTCGTATCCCGTCTGATGACTTGCAGAAGCACGCGCTTGTCGCAAGTCGACAAGTTGCGAAAATAATCGTTGAATGACAGATTCATTCGTCCGGAACGCTTCCTCAATCGATAAGAATGCTTGTTTCCGTGTCGGCTCATCCGCGTCAAATAAAGCAGCATAAAGATCTGAAACTGGCTCTCCCGACTTTGTCAGCATCGTTGCCTCAATCCGGAGATAGTCTTGGATGAGACGTGCTTCCTCTTCCGTCACACCCGTCGCTCTAAGTGACTGTTTCCAGCGTGCTCGCGTTCGGAGCGGGACGTCGTCGCGCGATAGGAAATCCAGTTTGACCGAACGTCTTAACGTATCGAGTTTGTCTGATAGTTGCTGACGCCCTTTTTCGTATGTAGTAGTCGCGTCCGAGTCTGTCACGTCCTGGAGATACGTGATTTTTTGTTTGAGCAGCAATTCTTCTAATTCGAGAATCAAATGAATCCGACTCTTCACGTCCTGAACGTACAAGATATTGTCTGTCGGTAGTTGAGATTTCATTAACATCGTCCACATCTCCTTTCACCTTATTCTAGTATACATTTTATTCCATACTTATCATTGATTTATCACTAAAAAGGAGCATCCGGTCAATCGACCGGACGCTCCTTGACATGCCTTCAAACATCACGATGATTTTGTTGCTGATGGACGTCTTGCTGGTTCAGTGTATACTCCTGATCGTCGAGCGAACGATGTTTCGACTGACTGCGTGCTGAAATGAACCAGACGACTCCACCGACGACGAGAAAAATAGCAATGAAGATCATAGACATCCTCCTGTAGATTCCTTTTTTACTTTATTCTTCCAACACCCTTAATTTTCCTTTACGATAAGGTAGAAGATAAAAATATTTAGGGGGCGATAGGATGTTTGGCAAAGAACCGACATGCATGCATTGTGGCAAAACGATCGAAGGAAACGAGAAAGTTTACATTCAGATGCGTTATCCGAAACATCGCGGGATGACGGAAGTAAAAGCTTACTTAAAAAGCGAAGGTCGTTTCATTTGTGAGAAATGTTTCGCTGAAAAAACGGAGTTAAAGGAGTAAGCATTCATGAACTTAAACGAGAGTACGATTTTGATTACAGGAATGACCGGGACGCTTGGCTCACGTGTCGCGCGTCGCGTCCTAAACGAAGCGCGTGAAGTTCGAGGACTCTATCGTTCTCAGGAACAAGCGAATCAGGATTCATCAAATGACGTGATTCCAGTCATCGGTGAGCTCGGTAGTCCGGCTTCGCTCCTTGCAGCACTACAAGGCGTTGATCTGTTGATTCACTGTGCTGCCTATCTTGGAGATGATGCCGACTTAGCACACGAAGCAAACGTCATAGGTGTGAAACATCTCGCCGATGCTGCGACAAAAACTGGTGTCAAGCGCATCATCCATATCTAGACGACTTCCGTTTACGGGGAAGTGGTGCGTGGACACTTTACGGAAACATCACCGTTACCAGCATCAAAACATGTCTACATCCACACGAAGCAAGAATCAGAGCGACTGTTACGAGAGCATACGCCGCAGTCTGATTTGATCATCCTACGCCCAGGATCGATTTGTGCCGAGGAACGATCCTACTGGGGGGATCGACAAGTCGAGCGGATGAAAGAAGCAGATGTGATTACCTGGGTGCATCCGGACGATGTAGTCCCGTGGGTACATACGGATAATCTAGTCGAAATGATCATGATCGCCGCAAAAAATGCGCATAATGGGGACATCTTTAATGCGATCGATATCAATCTGCCAGAAGCAGACTTTCGCATGAAATTGATTGCAGCGAGTGGGAAGCCTTTTCAAGCACCCGACCGTCCGGCAGAACGAGCTACTTTCTCGAATGATCAGATCAAGCAACTGGGATACACGCCATTACGCACGCCGCGAGAGACGATTGAACAGCTGATTCATTCCTTTACAGTACAATCATGATCTCACAAGCGATCATATTAGTGGACGGATACGTATTGATGGTGCGGCAATATATCGAACGCGGTGACATCGTCTGGAATTTTCCAGGCGGAAAAATCGAGTCTGGTGAAACCCCTCAACAAGCATGTATTCGGGAAGTGTTCGAAGAAACAGGATATACTGTTCATCCGGATCGACTACTTTTTAATGACGAACGAAAATATACCTTCCTCGTAACAATAAAATGTGGGTTTCTTGAAGTCAATCACTCGCTTGAGGAGAACGCAGACATTCTCGAGGTTGCTTGGATCCCACTTACGCGATCTGACCTGTTCGATGGATACACTTCTCCACTTCTTAATCTTGCATTAAATACGAATTGACCAGATTATTTTTATGAAAAGGAGCACTGAATCCATCGACTCAGTACTCCTTGTTCATGTTTTCTCTTGTATCCATTCGTACCATGTTTCCCGATCATGTCACTTTAGTTCTGCAAGTGTTTGAATGACTTGCTCCGTCCCGAGCGTTTGTTCCGCTTCAGGTATACCATGTTTTCCGAGTGAACGATCCAGATTAAATGTTAGCCAGTCCAGCTTCCCTTGGACGCTGCTATCAATGACGTATATCCAGTCAACGACAGGCAAAGATTGCTCTGTTTGATAGCCGTAAAGAAAGGCAGAAAATCGATCACGATCAAACGCATCATTTCCAAGATTCGACCAATAGCAGGCGGTCTCAAATAAATCGACGGCGCGATGAATCAACCCTGCCGACTCCCAGTCGATTAAGACCGGGCCGTTCGTTGTCCATAGAACATTTTTCGGATCCAGATCACGATGACTGACGACGTGCTCGTTTCCCAATTTTTTAAGCGAACGGCAGAGATTCTCTTCCATCATTCGTAATCGTCGCTCATCCGTTTGCAACTGTTCCAACCACAGGAGATTGTGAATCCGCCCCTGCCGGATATAAGCAGTCCAGTCAACCTTGTCATATGAAGTGGACGGTTTTTTGAAATGTGACTTATCCAGTGATAACTGATGCAATGCTGCTAACACGTTCCCGATTGTTTCAGCATGAGCCGGTTGTATTTCTTCAGGTGCTAAGGTGTTTCCTACGATCCATGGAAAAAGCAGATAATACGTGCCTTCCATTTGATAAAGTGGACCGTTGTTGCGAAGTGCCGGTAGTGCAGGAATTTCCTCTGCCGCAGCATGTGCCACATCCTCGGCATACTGGAAATTGAGGTATGCATCCGCCCGTTTCATGATGTGCTGGTTCAGACGTTTTACGGCATAACGTCCAGTATCCGTCGAAAAGGTAAACAATTCGTGCATCAACCCTCCCGAAACCTGCCGGACATCCTGTCGGTAAGTTCCGATTTGAAAAGCCTGGCACAGCGTATTCATTTGTTCATTATTCACTGTTCATCGTTCACTCCTATCAGCTCGATTCATCCGTCTGGTCCGTATGTGTAATAAAGTAAAATTCGCCGATGAAAATCACGACGATACTTACAAGGGAAACCACCAAAATCAATGGATCCGTCGTCCCTTTCAAGTAGAGGAATGCCAGTAACACGATACTGTCAAAGATGATGGCTAGCGTCACGACCCAGACGCGGACGTGCAGCTTTTTCCGCAAATGTTTTAAGACACCGACATGAATGATGATATCCATGACCAAATATAAAATAGCGCCCATCGAGGCGATTCGCGAGAGATCGAAAAAGACGGTCAAAAGCATTGCCAAAACGATCGTATACACCAGCGTGTGCTTTTGCACCGACCCCGGCATCCCGAAATGACGATGCGGAATCATATGCATATCCGTCAACATCGCAAGCATGCGAGAAACCGCAAAAACACTTGCGATGATTCCGGAAATCGTTGCCAAAATCGCAATTGATACCGTAAACCAGACTCCTTTATCTCCAAGTAGCGGACGAGCGGCTTCCGCCAACACGTAATCTTTTGCTTGAATGATTTGATCGAGCGATAATGTCGATAAAACCGCGAAGGCGAGCAGGAGATAGACAATCAGACTGATCACGATCGAGAGCATGATCGCCACGCCGACATTTCGTTTCGGATTTTTGATTTCGGAGCCGCTGTTCGTAATGGTCGTAAACCCTTTGAAAGAAAGAATCGTTAACGCGACAGCCGCTACGTAATTAGTAATCGGACCCTCTGCCGTTACTTTCGGACCGTCCAGCTCAAATCCGCCAATCGATAGGATCAGGATTCCGAACAAGACGAGTGCTCCGATTTTTAGTGCTGACGTGATTAATGAAAACGTCTGGATGAACGAATTCCCTGAGATGTTGACGATGAATGCTCCGACCAGTAATACAACGCCGAGTGCGGGAATCCAAAAATTCGATTGTTGCCCGGGAACGAGCTGTAACAAATACGTCCCGAATGTCCGGGCGACGAGACTTTGATTGATGATCATCGAAATCGCCATCAGAAGTGCTGCAGCGGCAGCAATCGTTCCCTTACCATAGGCTTTGACAAGAAACATGCCGATGCCTCCAGCAGAGGGAAAGGCATTACTCAACTTAATATAGGAATAAGAACTGAATCCGGTAACGATACCTCCGATAATAAAAATGTACGGTAACCAAGATCCCGAAAGATTTGCAACCTGACCAAGCAAGGCAAAGATACCGGCACTGATCATGACACTGGTCCCAAGACCGACTGCACCTCTCAGGCTGATGCTGTCCTTTTTGTAATCTGCCAAAACCGTTCCTCCTCTAGTTACTTCAGTAAGTTAGATAACGTTTCCCTAACGTTCGGAGGATATAACCTTTTTTTAAAATTCAGCTCTATTCCGTTATACTAATAACGTCGATTTCTATCACGAATCTAAGAGAAGAGGAACTGCCATGAAACAAATTCATCATATCTGCATTCAGACGACGGATTACGTCGCATCTAAACAATTTTATGAACAACTCGGGTTCTCGCTCGTACAAGAATCGCCAGGTTTTCATGACCGTGCCTTTAACAGCTGGTTACGTCTCGGTGACTTCTATATCGAATTGCAAACACCCAAATCGGGTCAGCCGTTCACCGATTATACGAAACAAGCAGCGGGTCCTGTTCATTTCGCCCTTTATGTGGACGACTTGCAAGAGGAAGTAACACGCTTGGAACGACTCGGGATGCCTTTCCTACCGAAACACGGCGGAAACATCTACTTCGTCGTCGATGGTCATCTCAGCAAATTAAAAGCACCCGAAGGAACAATCATCGAATTACGGGATACGTTTGCGATCTCTTAATTTCGTTTCAACCGCCCATAATAAGGCGGTTTTTATATTGTCCAAACCAGTACTTCGTGTTACTATATAGTGGTAGTCATTAATACTAAGTAGATGATTTATTAAGTATCGAGGTGAATAATTTGGAAAATATCACAGAATTGCTCAAAGGTATACTTGAAGGATGTGTACTTGAGATCATCAGCCGCGGTGAAACTTATGGTTATGAAATCACTCAACAGTTACGTCAACTCGGATTCTCAGATGTCGTGGAAGGTACAGTCTATACAATCACGATGCGCTTAGAAAAGCAGCAGCTCGTTCATATCGAAAAAAAAGCATCAACAATAGGACCTCCTCGAAAATTTTATAAGCTAAACGAAGCAGGACACGATCGTTTACGTATCTTTTGGGAAAAATGGGCGTTCGTATCTGACAAAATGCAAGAACTGCAGCAGTTAAAACAAGAAGGGAGTACGACATGATGAGAATATTCGAGCGGATCACCGGGAGTATGGAAGCTAAACGAGAATGGCGGTCGATGGAGCAGCGGGCTAAATCTCTTCCTCCTCGCTACTATGAGGCTTATCAAGCGATTCAACGCTATTTAAATGTCACGGGTGGACTAACGAGTTGGCAAAGTAGTCATCGTGTACTGACCGTCGTCCTCGAGTTGATGGAACAAGCCGCCTTCGAGCAAAAACCAGTGACAGATTTCACTGGAGAGGATGTTGCTGCGTTTTGTGATGAGTTAGTGAAGGACGAGCAGTCTTGGCAAACATCGTACCGTCATAAATTGAATGAAACCATTCGTCAGAATTCATGATGACGTATGGAGTAAGGGGATGTGTCAGACACATTCCTTTTTTGTATTCATCAAATCCGTCGATTGACAAATATTAATACGATTGGAAAGAACAGGATTTGCCCTCCTAATGCTAGCAACAGAGCAAATTGAATGTCTTTTATGATCGACAGATTAACGAGTACCAAAATCAAGTAAAGATAACCAATACTAATTAAATAGGCGATATGTCCACTACGTATTTTGACCTCGTTTTGCCGCTCATCATACGGTTGGTTCGGTGAGAAACTCACCGCCGTGATGCGTGAGGCAATACCTGCTAAAATCAGAACGATACCAATTGTTTTCATTTCTGGGATCTCCATCGTCATATATATCCCCATTCCAATTAAAGCAAGATCCAACAATATATTAAATCGCTTCATGCTGTTCCCTCCTCATTCACTCGATTCGGTATAAAGATCTCTTCAATTCGCCGTTCAAACAGATCAGCTAGTGAAAACGCGAGGTCGAGTGACGGATTATACCGCTCTTTTTCGATGGAAATGACCGTCTGACGCGACACGTTCAATCGTTTTGCCAGTTCGCCTTGCGACCAACCTCGTTCTTCGCGCATCTCTTTGACCTTATTTTTCATGATTTCACCTCGTAGTCCCACTATATGTAAATAACACACTACCTGTCAAGTTTCCTTTACACACTCTTCATACGTTCCCACATGATAAAATGATCGTCACTCCCGACCTGAATCAATCCCGCTTTTTCGAGCACTCGGATCGATGCTTGATTTGTCGACTCCATCATTGCGAGTACTGCAGTCACTTCGGTAACAAGACCGATGACTAATGCGCTCGAAAACACCTTAACGAGAAAAGCAATCATCTGCCGCCTCCCGCAATAAGCGAAATGCCTGTTCAATCGCCTGTTGGTCTGTTTTTGACATCGTAGCAAGCACTTGATTTAACCGTTCAGGATCAAGTTCCGTATGACGCCGAACGATTGTATCTCCCTCGTTTGTTAAACCGATCGTTACTTGACGTTGATCTTCCGGATTCCGTTTTTTTTCGATATAACCTAATTTCTCCAACTTTTTGACGTGCTCGGACGTCGTATTATGTGAGAGGCGAAATGCCTCGGCAATCTGCTTAATCGTCGGATTCGTCGTAAATTGAATGTGTTGCAAAATACGTACACTCTGGTGAGATAGGTTTTCCTCGAATCGTGGATGTAGTTGATAATAGATTTTTGCAAAGTCAGATAAAATCATTATGCTCCTCCTTATATCGTATAAAACGAATATGTCGTAAATTACGATATATCAATAGAGAAAGAGGTGTATTTCGTGAAAAAGATGTCAGCGACTATAGGCTTAGTTGCGCTTTGCCTCAGCGGATGCCAACCGGAAACCACGACTTCGACGACGGACCTGATCGCGGCAGAAGCCATTGAACAAGATCAGGACGTCATCCGCTTGAACGACCGCGTTTACCGAATAGATCAGTCTGTAACCATCTCTCAACTTTCCTTAACTCCTGGACCACATATCAAAAAAATGCTGTCGGATAAGACGCTCAAGGACGGCATGGCAACTCGTCTTAAGAGCGGTACCGTCATCAATCAAGAAAAAGATGATACGATGTTTCTATATGTGCAGCGATACAATAAATGGTACCGCTATCAATCGATCCCTGAAGGATAAGGAGGAACTTAGATGAACTATCCAACAACACGTGGAACAAAAAAGGGCTATATCGATAACCCGACATCCTTCGAGATTATCTCCGTTAGATATCTTGCCGTGATTCAAGACGTCGTCGCCTATGTACAATCCCTATCTGCGTTCCATGGAGTGTACTTGTATGGAAGCGTCGCAAAAGGAACAGCGCGTCCCTTTGCATCCGATCTCGATTTTACACTGATTTTGACAGAACCGTTAACGGAAGAAGAACACGATCAGCTAGATGAACGGACAGAAGACTGGTTGACGGACTATCCATTCGTCACCAAAATCGATTATGACATCGGTCTGCTTGACAACGTCATACGGGATGACGAAGTACTTCGCTGGGGTGTCTGGTTGAAATCCGTCAACTTGTTTTTGGCAGGTGAAAATCTCCAAAGTCGATTTCCGTTCTTTCGTCCGACACGCGCTCTTGGCTTCGCATTAAACAGTGGGCTATCCGAGCAGTTGAGGTCTGATCTATCACGTCTAGAGAAGGGGCAAGTCACCCAGCTTGATTCGGATTCAATCGTGAAGCGAATCGTTCGGAGTGTCTATCATCTCGTCTTAGAGGACGATCTGAGCTTCGTCCACGATCTAGAGACGCTACGTTCGATCTTGCTTCATTATTTTCCTGACGAACCGCGTTTTTTGTCACTGTTCGCCGCTTACGATTCGCAACAGATCGTTTCGCAAGAGGACGTCCGCTACTTTCTAGACTGGTTTACGTCTCGGATGCCGGACGAATCAATCCTTTAATCGAAATAATCCTGTCCACAGTCCAGCATGCCCAAATAATACATCTGGATTGTCGACGGGTTTCATTTCCGTTAATTCGATGACGTCGAACGCATCAAATATGGTGCGTAATCGCTCTTTCGTATAACCGAGCCCGCCTTGGAGACTGTTCTCTTGATAAACTTCCCAGTCCGTCAATGTTGACCCGCCAAGCGGACCACCGGCGACAAAACAGGTCAATCCGAAATATCCACCCGGTCGTAACATCTCTTTTAGGCGCGTTACGTACGTCAAACGTCGATGGGGCGCCATATGGTGGAAACAGCCTGAATCATAGATGAAGTCATATGTATCCTGTTCCGTCGTTGCTAAAAAATCTTGCTTTCGAAACGCGACCTCTTGTCCTGAGCGTTGTGTTTGTTCCGTTGCCCATTCTAACGCGGTTGTTGAGAGATCCAGTCCTGTCACCGAGAAACCATGCCTTGCGAGGTAGATTGCATTTCGCCCAGGACCTGTTCCAAGATCTAGGGCATCCCCCGGGGTAATCCAGCCCTGCTCAACATAACGGACTAAATTCTCATCCGGAACATTCTTGAAAAAAGGAACGGATTTTGTTCGATCTTCATAAAACTTGTCCCAAAACGGTTCTGGTTCACGCAGTTGCGCATCGAGCATCTTTAAAATATCTTCCATCGTATCAATCGTCTGTGTTTCTGTCATTGATCAGTTCCCCCTCTTTTCTTCTATAATATTGTATTCGCTTTCTCTCCCTGATTCTCCTGTATTTTCTAGATGAATATGCTCCGTTTTTCCTACCTTACGATATTGTTAGTATGTTCTCGAAATCGCTCATGCTACACTAGCCTTTAATTGAACCAACCATTCAAAAGGGAGATATCTTGCATGCGTCAACATCCGACTTCCACTTCTACCTTAGCAACGGATGAGAAGATCATCCGCTTGATTCAAGGTCTTCATCAAATGCACCATTCACCTATGAAAGCTACCCACTATCAAAAGTTAGCGGCACAACTACCTTATCCGTCACTTGAAGAAATCAATGCTCGATTCGGCTCCTGGACACAGCTGTTGGAACGTGCAGGAATCATTGATGCTACCCGTCTTTCCTCAAAAGAACAGCTGGTCTTAAACCGTCCTGCACCTGTCAAACGAGCCAATCGATGGACTATTGAAGAGAGCGTCGCTTTTTATGTCGCTCAAAAAGGAACGAACATGACGATTCGCTCCTATACAGAGCTGCGTGACCTACATACTGAGATGATGAGTGCCAATACGATCATCCGCCGATTCGGTACGTGGAAAAATGCCTTAACGCACTTCCACCTCACCTCAAACGGTATCTTTTCTGACCAAGACTGCCTAGAAGCACTCAAACAAGCTGCAGAAACACATGGACCGCTACTGACGAGTCAGCAGTATGCTAAGTGGGCACGTGCCCATCATGCTCCTTCACTGACGTTGTTAATCGAACGGTTTTCGAGTTGGCGCGAAGCGTTGCGTCGTCTTGATTTGTAAAAAAAGGATCGTGCCCGCTGATCATTTCAACAGGACACGATCCTTTTTGATTATGGTGTTGGCAACCGTAGCAGTTCATGATCTGTTCCTTCAGTGCATTTTCGTAACGTATAGACCGACTGTTCCTTCTCGCTTGTCTTGACGAGTCTCTTACAGATTTCGTTTTTACGATCATCGTCTGTCGTACCGAACGGATCACGTGATGAATCGGACGTATACTGATACGATTTGCCATCATATTTAACGTCATACAACACCGGATCTCCTTCAGTCGTAAATGCCGTGATACGAATCTGATCTGATTCACCTTGTTTCGTCTTCTTTAAAAAAGACTCGAATCGGTCGCTGTTCTCAACACCCTTCTGGACGATGATGTCGCCATTCTCCTTTGCCTCTTCCATCGTATATTTTCCGCAACCTACGAGGAATAGGATACATAAAGCTAAACCGATTTTCCGCGCCAAAACATCGACTCCTTCTTACTGTTTCGTCAATAGGTGATCTAGGCGATACAGTTGCGACGTAAAACCTTCCTTCATTCCCATGCCAAGCACTTCTTGCAGGGCTGCTTCCGTTTCGTAAGTCGATTCAAAAACGATCAAGGTCGTTTCTCCACGGTCAATGAATGTCGTGACATTTTCGCTACCTGGTAAATGCTCAGAGATGGTACCTGACGCGTCGGAGAAGTAATCGGCATGACTATAGGTGTTCGGGGCATCGATATGTCTGAAAATTGCTTTCCCCCATGATTCCATGCCATAAAAATCACCTTGCGCCGGATCGACACACCGCATGCAATAATGCCAAACGCCATCCGGTTTAAACTCGAACGTCTTGATTGTCGTCTCCCAGCCTTCCGGTCCCCACCAGGCTTCGAGCTGCTCTTTTTCCGTGAATGCGGCAAAGACGCTACCTCGTGGCGCCTCACACGTCCATTCCATTCGTAGCGTCTTCCCATCAATCGAAGTCTTCAATTCCTTTTTCATTCGTCCCGTCTCCCTTCACGTTCGACTGAATCTTCTTTAAATGTGCGTCTAGACGATGCATACGGGCTTCCATTTGCGCAAGCGAGTTACTCCACGTGACGAGCTCTTGAAATGCTTCCGGACGAAGACTGTACAAGCGACGATTCGCCTGCCGTTCGACAGTGATTAGTTCTGCGTCAAGCAACAGCTTCAAATGCTTCGAGGTTTGCGGTTGGCGTAACTGTAGTTGTTCAGCCAACTCATTGACGGAGCGAGGACCGTTTCGTAATGCTTCAATGAGTTGTAGTCGTGTTGCGTCTCCGAGTGCTGAAAATCGTGCGGACATCCGCTCGTTCATATCCGTTCACCTTTTTGCTTTATATATTCCCAATTAAGAATATTCTAAACGAGGAATATTTGATAATGCAAATTGATTGTCAGAGTCGCTAAAATGACGTACGTTCTAGAGAACCTGTATGAAAAGAGCGTGAACCAATGAAGACCGAATGGATGGAAGCATTTCTCGTCACCGCGGAGACCGGAAGCCTGACGAGAGCAAGTGAAGTACTGCATATGACGCAACCGGCGTTAAGTAAACAAATCAAGAGTCTTGAGAGTGCACTCGAAGTCTCGCTGTTGCACCGATCAGCACATGGTGTCACGTTGACGCCTGCAGGCGAAATCGTCTTTGAAGAGAGTCGTGAACTGCTTGATCGGATTGATCAAATGAAACGACGGATTGGTACGATCGACGAACGGACGACCTTGACGCTCGGATCATGGCCAAGCGTCGCGATGACGTATTTACCGCGTCACGTCTCACGTCACGCAACGGCACCAGACCTCAAGTTGAAGACAGCGCATACGACGATTGATTTGATGCAAGGTCTTGAAGAACGCCGATACGATGCCGTCTTACTCGACGATCGACATCATGTCCATCCGTATCATACGACACATTTGTATACGGAGAACTTTTTACTTTACGTGCATCAAGACGATGAACGATTCACGAGTTGTACGTCTGTAGCGTTTGATCAAATTCGAGATGCCTCTTTCCTATCGCTTCCGATTGATTGCGATTCGACGAACATCCTAAAGGACGCGTTCATCGAGCGAGGTGCTGTCTATCAAGCAGAAAACGAGATGGAATTCGGATCAAGCGTCCTCGGTTTCATCCGCGCAGGACTCGGTATCGCTCTATTGCCGGAGATTTTCCAAGACGGACTATCCCCTGAAATCAAGACGTTACCGGTCGATGGGTTTGATGTCGTCCGCGAATTGTCACTCGTCTCACGAGACGCTTCCCACCATGCGATTCTGCTTGATTTACTCGGTCAGTCGCGTTGAAGATGCACTTGTAGTTCATGTCTTAGATGTTCGACCTGATCTTGTGAAATCGCCGAATCTGGTGTCTCACCGTACCGGACGAGATGATAGATTGATGGATCGAGCGTGACATCAATCCGCTGTAACCATTCGCCGACCGTCTCTTCGGAGCGGCGGCGTTTTTGTCGTGTCAGTTGCCGATCGAACGTTTGTAACAGACGGCGAATCTCTGACTCAGACTCTTCGCCGACAAGCGTTTGTTTCATCGAACGCTTTGGAGTAAACAGCGGCGGCGGCTCCATTAAATCGTCGGTTACGATCTCTCGTTTGCGTCGTTTTCGCCAACGCTTCAAGAAGTATCGTACGCTGAAGAGGACGATCAGTAGTATGACAAGAGCGACGACGCCGTAAAAGGTGCAACTCCTAATACATCCTTATCCGCAAATCCCCCGCTTTGAATGTCCATCTTTTGTTTGGTCGGTTCCCCTTCCTCTTTTCCTCCACCTTCAACTGTAAACCGGGCTTGATAAGTTGCCGGATCATAAAAGAAATAGCGGTAAACTTCCGTACCGACCAATTGAATAGCAACAAGACTCACGAGTGCTATACATAATGTCACAACTAAACCACGTTTCATCCCATCCCTCCTTTTCAATATTTTACCATCTCCACTCCATCTCGGAATGATTTTTCTTTCTTTTCAGTTAATTTTTTATTAGAGTAAGGGGTGACTCTCAATAAAAGGACGTGACATCATGTATCTTCCAAGTTTTTCGTTAACCGATCAGACATTTCTCATCACAGGGGCTGGTCGTGGTATTGGACGTGCGCTCGCCATCGGGATGGCAGAAGCTGGTGCCGACATCATCCTCGTCGCCCGAACGGAACGAGATTTGCAGGAGACGGCACAACAAATCAAACGACTCGGTCGAACAGCATACATATTCCCGTGTGATATCACTGACCGGAAACAGGTCGTCGAGACGGTGGCTCGGGCTTATGAATTAGTGCCGCAGATCGACGGGCTCGTCAACAACGCCGGAATGAACATCCGCTCGAAGGCACTTGACGTAACGGAAGACGAGTGGGAAACGATTCAACAGACCAATCTGAAATCCGCTTTCTTTTTCGCTCAAGAAGTCGGGAAACGGATGCAGGAGACAGGTGGAAGTATTCTGAACATCGCCTCCGTCGCGGGACACGTCGCCTTACGGACCGGTGTCGTATACGCGACGACAAAAGCGGCAATGATTCAGATGACAAAAGTACTGGCGCTTGAATGGGGAGCCCAAAACATTCGGGTCAATGCGATCGGACCGTGGTATTTTAAAACACCGCTGACGGAACCCTTACTGAAAGACCCGGCATACTTACAGGATATCGTTGACGTGACACCACTCGGTCGGGTCGGTGAATTAGAAGAACTCGTTGGTCCAGCTGTCTTCTTATCATCTGCCGCTGCCCGCTACGTGACGGGGCAAACACTTTATGTTGATGGCGGGATGACGATCAAAGGGTTTTAAAACAGAAGAAGACGGATGCGCATCTGCCCATCCGTCTTCTCGTATTTGAAAGGAGTTCCATCATGCCGTATTCGAAACGGATTGCCCTTGTCGCTGGTGCCTCCCGTGGCGCTGGACGTGGCTTCGCCTATGCTTTAGGTAGGTGACGCCGGAATGATTGTCTACGTCACGGGACGGAGTACGAACGAACAGACAACGGATCATCGAAGCGAGACGATCGAAGAGACGGCTGCCGGTGTCACGGCTCGCGGCGGACTTGGCATCCCGGTCGCTTGTGACCATACGAGTCTTGACGATATCGATCGTCTGATTCAGCAAATCCAGCACCGACATGGTCGAATCGACCTTCTCGTCAATTGTGTGTTCGGTGGTTCAGAAAGCCACTTACCGTCTGGAACCGGTCGACGGTTTTGGGAGCGACCACCGGAACATTGGGACGCGATGATGTCCGCCGGACCGAAAGCGTACGTGTGGACAATCCGCGCTGCGATGCCGTTACTACTACAGAGTCCAGCTGCACTCGTCGTCAATCTGACGTCATTCACTCCAGATCAAGTAGCCGGGAATCTCTATTACGATCTAGCAATGCAAACGATTAATCGGATGACACACGTCATGGCAAGTGAGTTAGCTCAAACGACCATCTCCGTTATCGCGCTCTGCCCCGGTTTTATGCGGACGGAACGAGTCGTTGACGCCGGTTTCGCGAGTGCTGCGACCGAATCAACGACCTATATCGGACGCGCTGTCACAGCGCTGATCGCAGATGACGAAGTGAGCCGTTATTCCGGGCAAGCGGTCTTCGTCGCAAATCTTGCGATGACCTATCACTTTACGGATCAAGACGGAACGCAACCGTTACCGTTTTAATTACTTTACTCGATGGATTCAACTAGTTTTCAATCATTCACTTACGTTCCGGTCGTGCTGGATCAAAGACCTCTTTCGCATCAAAGAACGGATCGAGTACATCCGTCTTTCCGGCAACGGCTTGACGTAAACGAATCCCATCCACGTTGATCCGGGCTTGGCGGAAGTAGTCGGGACCAACTTGTTTCCACGCATGTTGACTTGCATCAACATTGAAGAAATAACGGAAACCACTATCGATGAGCAAACGATATTTCTCACCCGAATAATCGTGCCAATCCCCGACGTCACTGCCGTACGGATAAATCAGTTGCGTTGTTTTTCCAATCAATGGTTCTACGTCCTGTTTATAGCGTTTTAAATCGGCACGGATCGTAGGAACTGACTCTTTTCCGACCCAAATATGTCCGTACGTATGACTCGCGAACTGCCAGCCGTCCTTGTTTAATGCGACGGCGGTCTGCGTCGCTTGTTTTCGTGCCGTTTCGACCTTTTCATTGTGCCCATATTGGTTGTAAGAAGAACGATACCCAAGCACTCCGTTATAGCCTGTGATGCCGAGCAATCCTTTTGCTCCTTTATAGGAAAAGTCAGGATGCGACTGGACGAACGCATCAACGATTGGGACGAGATCATAGGCACCATCCGGTTTTCCGACCATCGTATTGACGATTTTGCCATCCTTCACTTTTAAATTCTTCGCAAATCCATCCCCTTCCATGTATTCGTAATAATTGACGTCATCCTGCGACAGCACGAGTGGCTGTTTTCCTTTCGGTAAACGAATCGGTGTCTCGACAATCTTTCCGTTCGCTACTTTTGCTAAATCCGTCGGTCGGACGAGTACGTAATCGTTTTTATACAATGCATCCAAAATTCGTTCGAACTCCTGTTGTGTCACCATATAATCGTCGTATCCTGCTTCCTTTCGGTCGCCATCAAACGCTTGTTTTGGATCAGCAATCAATGAATGGAAAAAGAGATGCGGCACAGGTTTTGCCACAGGCAGAAGTGTCTGCTTTTTCTGTTCGTATTCTTCCGTTTTCAGATTCGTCTCTTTTGTACGGACTGGTTTTAACACCTTGATCGCCCGGTCATAATCGTACTGGGCAGCGTAACGCTCGGCACGCTGTATCGTCTTTTCTATGTATGCCTGTTGCGAGGCTTGCCTTTTTTGCTGTGTCTCGCGTGGTTTTTCAGACTTCTTTTCGACGACTTCTTTCTCCCCACATCCACTTAGCAGTAGGCTCAGCGTCACACCGCCAATGATCCAGTTCCTTTTCATTTCTTTCGACCCCTTTATCAATTTTGACATTTTGATTCCCCATTTATTTTAACTATTCCCGATTGTTCAGTCGATTAACTACTTTGTTAAGTCATTCCGTTTCGTTATGACTGTCCATCCAAAGCGGAACTTCCGCTCACTCATCTTGAGGTGTTTAATAGGGAGCGTAATGAAATTCACGGAGGTGCAACAAGATGATTGAAAAGAACTTAATTAATGGTGAATGGTATGACACAACAGAAACGATTCCGGTCTATGACCCAGCAACAAAAACGTTACTCGGACATGTTCCAGCCAGTTCAGCGGAAGACGCACAACGTTCCGTTGACGCAGCGAGCGAGGCATTCGTGAAATGGTCAAACGAAACAGCAGATACACGAGCGAACCTGGTTGACGCGTGGTACCGCTTGATCAACGAACACCGCGAGGAACTTGCCCGCATCATGACGACGGAACAAGGGAAACCGTACGTCGAAGCACTCGGCGAAGTCGATTACGGCAATCAATACGTCCGTTGGTACGCTGAAGAAGCACGCCGGATTTACGGTGAAACGATTCCGGCTTCTGTTCCAGGGAAACGACTCTTCGTCGAAAAAGAACCAGTCGGTGTCGTCGCAGCGATCACACCATGGAACTTCCCGGCAGCGATGATCACACGTAAACTTGCACCGGCTCTTGCAGCGGGTTGTACGATCGTCCTTAAACCGTCGGAAGAGACACCGTTTACGGCACTTCGCCTCGTTGAATTAGCAGAAGAAGCAGGTATCCCTAAAGGTGTCATCAACGTCTTAACAGGTGACGCAGCAACAATCAGTGGTGTTTGGCAAGCCGATTCCCGTGTCCGCAAAATCACGTTCACAGGTTCAACAGCCGTCGGGAAACTGATCATGCGTCAAGCAGCCGATACGATGAAAAAACTATCACTTGAACTCGGTGGTCATGCACCATTCATCGTCACGGAAAATGCGGATCTCGACAAAGCCGTTGAAGGTGCGATGCGCTCGAAATTCCGCAACGGTGGTCAAGCCTGCGTCGCGACGAACCGTTTCTACGTGCAAGCATCGGTCCTCGATGCATTCACGGAAAAATTCACAGCAGCCGTCAAAGAACTGCAAGTCGGTAACGGGATGGATGCTGACTCGACAGTTGGTCCATTGATCAATGCGAAAGCCGTCGCAAAAGTTAAAGCACACATCGATGACGCTGTCGCAAAAGGGGCAACGATCCTGACTGGTGGTACGATTGACGAATCTGTCGGCTACTTCGTCACTCCAACCGTTCTTGCGAATGTCACTGAAGACATGCTCTGCATGCAGGAAGAGACGTTTGGTCCGCTCGCACCAATCTCTGTCTTTGAGACGCTTGATGAAGTCATCGAACGGGCGAATAATACACCTTACGGACTTGCGGCTTACGCGTTTTCTGAACGTATCGATGAAGCATTGATGCTCGGAAAACGACTCGAATACGGGATCGTTGGGCTGAACGATGGCGCACCATCTGCTGCACAAGCTCCATTTGGTGGCTATAAAGAGAGTGGTCTTGGCCGTGAAGGTGGCGTCTACGGGATCGAAGATTATCTCGAAGTCAAATACTTGTCACTCGGTTAATCCATTAGACGATTTGTTTGAAGCAAACGATCGTCACCCCTAGGAAACCCCTCATTTCTAAAACGAAATGGGCTAACCTAAAATTTTGAGACAATATAAAACACCTTCGGAGTGGTACACTTTTAAAAAGTACTAACATCGGAGG
>NZ_JBOZGJ010000004.1:0-210856 GCF_050846835.1 Exiguobacterium sp. TDN 0502 | reverse complement strand
ACCTTGTGGTCCTTGTCCCGCATCCACCGCTGTTCCTTCTGATTGCGTCGTTTGATAGCCTTCGGCTTCTTCTTTTTACCGAGTGCCTTCCGTTCCGCACGGAACTTGCGTTTCATATACTTGTTCTTACGACCGTTCCCGAAGAAACGGGTCGTGTCGTCATCGGTGACGGCGACCGCCGGCACTTTCAGTCCGAGGTCAACCCCCATCACCCGCACCCCCGTCCGAGGGACGGTCGGGACATGGACGGAAATCTGAGCGATCCACTTCCTTCCCTTCTTCGTGACCCTGAGCGTCCCGAGTTTGTTGGCAAGGAGTCGGGTATTCCGATTGTCCTTGTCAACCACGGCAGCACGGAATCGCATCTTCACGGACTTCCCGTCCATCCAAACGGGGAAGGAGATGCTCTCGAAGTCGAAGGAATAGTTCTGATTGTTCCAGACGCAGACCGGCTTTTTGAGGACAGGGATGCGTTTGAAATCCTCTTTCCTCGCCTTCTTGTAGATGCCGACGGCATCTCCTGCGAGTTGGTTCTTCACGGCGCTCGGAAGAGGGGTGTCGATGTCCTTGCTCGACCACCTCTTCCCGTCCTCGGAGGCGACCATGTTCTCCACGACTCGGTTGGCGGTCTGGATATAGGTCTTGCCCATCTTTTTTAGCATGGCATCCTGACGACGCGTGGTATAGATTCGAACTTCTACCGTGACGACTTGACTCATCTTTGACACCTCCTTCATCATAATAGTCAACTCCATTATAGATTTACTATCAATGCATTTCATCAGGAAGAACAGTCGGGGACATGCGGTGTCTGAAGACACCCCGTCCCCGAACTCGCTATCATCCCACCCCTAAAGGAGTGGGCTTTCTCGCTCGTACATTCTGTAACTCAACCCTTTAATTCTTGTTGCATCCGCCACTCCATGAATCCGGTGGTTTGCTCTTGCTGAAAACGAATCCAATCCGTTAAGTTTTGATTCAGCTTCTGCCATTCGTTAATACATTCCGATTTCAAAACCGCATCATCGAGTTGCTCGATTAGTAACCAAGCCTCTGTTAAGGTTGCTGCATCTTCCTTTATTTCTCCTAAATACAAGTCTTCATTGAGATGGTGGAAAGAATACCAAAGTCCATACAAGTGATGATCAATCATCGTCTCGATCGCTAACTGCTCCCGTCTTCCCCCTCGCTTAATCGCCTCTTGTAAGTAGATGAAGCGGTCATCTTCATCAAAGAAAAGACCATACCAGCGATACGGTCGAACGTCACCTGGCAACTCTCTCATCCATTGATTCAAGATTGGTTTTAGAAGGCGTTCTTTTAGCGGATGAATCAAGAGGAACGAAGCGTCTGTCTCTCCTTCACAGGTAGACAATAACCAACTCACAAACGTCCGCTGTCGCTCGAAGTTCCACGTATTCGCTTCTTCAATGAATCTATCCATATGTACTAACCACTCTTTGCGTAAGCCACGATTTTTGGCAAGAAGAGCGGTGTGAAGACGTGGTACCTCAGAAACGGCAGGGTCTTGTAGTAACTGATCTAGAAGCGACATGTTTCATCTCCTTGTAAAATGTCATTGCTCCACTTTCATTTGTTGTCTCGTTTTTCGAAGATGAAACCATAATAGTATTCCCGTGCCTATCGAAAGAATCGGGAAAAGATACGGGATATATGATTCCTGCTGATGAATCACGTGCATGAAAAAGTAACTAATGAAGCAGACAATTCGAAGCCATGTAGGAAGATAACCTTTACTGAGAAAAGCTAAAAGCATCAAGGGAATACCCATTCCAAATACTACAATTGGTAAGACAGAGAACGGTATCACTAACTGAAACAGACCGAATCCCACCAGAAAATAAGCGATCCATGACGTCCGGCGGCGAAATTTCTCGCGTTCCTTTCGTCCGGGTTGCATCCCGTAAATATCATCCTGCCTGTATCCTTCCGCTTGTTTCTCGGCAATCAGTTCCTCCATCCGTCGTTTCGCTTGACGCCTCGTCGAGTACTGTTCTTGCTTCTCATCGCTGACATCTTGATCCAACTTCCATTGCTCGGTGACACCGTGATACATCTGGATTGTTCGACCATCACGATACAAGTACCAAAAGTACGTAATGCCATCCACCTGTTTCCTGAGTGTCTGAATCATGTTAACCCTCCAGATCTGCTAGGACGTCTTCTGGATCCAGCTCAAGTCCGACGAGCTCCGGTCCCCAATCCAAGCCACAATACAGTCCATCGTTAATCATGTTCGGTAACCAGCCATTCATGTACAAATCCAGGTCTAAGCGAATCAGATGATAGTTCGCCCATTCCTTCGTCTGCAGTGCTTTTGCCGCCGCTTCCGTCGAAAAGAATAATAGGTCGTCCGTTTCCTCTTGATTCGACGGACAGTACGCCCAGCCCGACTGTTCCAGCTTCGACAGACCATAGACAGCACCCGTCTCAACAACCGTCTGTAAGAAGTCTTCTGCTTGTTCCGCACTCTGTTCCATTTGTTGTTCCTTTTCAACGAACGCATTCAACGTCGGTGCTATCGGGAATAATTCTTGTTCTTCGTGGTCCCACAAGACGATCGTCTCTGTGTCCGGTAACTGATATCCGAGTTCGTCACCTGTTCCGTCACTGGCGATTCGTAAGAAACCGGATGGATAGTCCTCCGCATCCGTCGTGTTGACACGAACAAGGTCGTCCCATGTCCGCTTGATGTACTGCTCGTCCTTGATCGGATGAAACTCCCATTCTCCGACATTAAACTTGTTTTCGTGCTTGTACCGATTTCGTAGTTCTTTCGGAAGCTCGAAGCCGAGTACTGCCTCTACTTCTTGTAGTCTCTCTTCTGTAACGCCAGGTAATCCGATTTGATATGTCATTTTATATAACTCCTTTGATCTTCAATTGAATTATTCGAAGGTATTTAGTTCATGGTCGATCTGATAATCCGTTGGTAAAATCGCTGTTAGCTGATCGACATTTTGAAAGGCATCTCCATTCGAAAACCACATGAAACCGAGCGCATCATGCGATGGAAGGATAAACGGCAATCTATCACGTGCATCAATTACATGCGTATATTTCGCTTCTTGAAAAATCCATCTCCCAGAAGTCTTCAACTCAAACGTAGGTCGTGCGAACGTGACGAGGAACGTTTCACTATAAGCAGCCCGAAAGAAGGACTCTTTTAAGACGAAATGCAGACCATTCGCATCCACCACTTCGATACAACAGTAAAAACTGGTGCGTCGCTGATCACCTTCGTACCGTGGATGTTCATGGTATACGAATGGTCGCAATTTTAAACGCTCTAAAAGGTCCATTTCATCTTCTCGAAGCTCATCAAAATTAGTCGTGATATATAAAGGAAAATGATTGTAGCGAACTAACGTTTCATACAGTACTTCCTCCGTCAATTCACTTGTAAAGCTACCTACTGAATGGTCATAACACATGATCTCGTACATAGTTTGCAATGGACCAAGCACGTTAATTTCGGATGTCTGAAGCATACGTTGGATACTCTTCGACTGAAAAGAATATTCGTCGATTGTCAGCTCGTTCATACTGTATCTCCAATCTGTGTCGTCATCGTTCAATTTTTCCGGTTAAAATTCTTGCCTATGGGATAAAGTCCGGTCAAGCGTCTGCCGTAATGAACTTTTGCCTGCCCCATTCGAATTTTCTTCACATTAAACTGGTCCTTAAAATAATCAATGACGGGTTCAACGATATAAGACGGCTCCAAGATATGAAGGACAAATTCGATCGCTTCTGGACCAAATTCATCTTCAACAAAATACCCATTGCCGATTTCAAAAAGAAAACCGTTGAGGTCTTCTTCAATGCTCGAACGATGCTCAAAGATGACGTCATACTCTGTATCCTGACAAAAGATCTCGACGACAACCTCATAGTAATCTGCTTCTTGAACGACGGTGTATCCATCTTGTTCTTTCTCCGCTACGAGCTCCCCAATGTAGGCATCCAGATGAAAAAAGCGCGAGAACTTTTGCTCGCTCATTGTTTCTTTCAATCTCTCTCCCATGATGCCGTGAAACGTGTAGAGTGTCCGTCCATCCTTTTCGAACAGCCAAAAATGATTCTGACCGTTAATTGGTTTGATGAGTTGCATGACTTCCCTCCCGTTCTTATAGATCCGCAAACCATTCTCCATTCAGCTGGCGAATCACCGTATCGCTTGGTAACTGTTGTCGTAGTCGTTTCGCCCAGTCCGTCCGAAGATCATAGGCGAATTGTTCTTCGTTCGAGAGCAGATAAAGCATTGTTCCATCATGGCCGACAATCACGACGGTCGTATCTTCCGGATAAACGAACCGATTTTCTAAGACACGTGTTTTTCGGTACGTCGTTTCGACCTCTTGTTGAATCGACAGATGATCGGAATAAGAAAACATGAACAGTTCGTTCATCGACGCAACTCTATAAGCGTGTTCAATGATGAGTTCGAGCATCCTAGCATTTTCAATCTTTACCGTGAAAAAATGACTCTCCCTTGTCGATGTTCGTTTTCCACGTAACCAACCGTTCGTTTGTTTCTGTCTAGACAAGACATGTGAAGTGAACGACATATGATGTTGCGAGAAGAACGCTCTGTTGTCTTTGTCTTCCTCTTCAAAAGCAAAAAAGGTCGCGTAGATCGGAAAACGATTTTGATGATTTAGAAAATCAAATAGGAAGGTTCGCGTTTTGACCGTATTACCTTGTGCTTCCGAGTCAAGATCAATGGCATACGCCTTTTTTAAAGGTCCATCTAGTACTAATGGTCGTTGAATTTCATCTTTAAAAAGAGAATCCTTGACTTCACATTCGAGAACGAAAAGTTGTCTCTTAGCGTGCAATGCTTTAATTAATTCATCTTCTCCCACCAGTGGATGTCGCTTTAAATTAAGCAACTGCATCTCAGTTTCATATAATATCTCGTTAAATTCCTCAATACCGTATTGTTCGATGTATGCGACTTCTGAAGCAAAGATCGGCACGAACCAGACTGGTAACACCGTCTCCGGTTCCCCGAATGCCGCGTTCCCTTTATAGACTTGAAATGATTCTTTAAAGTAGAACGGTGTCGTCACGTATAGGGCAGCGAAGCCGTACTTCGATAACAATCCATCCGGTATCGGTAAATACTCGCCTAAATCATAAGCGTGTCCAGTCTTTAATGCTTCTAGCGTCAAGCGATAGATCAATTCAATTAAATCCGACTCGGCATCTTGTTGCATGACGGATAGCATCACTTCTTGATGGACGATGGCACCGTTCTCGAATTGCAACGGGTGGTGCAATAATCCAAGTGATGTCACGGTAATCGCATTCGCAAACAGTACATTTTGAAACTGCAACAATTGAATCGCATGATCTTGTAATTCTTCTATCTCAAGATGACCAGTACTTTCACCACAATGGGCTTCTAAGTGTTCTATGTAATTCATATTTTTATATCCTCATTTCATGACATTTAAAAATATCATTTCCAACAAATATCTACTACCATATATTATATGTTTCACGATACATTTTTGGAATTTTTTATTTTTTCTAGTGAAAAGTTTTGTGACATCTGGAAACGATAAAAAATGACTCCGGTTCAATACCGAAGCCATCTCATAGCAACGTAAAAAGATAAAGCAACTGTTTAAAATGTTCATCCGTTAGGCTGCACTCACATATACCGTTTTCGTTTGTAGAACTTTTTTTCGATCCATGTCCAAATCCGAATTGCTAGGTAAACATCGATTATGCCAATGATTAACGCAACGACAATCATGAGAACACCACTGTTATCAGAAACAAGTAGAGGATGTAAAATTGTAAAAACCACACTCAAAAGAATTGGTATTGTGATACCCATCCAAACAGAATTAAACAATAACGTCTTCCACATTCAAATCATCCTTTTGCGTAGAATATAGTTTGTTGAAACATAACATATGTTTAATATAGAAGTATGTTTAGGAGCAATTTAATGAATGAAGTAAATGAAATGAGATGATAGAAACTTGACTATAGAAGAAAACATCGTTGAATTTTTTGAAAGAGTTGATTTATAAAAATCGGTTAAGATACGATTCAAATATTTTCGTCATGACTTTCGGCGTGTTCTCGATATAGATCCGCATCTGCCCGACGTTTGCTTCGACGGCATTCTCGTCCTTCTCCTCCGTCGGAAAATCGGAGATACCTTTGATGATGATACAATCGATCCCGTTTTTCTGACAGATGTAAGCGACAGCCCCCGCCTCCGTATCGGCAATCGTCAGACCGTTATCACGCAGTTCAATTTAGTCTCGCCACATGACGACGGCGCGGTCTGCCGTTCCGATCGTTCCGAGATGAAAGTCGTCGCCATATTTTAAGACGTCGAGATCGACGACGAACGACGGTTTGATGAGTGGTTCAATCTCTTTGACCGTACAATCATATTGAACTGCACGATCCGGCACGATGATATCGAGTACGTCATACCTCGGGTCGATCCCGGCACACGTTCCGGCAATGATAACTTTCGTCAATGGAAAGCGGAGGATCATATATTGATTCGCACCGATACCATTTACTTTTCGTACTCCTGTGCTGTAAAACAAGAGCGTTTTCCCATTGATCTCACGCGTGAAATATTCTCCATACGGATAGACGATTCTTTCTTCAGGCGAGACATGAAAATATGCGATCGTCGCGTCAAACTCCCATGTGGTGGCGATACTGATTCCAATCATTCAACATACTCCTTTTTGAGAAGTCACTATTTTTTCATTCACCTTCATTAATCCCAAACTCGTACCCGCTCAACATCTGCTGTTCTTAAGTAATCGAGTAACTGTCCTGTATGCACTGCTTCGTGATAAGCAATTCGTAACAGCATATCACCGAGCGACCGTACATATCCTGATTCGGAACGATCAATCTGAACCGACGCTAAATCTGATTCCGGTAGTTGCTCGACATATGTCATGAATTCCTCACGATAGACTGCCGCAAAGTCTAATTCCGCTTGTACGGATACGAAGTCGCGTCCTTCATACGGGGACTCATACGACAATAAACTGCCTCGGTTCTGCAACGCTAAGTAATAATAATACTCGCTATCTAATACATGACGGATCATCTCGAAACACGTCATGGCATTCTCATCCGGTTTCCAGTTCAGTTTATCTTCAGGAATCGACTGCCAGACTTTGACGCTTCTTCTTCTCACTTCGTTTAAATTCCATACTGTCCAATCAATTGCGTTCATGATACATCCTTCCTTTCAATGACGAATAAACGTTCCCTTAATCTCTATTTTGACAAAGCAATTGGAAAATCCTTTAAATTAAAAACAGGAAGCATCCTCAGATGTTTCCTGTCTTGTCGTCCATCGTTCACTTATTCTCTTCTTCAGACAATGCATCGATCTCTTTTTGTCGTAAAATCTCCGCAATCTGATGGTGTTCATTCTCCAGTGCCGCATCACGGGCTGTCCGCCCGTCTTCATTTTGATGAAGCGGGTCAGCACCGTAGGAAAGTAACAATCGAACGACGCGTTCATATCCGTAAGCACTCGCTAATGCAAGGACTGCCGTATCCCCATCCGCGACGTTTTCCGCCTCGATATCGGCTCCCGCCTTTAGAAGTACCTTGACCGCTTTCGGATGATTGTTCCCGACGGCGAGATACAGCGGTGTGAACCCGTCCAGTCCGACGGCATCGACTTTTGCTCCTGCTTCCAGTAACAGCTGGATTTTTTTCGCTTTGCCTTCCTGCGCCGCGTAATGGAGCGGTGTCACACCTTCCCCGTCATCCGTCCGTTGGTGTAACAGTTCGACATGTTGTGCTAGTTTCCGTAAAACTTTTTTATTGCCGGACCGTCCCGCTACTAAATGAAGCGCTGAAAGACCATGTTCATCCAAGTCAAGGTGTGCTCCCCGCTTGATCAACAGCAATCCAATGTCCGTCTGTTTGTCATACAGTGCGATATGCAACGGAGACATCCCGTCCTGATTCGGCAGGTTAACATCCGCCCCATGATCGAGCAACAGTTCGACGATCCGTTGATACCCTTCCTGAATCGCCCAATGAAGCGCCGCAAACCCTTCTTCATCGAGTTCGTTCAGATCATCACCACGTTCGATGCAGCGCATGACTTGTTTTCGTTTGCCCAAAAAAGCCGCATCTTGGATGGATCGTTTCGTCATGTCCGTTCGCTCCTCACCTGTTTCGTCGTTGTCCTTCTTATTTTACAACAAGAGCCTGTTGGAATGCGCGAAAACCACCCTGAATTCTTTCAGGGTGGTCCACCTCATTAAATATCCAACGTCTGAATGAAAGCCTTCAGTTCGTCACGCATCTCTGCATCCTTCAACGCATATTCGATCGTCGTCTTGACGAAGCCGAGCTTCTCCCCGACATCATACCGGTTGCCTTCAAAATCATACGCAAAGACTTGGCTATCTGCGTTCAAGCGTTCAATCGCATCCGTCAATTGAATTTCGCCTCCTGCCCCCTTCTTCTGATTCGCTAGATAATCGAAGATATCGGGTGTCAGCACATATCGTCCCATGATGGCGAGATTCGACGGTGCCGTACCAAGAGGTGGCTTCTCGACGAATTGATTCACTTCATAAAAACGACCGTCTTGCGACACCGGGTCAATGATGCCGTATCGATAGGTCTCTTCAGGAGCAACTTCCTGCACACCAATGATGGACTTTTGTGTTTGATCAAAGACATCCATCAGTTGTTTGATGGCTGGTGTATCTGACTCGACGATATCGTCTCCGAGTAGGACAGCAAACGGTTCATTGCCGATGAATTGTTTTGCCGTCAGGATGGCATGACCGAGACCCTTTTGTTCCTTTTGACGAACATAAAAGATGTTCGCAAGGTTCGTCGAGAAGCGGACCTTCTCTAATAGGTTCGTTTTTCCAGCCGATTCGAGCGCGAGTTCGAGTTCTTTTTGATTATCGAAGTGATCCTCGATGGCTCGTTTATGTTTTCCGGTAACGATGATGATATCTTCGATGCCTGCTTTTGCTGCTTCCTCGACGATATACTGGATTGTCGGTTTATCGAGAATCGGTAACATCTCTTTTGGCATCGCTTTTGTCGCCGGTAAGAAGCGTGTGCCGAGTCCCGCTGCTGGAATGATGGCTTTCGTGATTTTTTTCATTAAAATTCATCCTCTACAAGTTCAAGTAGTTTGAGTGTCATATGTTAATTACTTTCAAAGATTATTAATGATTAGTTCACATAAGTTTACAATATCAGTCACGTCTATCAATTGAGATACAGTATTCTATTCAACAATTACTAAGCTCAATCCTTTATTTAATATAATGTGTATACGTTCTAGCGTCTAAATTCCAAAGAAAGTCCATCCGCAATCGGTGATAATGACTTCATCCGCTCGATACAACGCATGCACAGTTTGAACACTATCTTGGTACTCGACGAATTCGAATGGCGCATAACTTTCTGCATCCATCGTCAGGCGGATCGTTCGATTGCCGATTTTTTCTGACACCAATTCTTGCTCCCGTACCAAGATGGATTGGTGTGCTGTTTTTTCTAACCGAATCGTTTCGTAGGTCTTTCCGATCTGAACTGATTCTCCTTGTTCTATCCAGTAGACCTGTTTTTCGTCTTGTCCCTCGATGAGGGGATACGTCAGCTCTTTCAAGTTCATATTTCGCTCCCCCTTCCTAAGATTCCGGTGACAGACAACTGATGAATCGCTGCTTGTCGGACTTTCTCCGGGGTTTTCGCTGTCGTATCAATCGGATAGACCGGAAACTGTTTATACCAGTTTTCTTCGAGTGCCCAAAGCGGTTGATGTCGTTCAAAGGATTGACGAGTTCTTGTCTGATCAGCGTCCCGACGCGTTTGTAAGAGTTGGTTTGACGCGCGTAAATAAAGAATCTGGTCGGACCGACATTCTCTTAATGCTTCAAGTTCCGTCTTTAAACGAGATTCAATATCCCAGTCATGCCCATGTATCTGTGGATAATGAAGCGTGTAGAATTCAAGATCCTCCGGACCGCGGTCTAATATGATGTGTCCATCGGGAAAATGGCGAAATCGTTCGATTTCCGCTTGAATGAACAGGCTCTGATTCTCAACGAATCCGTCTTCGGTACGGATGTCTAATCCGAGCTCTTTTCGTTTTTGAACGATCGGATATGGATTTTCATAATAGACATGCAACTCCGGGTAAGCGTCTTCGAGCGCTTGCGCTAATGTCGTCTTCCCTGATGCCATGCCGCCTTGAATCGAAACGATATGTCGATGCATGTTATTATATTTCTCCTTTAGCTCATTACGATTTGTTATGGACGGTCCACCGTTTCAGTGAACAACGATTGCGCTGTTTCGATGAATACTTTCGTCGCCTTCGACATCTCTTTCTTATTTCGTACTGCAATCTTAATATCTGGTGTTTCGATCGTTTCCAGTTGACGAATTAGACTTTCGCTCGATAATCCAGCGATATTTTGTCGTGTCGTGATGACTACACCTAGTCCTTCTTCCATCATCTTAAGTCCCGTCTCGAGGTGCTGCATCTCATATCGCACATGTGGTACAAGACCTTGATCCTGAAATAACATCTGCACCTGTTGTTTTGTCTCCATTTGTTCAATCAAGAGCGACTCTTCCGCCAGATCGAACAGACTGATTGATACTTGATGTGCTAAACGATGGTGTTCCGGTAACACGACGACCCATTCATCTGATACAAAAGGAAAACGATCAAATTCCTCGTCTGTAGCCGTGATGATTCCGACATCTACACAGTCGGTTCGCAACCATTGCTTGATTTGGTCAACGGTTCCTTCCCACAGTTTGACTTCCAGTCCCGGATACCGCTCATCCATCGTTCGGATGATTTTCGGTAAAAAACGTGTATACGCCGTTTTATAGACCCCGACATGGACCTTTCCGATCGCTAGTCCTTGTTCCGATGCAATCAATTCATCCACTTTATGAAATTCACTATTGATACGTCTTAAAATGACAAGAACCTGCTCGCCGACCTCGGTAAAGAACAGTCCTTTTTTCTTATCCCGTTTGATTAGTTTCGTTCCAAGTTGTGCCTCGACTGACGCAATTGTCCGACTGACCGCTGGTTGTGTCATGTGTAACTGTTCTCCTGCCGCTGTAAAACTTCCCGTCTCAGCAATTTGAAGAATCAATTCGATTTGTGCTCTGTTCATAACGTTTTTGGTATACCCCCTATGCGAAAGATGCATTTCATTTATCATAATCGCTACTGTACTATGACCAAGTATCGCAAATCAACTTGGACAGATGAATCTTCTTAAACGTCTAAATGAACTGGGATACGAATTGAAATAGAAACAGTGAGGTGTGGATATAATGAAACACATGGGAAAAATTTATTTACTTGCCATCATCAGCTTTTTAAACGGGACATCAGAATATGTCATTGCCGGTATATTGGATCGCATCGCGGATTCCAATCAAATATCTGTCTCGTCTGCCGGACAGTTGATCACAGTCTTCTCGATTGCTTTCGGAGCGGGCACGCCCTTTTTAATTGCTTTGACGGCACGACTCGAACGAAAAAAATTACTGGTCTATGCGCTCAGTTTGTTCTCGATCATCAACGTATTAATTACCTTCTTATCAAGTTATGAGCTGCTGATGAGCGCACGAATCTTATCTGCGCTTTGCGCCGGTGTCATTCAAGTCACGCTATTAACGCTCGCTGCTGTCCTTGCCGCACCAGGAAAACAAGGAAATGCCATCGCAACTGTCGTCATGGGTAATAGTACGGCGCTAGTTATCGGTGTTCCGATCGGTCGCGTCATTGCTTCTCATTATGAATGGCATGTCATTTTCGCTGGTCTTGGAATCATTGGACTCGTCTTGGCACTCCTGACATTCGTTTGGATTCCTCAAACGGTCGCAGAAGAACCGGTCCCGTTACGCGAACAACTTCACTTCTTCGTACAGCCGCGTATCGCTGCTTATTTATTGATTACGTTCCTATGGTTAGGTTCTTATTCCATCGTCTTTACCTATATTTCGCCTTACTTTTTAGATGTCTTTCATAAGAGTGATCAAGCCGTCACGGCAGCGCTGTTCCTGTTTGGAATCGCTAGTGCGTTTGGTTCTAAGCTCGGTGGCATCAGTACGGATAAATGGGGTACGTTTTGGACGCTTGTCGGTGACGGCACTACATGCGATCGTACTGCTGCTGTTCCCATTGATGGGTCACGTCGCATCTGCCTTTTATATCCTCCTCATCCTTTGGGCGTTAGCGGCATGGTCCTCCGGTACACCGATTCAATTACGAATGATCACGTTGGCACCAGCTGCTGCAAGTATCGTTTTAAGTCTGCATAGTGCATTCGGACAAATCGGGATGGCAGCAGGAGCCGGAATCGGCGGCATCGCAGTCACGAATGGTTTGTTACAGTACTTGCCCTGGATTGGTGCACTTGCGCTTACGCTTTCAGTCGCTGTTATCGTAACGGATCACCTCTTCGCGAAATCAACCAGCATTCAGGAATTAGAGGAAATGCGATATGTCGAAAAATAATCGCTACCTCTCACTTCTCAACTGAAATACGCGGCAAGATCCGGATGCTCGATCAGTTCCTTAATTCGTTCTTGCTCAGCATCCGGGATTTGCTCAAGCGTCCTAAGAATGGCCATGAGTCGTAACTAGTCTGCAAGGTTCGATAGCTGGATTGACGAAACAGCTTGATAGCGGTCGAGGTACTCGCGACAGACGTATCGTCGCACCTCGTCCGGCACCGCTGTTCCACCCGCTGTCCGCAGTAAGAGCAACGTCCGCGCGACATCCGCGATCGGTGGACCTGTCGTCGCATCATGCCAATCAATGACGACGAACGTGTCATCCGCTGTCACGAGGATGTTCTGAAAATGAAAGTCTCCGTGGAGCAACCCTTGCTGTTGTGGAATGTGAAGTGTTTGTAGCAATCGTTCCGCCTTCAAGGGTAACTGGGGTGATAGATGAAGTATTTTTTGCTGGGCGACATCGTGCCATTTAGGCGCTACACGCGAGTGATACTGATGAATCTGTTGATGTAATGTCGCGAAGGCGTTAAGAAAGTCCGTTATTCGCTCCGGTTCAAACAGGTCTAAGAATTCGTTGCCGTCGATCCGCTGCATCTCAATGAACGGCGAATCTTCTAATTCAACGGCATATACGTTTGGCGTCGGGATGGTCGTCTCCCCAAGTTCTTCAAGCATACGAAACTCCTGTATGATTCGTTGTATTTCAATCGATTCATGGAAGTATTTACGAACTCTCTCGTCAGAGATCGTCATCACGTTATCGGTCGCACCGGCTTTTTTCTTATTCATCTATATAACCCCCAGTCTCTTATGTCGTTTGTCGAATCATCAAAGAAGGTTCCAGTAAAGAACTAGCTCTTTCACTCTGATTCAGCGCGTCATTCAATAATTGTTCTGCTGCCAGTCTGCCAAGCATTATAACCGGTTGTCGGATCGTTGTTATTTCAAGCGCTCTGGCAATTGGTACATCATCAAATCCCGTAATGGCGATATCCTCTGGCACCCGAATGCCATCCTTGCGAAATTGATGGATGAGACCTGCTGCGACTTCGTCATTGCCGACGATGATGGCGTCTGGTAAGTCTATCGTTAGAAGTTGACCTGCTAGTGCTTGTCCGTCTTCGAAAGAGTAGCACCGATCCGCGTACCATTGAATTCCATGACGGAGCGTAGACGTCTTGAGATATTGGTCGAACGCCTCCCGTCTGACTCTTCCGACTCCGCTATCTGGATTTCCAAGACAGAGACCGACTGTTTGTGCTCCTCGTTCTTCTACATGTTGCAGCAACATCGTGATCGCTTTTCCATGATTAAAAAAGAGCGACGGCACGATATCCTGATGGTCTTCGCAGGCAACGACTGGTCCAAGCGTCCGCATCGTCTTAAGTAACTGCGGCTGACTGATGGCGCCAATGATCAATCCGTCAATCCGCTTATCGCGAAGGTATTGCATACTCGCTTCTTCTTTTGCTGGATCATGTTCCGTCTGGATGACAAGGAGTGTGTGGTTTCGTTCCATGCACACTTGACCAATCCCCTCGAGTAATTGATGAAAAAACGGATGACCGATACGCGGCACGAGGACACCAATCGTATTCGTCTTACCGCGTGAGAGGTTGATCGCATTTCCGTTCGGACTATACTCCAGTCGCTCCATCACGTCTAAGATGGTCCGCCGCTTTTCTTTTGATACATGCTTATGACCGTTTAAGACACGGGATACCGTCGACTTCGAGACGCCCGCTTGTTTAGCGATGTCCGAGATGTTCGCCATGCTGTTCCTCCTTCTTTTGTTCCCATCGTTCTAATCCGTTTAATGCCTCCGCTACACCGTCCTCGTCATGATCACTGGTGAGATATGTCGCTCTTCCTATGACAGAAGTTTCAGCGTTTCCCATGGCAATCGATGTTCCCGCCACTTCGAACATCGGTAGATCGTTTTGATTATCACCGATCGCAATGATGTCCTCGGGTGTCATCCCGTACGCTCTCGCAATGTCTTGAAGGGCAGTCTCTTTTGTCACTCCGTTTGCCATGACTTCTAAGTTATAGGTACCTGAACGTGTCACGGAACAGATCTTCAGCTGAAGGAGTTGTTGCTCGAGGTGTTCGAGCTGCCATCTGTCAGGTGAGATGAACATGAATTTGATGACGTCCAGTTGATCGATTGCGATTTCGTCAACTTCCTCAATACCATATTGCGTTAATTGAGCCTGAATCGCTTCTTGAAACGCACGATCTCCGCCTTGAAGAGCAGCAAGCGAAAAGCGCGGTAACAGGATGTTGTCTTGTAGATAAATATGTATGAATACGTTTGTAGATCGTACGATCTCCCAAATCGTTCGACTGCTAGAACGGTTCAAAAAACACCGTCTATCTTGTCCTACCTCGACCTCTGCCCCATTCGCACCAATGACCGGACAATCCAGTCCGTGTTGCGCTAGAATCCGTCGCGCATCAAAGGCAGCTCGCCCGGTGACGATGATGACGATATCTCATTGGGCTTGCCGTTTCTTGATGGCTGCCTGATTTTCCGCCGAAATTCCGTGTTCCTTATTTAATAACGTTCCATCTAAATCAATCGCAAAGCATCGCATCGCGTTTCCCCCTTTTCGTGTCCTCTTGATGCTACAGGCTGAAACGCGTCCCAGTGCAACAAAAAATCTTGAATGAACAGTTCATTCAAGATTTTTGTTTTTTACCTGTTGCTTCAAATGGAGACATGATGCGCTGTCCGTTGTTTCTGAACATACTCCATCAAGATCGGTCGTTCCGGTGGATTGAGGTTTTCTGGTAGCTGATCCATAGCGAAAAAGCGTAATTCTGCGACTTCTGACGGATCCCGAACCACTTCACCGGTATAAGCTGTACACAGAAATGCCGAGATCACATTATAAACTTCATCCCCATGCGGATACTTATAGTAAAACGCATCACCCGAATAGACGTTCAATAATTTGAAATGCTCCGCTTCAAGACCGGTCTCTTCCCTTAATTCTCGTTTTGCTGTCTCTACGAGCGTCTCCCCAATCTCAAGCGCTCCACCAGCGAGTCCCCAGCAACCGTTATCTTGCCGAAGTTGTAACAAGACTTCTTGTTTATCATTGACGACGATGACACACGCCCCTGCCATGACGAGTGGTCGTGTGCCGACGAGTTTGCGTAATTCTGTGATGTATCCCATGTCATTCAGTCCTTTTCCATTTAAATCACTTTCGTTCGGACGCGCATCCGTTTGAGTCCCGTCAATAGGAGACACAACAAGATGATGCCCGAAACGAACAGTACGTACGTATGAATTGTAAAGAGGGCACGGAAATCGATTACGGCAAGATTCTGCTGCACCTCAATCCAACTACTTAGTATGATTCCACTGATTGCAAGTAAGATGACTACGCCGACCTGTCGACGTGTCAACGTAACATACGTCAAAACACGCATGCCTTCACGGATCACGAACGGTAGGAGAACGAGGAGTGCTGCGACCGGTAAGATGACCGGGTCACCGCCTTGCTGAATCGGCATCGACCGGGCCAAATAGCCAAACAGAAAAAAGAAGCCACACACGAACAACAATAATCCGAACGCGATACTCGCATTTGAGGCTTTGTTCATCCTACTTCCCTCACTTTTCAAAATAGTTGATTACGAAGAAACTGCACTTTGGTGCCATACGCCCGCTGCATCAAGCCGGACCCGATGTCTGCCGTCGAGTTCCATCTCGATCGGACTGACCTTCGCTGTCTTCGGTGAGAACAACCATGTCCGTCCTTCTGGGACGAGCAAGATATGCGTTCCATCTGCGACCGGTCCGAGGAAGTTGAGTGACGCGCCGTTGAGCGGACGTTCCCGTCGCTCGAGAACGCCGATCTCTGCTAACTGCTCACCCACTTCAAGCACATCTTTTACCGTCAGACTCATCTCACCGATTCCGAGGATGTCGGATACATCAAACGTTTGATCTTCTTTGGTCGGATTGATTTGATGCCGCGCAATCAGTTCGAGCACGTTCTCATCCGGATCATAAAAGTAGCAGGAATGCGAGTCCGTGAAATCAAATAAATCTCGTCCTGTCCATCTTCGATCAAGAGTAGTGTCCGTTCTACGAGCCACGCTTTTCCTTGTTGGAAGACGTTTTCCGGAATGTTGAACGCCATATGGTATTGTGTATCAACATCGTCCGTCTGTCGATATGTCAGTTGATCGGTACCGATTTGCATCGTAAACGACTCGTTCGTTTCCGAGACGAGCGGGAATCCGATCTGGTTTATGTAAAAAGCCTTCATTGTCTGTAGATGGCGTGTCACAAGAGTGGTTTTTGAAATGTTCAAGCTGATGACCTTCCTTCATTTGCAGTAAAATTTATCAAAAAGCGATATGCTTTATTTTACCACTAATGGTAAAATCATGACGAATGGAAAGTCTGATTTTTCAGATATATTTATACCTGAGAGGATGTTTTGATGAAATTATTAATCGCTCAACCAAAACGCGAGACCGGACTCGAGCAATTTGAACGTGAAATCGCCGCTTATCCTGAAGTCGACCTGATCGTCTATCCGGAAGGGTATTGTACGGTCGCAGAACTCGAACGCGTGCAACACCTTGCTAAACAGTTCAAAACAGCCATCGTCCTCGGTTACAAAGATGAAGCGAATCTCGATCGCGCTGTCATCATCGATGCGACCGGGACGATTCTGCTGGATCGCGCCAAAACACCAGAAGTTGGACCGCTTTATACACCTTCAACAGCAAACGACGGGTCGTTCCGCTATGGATACGTCCTCTGTCGCGAAATCTTCTTAGGAAACGACGGACTACGCGAGGAATCCGGACTTGATCTCATTTTCAACCCGATTGGCGTCGGCATGTTCAGCGAGGAACAATACGCCGAGTGGTCCGGTGAAGCACGTAGTATAAGTCAGGCGCAACAAGCACTCATGATCGGAACGAGTCATGCCGATGGTTCGTACCGCAACTGTGGTTTTTCGATTCCGATTGCCTTCATCTATGACGAGACCGGTGAACCGTTGCTGTTGTCTCATAACGATACGCGGACACGTCTGTTTGATACGGTCACGCGTCACGTCGAAGTCGTCGGTACACCCTCTTTATCGTAAACGAACACACGCTTCTTCCGGTCAGAAGAAGCGTGCCATTTCTTCAGGAGGTGCTCATATGTCTCAAACAGATCGTGCGTCATTCTTTTGGAAACGATACTTCTATGTCTTCTTTCCTTTGTTCCTCTTCGGCGTCAGTCACGAATCGTACCTGGTCGATAATCCGTTAGCCAACCTCGAGGACATCGGTGAGTTCGTCTTCTTCTTTTGCCTTTATCTGTTTAACTTTGCCGTCCTTGCCGCTCTTTTGACGAATCTGTGGTGGTTTTTCCTTCCGACAAAACCCGCTCATTCCGAAACCGATTTTTGATAGGAAACGAGTGTCGCCCGTTCGTTGAGCGGTTGACTGACACCGGTCAATCGGTAACCCATCTTCTCATAGAAGTAACAGTTACGCGTCTCTTCGCGAATCGTCCGCAGTTCCCATGTCGTTGCAGCCGGATATGCTGCTTCAACGAGCTGTAATGCGCGTTGGGCGATTCCTTCACCTTGACGGGCTGGATCTAAGAACATCGGACTGATGGCGTAGCGACTCGGCGCTTTCGCAACGACACAAATCCCGCCGACGACGACATCGTCGACGATGATTTGATGGAATGTACTGCTTGGATGCGTGATCCGGTGAATGACACGATCAATCGATTCGTTCGCCGGATTCATTGCAAAATCTTGATACCGCTCAAGCGTCTCTGAAAACGCCTCGATTTGAAGCGTATGAAGCTTCGCAGCGTCTGCAAGAGACGCTGTCTTTAATTGAATGTCCAATAATACTCTTCCTCTCTTAACGGAACCATTCCCAAAATGGTGTACCTTGCGCGACGATCAAGTAGTCGAGCCATCGCTCGAAGCCAAACGGCATCACGTCTTCCTCCCATTCTTCGAAATTAAGAAATTCCCCACTCCAAATCCGATTTCCTGCCGGGCGATTCATCTCGTAGACGATCCACTCCCCGTCCGGTCCTGCACCGATCGCTAAGAAGTTTTCGGGACATTCCCACATCTCGCTATACGTCAGGCAATCCTCGATCGAAAAGAGTTCGAATCCATCGTTGTAGGATAACGTTTCGTGCTGAAACAGCTTCGCCCCGTTATGTTGACGCAAGAACGCCTGATAGTCGTTTGCCGTCCACGCAGGTAACAGCGCGAGCTGTTCGTCCGTTGCTCCTGGATGGAAGATAAAGCGTTCTCGTGCAACTTCCCCTTCTTCTTTTTGGACCTCTAACAAACCGTCGACGAGTCGACCTTTTAATGCTTCTAATGCAATCATGTTCTTCTCCTTAACAATATTCTTTTGTCGGTAACTAAGAGAATACAAAAAAGTCCGCCCCCTTTGACAGGGACGGACTTCACCGCGATACCACCCATATTCCGCCGAGAATACGTGTTCTCGACAGCACTTCGTTGCGCACTAGCATGCGCATTCCATGTAACGGTGGACACCCGGTCACGCTTACTGAATGGTTCAGTGTGACTTCTCAGAGAGGATCTTCATGATTGATCTGACTCCCGGTTCTCAGCAATCCCGGTTTTCTGTAAGGCAGAGAGACAATCATTACTTTTTCTCGTCAACGAAATGATATGCTCTTGTTGTGGAGAATCTTACCATATGCCTTAAACACTGTACAATAACTTTTTATATTTTCTTGCAAAGGAGTTTTTTGAATGTTACATACTTTCCCAACGCTTAAAACGAACCGTCTCGTCTTACGCGAAGTGTTACCCAAAGATGCTACGAGTGTCCTCGCCTATTTATCAGACGAACACGTCGTCAAACAGATGGGACTCGACGCCTTTCAATCGGAAACAGACGCGCTCGAAGAGATCAATTGGTACGCTTCGATTCGTAGCGATGGCACGGGCATCCGGTTCGGGATCGCGTTACAAGAAGACGATGTCATCATCGGCAGTTGCGGATTCTTGAATCAGTCGGCACGCCATCAGCGGGCAGAACTCGGGTTTGAGTTGAGCCCAGCCTATCAGGGACAGGGCATCGCGAAGGAAGCAGCGCTTGCGGTCATCGCATATGGGTTTGAGGAGCTCTCTTTAAATCGTATCGAAGCACTCGTCTTACCAGCAAACACCGCGTCTCAACGATTACTTGAACGACTTGGTTTTCAGCGCGAAGGCTTGCTGCGTCAATATGAAAACTCGCGTGGTCAGTTCGATGATTTGTATATGTACTCGATACTACGGAGTGACTGGTATAGAATTTAACCGAAAAAACTATTCCCTTTATTTCAAAATGATTGAAATCAAAAATGATGATATTGGAATATACTGTTAGGTGTAAGCAATCATTTTTGTCATTTAAGGGGGAACCATCTTGAAGAAATGGATCGCAGCAGGTCTTGTATCATCATTAGCATTCGGTGTCATGCAGACATCAATCGTTGAAGCAAGTTCAAGCTCAAAAGAAGTGGCTAAACTGAAAAAGGAAAAAGCAGCACTTCAAAAACAACTGACCGACGAAAAGAAAAAAACAAAGAAGTCGGAAAACGCCTATAAGACGTTACAAGGACAGCACACGAGTCTTTCAAAATCTTATAAGTCATTAGATACTAAGTACAAGAATCTTCAAGTCGAGAACGAAGGGAACAAAAAGAAAATCAAAGAGCTTTCGACTGGGTATCGCCTTCTCGCATCTTCAAAATCACTTGTCACAGACGGAGCAGTCGTCACTGGTAAGTACAAAAATACAGAAAGCTTGTTGATGCTTGGTAAAACGCCATATGTACCATTACAACTGTTAGCAGACCTTTCGGGATTACCTCTAATCGAGACCTCTACTGCGTATGAAGTCGGAACACTCATTTCAGGTACTTCACTTTCATCGATTCATATCGGGGCTTCATCATTTGGAGCGATTGAAAAAAATCAATCCATTTTAGTAAACGGTAAATTGAACAATCAAAATGTTATTTTATCGGGATTCTACAACGACGAATATGCTACGTTTAGTCTGGATCGAAAATATAAGAAATTGTCTGGTCAACTGTCCCTTTTGACTGAACAAGCTCTAACAAAAAATTCGAGTGACTTGAACTATGCTTATCCAGATGACGAAATGACTCTTGTATTCTCCGACAATAATGGAAAAGAACTTGGTCGCTATGATGTTGTCTATGGAGATGATCCGATTGACTTTGACGTTAATGTGACGGGTGTGACGAATCTTCGTGTAACTGCAGAAGGAAACGATACAGTGACTACATTGATTTCACCTGTGCTGACAAAATAATAAAGTAACGCCTAGAAGAGAGCATTATATATCTCATCTAGGCGTTTTTTCACTTACAAAAGACACGCTCTTATTCAGAACGTGTCATATATGATGGCTCAACCTCGTGGTGGAAATGGATCATGACCGTAGGAATCTTTTTCACGGATTTGTCCTTCTTTGTTATGAATGACGAGCTCCGTCTTCTGATTTTTAGCGATCCGCCGTCCTTCGGCGATCGCTTCTTTTTGTGTCGGAAAACGTTTCGTCGCCCGGTCCGCCCCATCTGCTTTCACCTGATAGCCCCCTTGTGGATGCGGTAGGACATGTTGATTACGCTTCATCGGCTCCTCTCCTTTCCCGTTACACTACATCGCACTGATGTGCATCCTGATGTCCCTGTTTTAATAGGATTTTTGCTTGGCATCGCAAGCATGTCATCAACCGGAATGATGTTTTTTTCTTATTGACGGCATGTCTGTGTAGTTCGTTTTCATAGACGTGTCTTGCTTTGACTCGGGGAACTGCTTCACTGTTCATATTACTTCCTCTTCCCTCATCTTGAATTTTTTTCTATCTTTATTCTCCCCTGAATCATTCTTCATCAATCCTGTTTTAGATAATCCGTCCCCTTATATTGATCCGTCCCTTTAAAAATCGTCGAAAAGTCCTGTTTAATAGCTATTAAAACGACCGATAAATCAAATACAGCATTAGAATCCACGACGAGAGGAAGAACGATTTGAACTCATCTATGAAACATCATTCACTTCGGACACGTTTATTGACAATCATCAGCCTTATTTTAATTACCTTCTTTATTTTCAGCAGCATTGCACTTTACTTCAATACGAAACAAACGGCTGTCTCGACGTTAAAGGCGACCGCAGAAAAAGATGCCCTTCGCATCAGCAAGACGTTCGATACAGCTACTTATGCTGAATTCCTAAAATCGCCTACCGTATCAGAACAGTATGAAGCGTTACGAACGCAACTCGATACATTACGTAAACAAAACGGACTTCTTTACGCCTACACAGCGCGGATCGACCAAAACAAGGTCCGCCTGTTGATTGACGGTCTCCCTAAAAAAGATGCCGCAGAGATTGATGAACCGGCAAGTGGCGCACAAATGGCGGATATGAAAGACGTATTAAAAGGAGGGACACACGCAACGGACATCATCAATGACCCTGTTTATGGTCAATACATGAGTGTCTATGTTCCTTTAACGGGTGCATCAGGAGAAATCATCGGGATTCTCGGTGTTGATATCGCAGCTAAAGAAGTCACCACTTTGACGACAGATTTATTAAAAGAGACTGCCCCACTTTTCATCGGTTTATTATCATTACTACTCGTAATAGCGCTTGTTCTTTTATATATCGTACTCGGTCGTAAATTACGTCCGCTCGAGACGTTACAGAAAGTCGCCGCCTTAATTGCCGAGGGACGACTGGATCAGGCAAAACAGACGTTGAACGATTTGACGATTGCTTCGAAAGACGAAATCTATGCGCTTGCGATCTCAATTCGCGATATGAACGAGATGCTCCAGACGATGATCGTCGACATTAAACAGACGGCGACACTCGTCTCAACAACGAGTCAATCGATCGATCAAAGTACGTCAGAAGTACTCGACGGATCAAAACAAATCGCCCATACGATGTCAGAGATTGCGACCGGAACGGAAAGTCAGACCCAGGTCACGCTCTCGTTAAATGACGAGATGAATCGATTCGCCGGATTGATCGAGACGACGAACCGGTCCGGTGTCGAAATTCAGGGAACGTCGGAGCAAATGGCAACGTTGACCCGTGTCGGACGCGAACAGATGTCGGCGTCCGTCGAACAGATGCGTCACATTCATCAGCATGTTACGAAGTCCGCAGAACAGATTGATTTGTTAAAACAACAATCATCGGACATCCAAACACTCGTCGGGATCATCCGTGGCATTTCCGAACAGACGAATCTACTCGCCCTCAACGCAGGGATCGAAGCGGCACGCGCTGGTGAACAAGGAAAAGGGTTCGCCGTCGTCGCAACCGAGGTCAAGAACCTCTCGAGCCACGTCGCAAGTAGCGTCAGCGAAATCGCGACGATTGTCACCTCCATCGAAGCAAGCGCACAACAGATGCAACATAGCTTCAAGACGACGGTCGAAGCGACGGCGACCGGTGAACAGATCGTCCTCGATACGGACACGACGTTCGAACGGTTGACCGATCAAGTCACGCACGTCTCAACGGCAACACAGCAGATGACGCAACAGATGGAAGACGTCTTGCAGGCAGAACGATTCATCCGTAATGCCTTGACGGAAATTGCCGCTGTCGCGGAAGAACATACAGCGAGTAATGAGGAAGTTGCCGCTGCGTCTGAACAGATGATTGCGACGATCACGACGCTCCATACGCTCGTCGGTGATTTGAACGAGCGGACAGAACACTTAGAACAGGAAGCCCGTCGCTTCGAGATTTAATCTTTCATTTGTTCTTTTCTGGTTCTCACTCTATACTGGTGTGAACTTACATATGAAGGAGTCGAACGTGATGTCCCATTATGATGTCATCATCGTCGGTGCCGGATCCATGGGAATGGCAGCCGGCTACTATCTCTCACGTACCGATCAAAACATCTTATTGTTAGATGCTCACGATCCACCGCATGATCAAGCGAGCCATCACGGGGAGACTCGGATCATTCGCCATGCCTACGGGGAAGGTGAAGCCTACGTGCCACTGGCGTTAGCCGCGCAACGCTTATGGTACGAATTGGAACAGATCAGCGGTCGGAGCCTGTTTCTGAACACCGGAGTTTTGAATGCCGGTCACCGCTCGTCCCATGCGATGCAGACGATCATCAGGAGTGCAACGCAGTATGAATTACCGCTTGAGATCCTGACGGCTGACGAAATGAGAACGCGCTGGTCCGGCTTAACGATGCCCGACGAGTATATCGGTTGTTTTGAACCGACGTCCGGTGTGTTGAAGTGCGAGGATTGTATTGAAGCATACCGCGATCTTGCTGTCGCGAATGGTGTCGACATCGGGACGAATGCGAAAGTGACGACGCTTACCGCCCACACTCATGGTGTGGACGTAACCGTCGGAACAGACACCTACTCAGCTGACGCGTTAATCGTCGCAGCCGGTGCCTGGTCTGGTCCGTTGCTCGAACAGACTGGACTCTCCTTACCGCTGCGCCCTATCCGTAAGACGTTCGCCTGGTTCGAAGCAGCGGAAGAGGTATTCAATGACGCGGTGTTCCCTGCCTTCGCCTTTGATACACCCGCCGGTTATTATTACGGTTTTCCAAGTATCGCTCAAGCCGGTCTGAAAATCGGACGCCACGACGGCGGCATCCCGGTTGATCCAAATCAACCACGCCGTCCTTTCGGTCAAGAGACGGGTGATCTGGCTGATTTACGACAATTCACGAATACGTTCATGCCCTCAATCGATACTTTAACTCACGGCAAAACGTGTCTTTATACGATGACGCCAGACGAAGATTTCATCATCGATTTGCATCCGGACTATCCGCATATCGCGATCGCTGCCGGCTTTTCCGGTCACGGATTCAAGTTCAGCAGCTTAGTCGGAAAAGTACTTTGTGAATTGATCATGGAACGATCGACGACTGAACCGATTGGACCGTTCGCGATTAAGCGATTTGCGAAATACAACACATGAAACGACAAAGACCGGCAACGAAAATGCGTTGTCGGTCTTCTCTATCAACGGTATGATGTCACACCGATTCATTCGATTCTTGCTGATTTTGTGCAGCTAGCTTTTCACGCTGCTTTTTCTCATCTTCGAGCCACCAGCCATGGCTTAAAAAAACTAATCCAACGATTAATGCACTGATCGGAAAATACGTTAAGCCATACTCTCCAAGGTTTTCTCCTAGAAACTCCGGTGATAACTCAACATACGCTCGGAACATCTGAACGATGAAGAATAAGAAAAAGCTTGTAATGAGTGCATATGTACCATAGCGATAACTTGTATTTTTCATATGACGACTCCTTTCTCTATTACTAATTCATTTGAGGTAATTCAAGATTTAATTTGAATTTCCTTTTTTTATATTTTCATTTTTAAGAATCATTCCAAAATCGTGCTAAGATAGTTTTAGGAATCTCATTGCTAAAGGAGTCGGATACCTCATGAACTTTAATCTATTTAAAAACCACGTCCGTTTTAAGATTGCGCTCGAGTTGATTGATCGCGAAGACGGCTTATCCATCATGCAACTGAATCAACGCTTAACGGATGTACCGCAGTCGACCTTATACCGGCAAGTCAATGCGATGATGGACGATCAGTTGTTAAAAGTCGTCGCTGTACAGCGTGTCGGAAAAGTCGAGGAGAAAATCTATGCTCTGAACACGAGCGGTTATCAAATCAGTGAAGCGGACTGGAATAGTGCAACGTACGACGAAAAAGTGAATTTCGTCTCATTCTACTTCATGTACGTCTTACAGCAGTACCAGACCTACTTCGAACAAACCGTTCAAACGCAAGGTCAGGACCACTCGACGTTCTCGATCGCCAAACTACAACTGACGGATGAAACCTTCAATGATTTTCAACAAGACATGCGGGCACTACTCGAAAAATATCATCACCTGGAGGCAGAAGACCAGGCAACTGAACGGACCGTCTCACTCGTCATCTTGCCGTAAACACGCTCCGTTTCCAAAAGCGTATTTTCACCAAAATGAAACGACACAACATTGCGAGGGAGAGAAAATAGACCCCATGAAACGGATTAAAGAAGATCTTGAGGCAATTGTACTGGATACGTTGAATATAAAAGCAGAACAGATTCTAAAGATTGGTGAAGGAGCTTGGCACTCTGTTTATAGAGTAACTAGATTAGATGATCAAGACCTTGTGATCCGACTAAAAAAGAATGAGGCTTATGGGGAGTTGCAACAGATTGATGAACAAGAGCTGACTACAGAGTATGAGTCAACGAAAGCTTACTATTTACATACCAATACAAGTGACCAAATTGTCTGTCCTGACTTTTATCAGTATTTTATTGAAGATGACACAGTATTTACAGTAGAAACATTCATGGGTCGTGGAACAGATTTATTGTTACTCGATCAGAATAAAGTCCATTCTTACGGTAAGAAATTAGGGAGAATTTATCACAATATACACAACCAGAAAAGCTCTATTGCAGGCTTCGGGGAATTACGCTGGAACGGGAAGACTCTACACGGTAGCGATTTAAGAAACAGGGATGCATTATGGCAGGAAGAAAATGAACACGTCTTAACCGCCTTGAATACGCTCATTCATTCTAGTCTTTGCTTTGATAAAGAAAAAGTTGGTCAGCATATTCATGCTTTAATTGAGAATAGACGAACTCAGGTTCAAAACATCTCGCTCGTGAATCAAGATGTAACACCAGAAAATTTAATTTTACGTGATGAACACATTGCTATCATTGACCCGTTTCCAAGACTGGATTTTGATTTAAAATATGCGGCTTTCTTTGTTTTTTGTTACAAATTTCTGTTACCAGCCTTTTCAAATGCTCCACGATACATAAATCAAGCGTATCAAGAAAAAAGTTCTATTCTAAATAACATAGCTGATGGATTTATAAGCGGATATTGCTCTAACGTGGTTGGAGACGAACGCACCACTCAAACTCGACGGATACTGGATGAATATACATTATGGGTATTGCAAGAAGCGTATGAGCACTACGACATTCTAAATCATCCTCATCTCAATCATAAAACAACGCAACAGATGGGTAATCGAGAAATGATAACTGCTCGGTTACATCTATGTCTCGAAGAATTAGAAAAACGGTGTACGGAATAAGAATAGCGGCTGACGCAAACTTTAGTCTCTATAAAGATGAAAAAGAATGATGCTTTACACGCAACTCCTACAGGAAAAGCGCATTTTTGCGCTGTCAGAGACAAACAAGACCCGCTTTCCTGCTTGAATGAAGCAGGAAAACTGGCTTGTGCCCCGCCTGAGGAAAGGGCGTGAGAAAGCGAATCATTCTTTTTTTGAATCAGCCTCTTTATGTATCGCACTTGGTTTCGTCATACGGAAACGAGAGATGATGTATCGAGTTCTTCACTTTCAATCACGATCGCTGTTAACCCCGTATCCGTCTTCGTTTCGTGCCATTATCCTTGATTCCAAAATACGGCTTCCCCACGCTGTACTTTTATGTAGTTATCCGTTTCCCCTCTTACCCATCCTTCACCCTCTACGATTAACAGGAGTTGCGGTACGACCGCCTGGTGATAACCGACCACGCCATCCTTGTCTAAATGGATACACCCGATGTGCGTCACTTTTTCCGTCTGCATGATCCGTGACATCACGAAGTTCGAATCAAATTTCGTGATTTTCTTTCCCACCTCTTTTTTGAATTGATAAATCTGCATATAATCCTCCTCGACATCATGATTCGTTTGTTAGTTCGTCTTTCATTTAAACGATTTGATTCAAATCGCGTTTGGAAAATTTTGATAAGAGAAGTTTATCATAGCTCTAACTGATTGAGAACTAACGATGATTCGTCTATAGCATTGACTTTTCTATTTTCATTATTGATAATGGTAATAGAAAAGGAGGTTTTTTATGAATACAGATTTCTCTGCCTTATCACACATCGACTGGGAACGACTTCTGCCCCTATTATTGATTTACCTCTCCATCAATCTGATTCTACTCAGCTGCGCCTGTATCGATTGGTTCAGACGGAAGGACCGGATCGCGACACCGACTACTTGGTTATTGATCATTCTCCTCGTCCAGCCGATCGGCTCAATTCTCTACTTCGTCCTCGGAAGGAGGATGACAGCATGATTCAGATTTCTCATCTCCAGCTTTCACTTCAACGACGTCTCATTCTAGACGATATTTCCTTTACGATTCACGAACATGAGTGTCTCGGACTGATTGGTCCGAATGGTGCCGGAAAAACGACACTCCTGAAATGTCTGAGCGGCATGATCGAGAGTGACTGTGGTTCGATCACGATGTCTTCGCGCTCCATCCGTCAACAGCAGCAATCGATCGGCTACTTATCACAACAAACAGATTTCAAGTCTTGGATGACGTGCGAACAAGCACTACGTTTCTTCGGGCGCTTGTCGGGGCTTGATCGCGCAACGTTAAATAAGCGGATTCCAATTGTCTTACAGGAAGTTGGTCTCCACGACCAACAAACAGAAGTCATCGAACGCCTGTCCGGCGGGATGCGCCAACGTCTCGGAATCGCCCAAGCGATCTTACATGAACCGACATTTTTGATTCTTGACGAACCAGCTTCCGCCCTAGATCCGAGTGGTCGACATGATATCAATCAATTGATCCTCCGTCTAAAGAAACGGATGACAATCATCGTCTCGACGCACCTGTTAGAAGACGCGAAGATGTGTTGCGACCGCTTCCTCGTCATCAAACACGGAAAATTGCTGGGGCCGCTCGATAATCAACGCAACGTGGATCAATACCGGATTCAAGTCGAGACGCTTACAGCTGCTCCCTCGTTTTCTGCGACACGATTTCCACGAGTCGAGATTGATCGAATCAACCCTTGCTGCTATCAGTTCTCCGCACAGCAGCCGCTTGATCTCTCACAATTAGCGATCACTCTGATTCAACAGGGATGGTCGATTGCTTCAATTGCCTATCAACCGATCGGACTCGAGGAACGATTCCTCGACATGGTGGCAGACGTATGAGGACCTTTTATACGCTGACATGGACCGAGTGGTTGGAAGCATGGAAAGAATGGAAGATCGTTTGGTTACCGCTGTTCTTCATTGCTCTCGGGGTGACCCAACCGTTGCTATTGATGTACATGGATGTCTTGCTCGCACACGTCGGGAACGCGGACGGAATCATCGTTGATCCGAATCGTCCTGCTCCACAATCGCTTGACGTCTTCAGCGCAACGATCCACGGGCAATTCAATCAACTTGGCTTGATCGTCCTCATCATGAGCTTCATGGGAGTGCTCGCTTCAGACCGACAAACCGGCATGCAGGATTTCATTTTGACGCGTCCCGTCTCTCGGAATGTCTATCTCCTGTCGAAATGGTTCAGTCACGGGATGATCAGTCTATTCGGGATGCTGATTGGTTCCCTCACGTCCTACTGTTTGACCGTCTATTGGTTCGGATTCCTTTCGCCGATTCTTGCCCTACGCATCATCAGCGATTTTAGTCTTTGGACGTTGTTCGTCGTCAGTCTGACGCTGCTGATCAGCACCTTCTTGCGACGTGCTGTTCCAATTGGTATCCTGTCGCTCGTCGTTTCCTTACTACTTGTTGCACTTCCTTCATTAAAACCAGACATTTTATTCTTTATGCCTGGCGCGCTACTGTCGCTCCCATCGCACACGTCGTTTTTTTCTTCGTCCCATCTGCTCGGAATCATTTCTTGTCTCATTTGGATTCTTCTTACACTCGGCTGGTCGGCACTTCGGTTCCGAAAAACGGCTGATTGATTCGGCTCTACAACAACAAAGGATAACGGAGCCGTTCAGCCTTCCGTTATCCTTTGTTTGCTTGTGTCTTTCGAATTGTTCGTTGCCTTGGATGTACGGCAAGCTTTGCTTGGCGCATCCGTTCAACGGCAAGATCCGTCGCAGCATCGAACGCAACTAGACCCGGGTAATGTCCGACGAGACGTCCTTGCTCTAAGATCGCAAAGCTGTCGCAAAGTTGTTCGGCAGCTTTAATGTCATGCGTGATAAAGACATATGTTAAACCATGTTTTCGCTTTAAATCAGCTAGTAACTCAAGAATCAACCGTTTGTTGACCATGTCGAGACTACTGACTGCTTCGTCTAACACGATCAGTCGTGGTTCAGCAGCAATCGCTCGCGCAATCGCGATCCGCTGGAGTTGTCCGCCACTGAACTGTGACGGATACTTCGTTAAATCTGTTGCCTTGAGTCCGACTTGTTCAATAAGCGTGACGAGACGCTGTTGCCGTGCTTCGCCCTTTAAACGAATGAAGTTATCAAGCGGTTCGGCGATGATATCGGCCGCTGTCAGCTTCGGATTGACGGCGGCGAAGGAGTCCTGGAAGACGACTTGGACATCACCTTGAAACGGTCGTTTTGTCGCATGCCGGTCGACACCGTTGAACCAGACCGTACCGCTTGAAGGACGTTCGAGCCCAAGCAACAATCGTCCGAGCGTACTTTTCCCGGCACCACTCGACCCGAGTAGTCCGAGACATTGTCCAGCTTCAAGCGTCAACGACACATCATGCAAGACGGTCTGTGCTGGTCGAAACCGGCGTTTATAGACGTGTGAGACGTGATCGATCTGTAGTAAACTCATCCGAACGCCTCCCTTCCTAGATGCTGGGCAAGAAGGGACTGTGTATACGGATGTTGCGGTCGATCGAACAAATCAAAGACATTTGCTTGCTCAACGATTCGTCCTTGCTGCATGACGAGGACCTCGTCTGCAAGTTCAGCGATCACACCGAGATCATGTGAGATGAGCAACATCGCCGTTCCGTAAGTCGCCCGCATCCGTTCGAGTAATTCAAGCACCGTCTTTTGATTAAAGACATCAAGTGCCGTCGTCGGCTCGTCAGCAATCAAGACGCTCGGGCGCAGGGCAACGGCTAAGGCGATCATGATCCGTTGCAACATTCCCCCACTCAGTTCGAACGGATAAGCATTGAGCAACCGGTCGGCGTCCGTCAGATTGACTTCTTCGAGTGCCGTCATCGCTTGTTGTTTTGCTTCACGTTTTGAACAACGTGTATGGGTCTGAATCGTCTCGATCATCTGGTGCCCGATCGAGTAAACCGGTGTGAAGGCACTCATCGGATTTTGCATGATGAACGCAATCTCACCGCCCCGAATCGTTCGCACAGCGCGTTCTGATAAGGATTGAATGGATGTTCCGTTCAGTCGAATATCGCCGGTGACGTCTGTTGTCTGTGGATTGAGCAGACGCATCAAGGCGAGACTCGTCACCGTCTTTCCGCAACCACTCTCTCCGACCAGACCAAGAATCTGGCCTGGTTGAATCGAGAACGTTACCTTTTCAATCAATGTCACTTGTTGTTTCGTACGGACGGTCAGACCGTCGACAGCTAAGATCGATTCGATACGGGCACCTCCTCTCATTTCATCGTTTTTGACACACCAAATCGTTCTGCTAATTGTTCTCCTACTAGGTTAAAGCTAATGATGACGAGCATGATCGCAAGTCCCGGATAAATCATCAATTCCGGATTCGTCCGGATGTACGATTTTCCTTCGTGAATCATCGCTCCCCACTCGGCAGTTGGTGACTGGACACCAAGCCCGAGGAACGACATCGCCGAGATATCCATGATCGCCCAGCCCATCTCTAGCGTTCCGATCACGAGCAGCGGCGGTAAGATGTTCGGCAGAATGTGCGTCCGGATGATCTTCCACGAAGACGAACCGTTGACGCGAGCAGCGGCGATGAACGCTTCCGTCTTCAGCGTCATGACCATTCCGCGGAACATTCGCGCGTAGTAGACCCACTGGACGAGCATCAAGGCGATGATGACCTGCTTGAGACCTGGACCGAAAATACCGACGAGACCGAGGACGAGAATCAGACTCGGAAATGCCATCACACCATCACACAGGCGCATCAAGAGTTGGTCGACCCAACCACCACGGTAACCGGCAAGTGTTCCGACGAACAATCCAATCGCAAGTGAGGCGACGAAAATCAACACGGCACAGCCGAGTGAAATCCGTGCGCCGTAAATTAAACGCGATAAGAGACAGCGTCCGAGCTGGTCGGTTCCGAGTGGATAGGCTGACGACGGTCCATGGAGCTTTTGCGTCAAGTCGACGAGGTTCGGATCATGCGGCGCGATCCATGGCGCAAACAACGCAATGCCTACCATTCCGAATAAGATGAGAGCACAGAGATAAAGAAGCGGCGTATACCGCGACCGGATCATCGTTGCTGGAAGTGGAGTATTCATACCGTTCCTCCTTTTTTCGCTAGGCGTGGATCGATTACGGCTTGAATGATATCGACGAGCAAACTGCTACCGATGAAGACGAGAGCGGCGAGAAAGACATAGCCTTGGATGACCGGCATGTCCCGGTCAAAGATCGCTTCGATGAAGTAGCGACCGAAGCCTGGCCACGAGAAGACGGTTTCGACGATGATCGTTCCCGTCAGTAACTTCCCGAGGTTCATCCCAAGACCCGTGATCATCGGCGGAATCGCCATCCGAAGGACGTGTTTCCCAAGAATCCGCCCTTCCTTTAAGCCACGTGTCCGGGCAAATAAGACATACGGTTCATTCAACGCTTCGATCACACTGCCACGGAGCAATCGCGTATACAAGGCAATCAACGGAAACGCGAGTGTCAATGCCGGTAAGATCAAGTGCATCACACTTCCCGTCCCACCGACCGGAAACCAATCCAGCTGGACAGCAAAGAAGAAGATGAACAGATACCCGAGCCAAAACGACGGAATCGAGGCCCCGATGAAGGCGATTGCCCGACTGAGATGATCGAAGAATCCATTCTTCTTGATCCCGGCAAGGAATCCGAGCGGGAGACTGATGACGAGTGCGAGCAGTAGACTCGTTACTGCCAACTCGACCGTTGGCGGTAAGCGGAGCAAGACATCTTCTAGGACCGGTTTGCCGGAAAGATACGATGTGCCGAAATCGAGCTGTGCCAATCGGATGACGGCATCGAAGTATTGTTGGTAGAACGGTTGATCGAGTCCGAATTCTGCTCGTTTGGCAGCGAGTAGTTCATCCGTCGGCTGGATATGAGCAGCGGACAGATAGGCCTCTGCCGGATCAACCGGTGACAAATGAATCAACCCTGTCAGAATCAAGACTGCCAGTAACAAGATCGGGATGACGGATAATATGCGTTTGACGAGGAAGACCCCCATGTCATCCCTCCTTTACTTAATGCCAATCCGGGCAAATGGACTCTCATCCCGGTTCGCCGGGAACTGGAAGTTCGTCACGTCCGACTGATAGATTGCCATCTTCTTCAAGTACGAAATCGGAATCAATGCCCCTTGATCTTGGAGTGATGGCAGAATGTCGGCGTACATCTTCTGACGTTTCGTCTCGTCTGTCGTTTTTAAGACATCCTTGATTTCTTGCAACAGTTGTTCTTTATTCGGATAAGCCGAAATCGCTTCTTTGAAGCCGAAGCCATCCGTATCAATCAGGTTCACGAACGTATGCGGATCATACGGTGCACCGAAGTTACTATAGAAGTTGATGTCGAATCGGTTGTCTTTGAAGCGCTGGACTTGATCTGGCAGTTCGACGGCTTCCGTCTTCAGCTCGACGCCGATTTTCGACCATTCCGACTGGAGTGTTTCGGCCATCGCCTTTTGGACCTGCTCGGCCGCATCATACATCATCCCGATTTGTAGCGGTTGACCATTCTTGACGCGGACCTTTTCGCCCTTCGGCAGTTTCCAACCTGCTTCATCAAGGAGACGATTCGCTTCCTTGACGTCATAATCCCGTTGTTTCACTTTCAGATTCGACGTGTACGGCATGTTCGGTGGCAACAGGTAGTCAGCTGGTGCTTCTATTCCCGACGTGATGCCTTCGACGAGAGCAGCTTTATCAAACCCGTGCTGGAGCGCCTGGCGGACGCGTTCGTCAGACAGACGCTTATTTTTCGTATTCAAGACGAGAAGACGCGTCGCGACTGGTTCGGACATCTCTGTCTTGTAGGATTTATCCGTCTTCAACTGGTTGAAGGCATCGATGCTGATCGCCCCTTCACCGTAAATCAGATCAACTTGTCCTTTTTCGAGTGCTAAGACACTGTCTCTGCATCCGGGATGATATCGACCTTAATGTGATCGACGTTCGGCTTCGGACCCCAGTAGTTCTTATTGACCTTAAACGTCGCATACTGATCCGGTTTGTATTCGTCAAGCATCCATGGACCTGTCCCGACTTCTTTTTTGACACCCTTCGACGTATCGCCGTTTTCCGGGAATCCCGCTTCTCCGAGGAAACGGACCGGGCGGACGACTGCGAGCTCTTGAATCGTCGGGTAATAGGCTTCAGATAATGTCAGGCGGAACGTCTTCGCATCAACGGCTTCCGTCTTCTCGATTTTCGTGATGAAGCCAAGCCAGCTATGTAAGGCTTTTTGTTTGAGGATCGCGTCAAAATTCTTTTTGACGATCGCTGCGTCGAACGTCGAACCGTCCGAGAACTTGACGCCGTCACGAAGCGTAAACGTATACGTTTTTCCGTCTTCAGAAATCTTCCAAGACGAGGCTAAGTATGGCTCGAGCTTTCCACCTTCCCCGTAGTGGACGAGTGGCTCATAGATCATCGACTGTGCGAACAATTGTGATGGGTTGTAGACGTGCGGGTTCATCGTTCCGACGTCGCGTGGCCACGCGAGCGTCAATGTATCTTTATCTTTTCGCTCTCCTGTCGACTCGCCCGGATTCGAGCAGCCGATCAATAATGATGTCAAAGACAGGATCGAGACAGTAGAAATCAGTAATTTTTTACGGTTAACGTTCATGGTAGGCAGAACTCCCAACTTGTATTGATAATCATTTTCAATTGTATGAGGGGAAGGGAAGGATTGTCAATGGATAATCCAGCTTTTAACTGGACATAAAGACGCTTTTTGACAGTATTTCCACGCTTAACTGAGTAACATTCTTTGTATGCCTCTTGTTTGTCAATAATTGTAATCAGCTGTATCAAGCGGTATCCTAGTTTGTATGCTGCGTTTCTTGTTTAACGAAATCATTTGCACGGAAAGGATGATAGGATGTCACGACTGGTTTCCTCCGTCTCGCTTGTGTTGCTCAGTCTGCTCTTAGTGCTCCCTTTACTGATGATCGATGGACTGATTTTCTACGTCGGAGATGTGTCCTACGATTCGTTCGTTGGTTGTCTAGTGTTTCTCGTATGTTTCTATCTCGCTAGCCTGGTCGTCAGCGTCGTCTTTGACGGGATGATACGTGCGCTTAGCGGACTGTTTAAGCGTCGTTTCTCAAACATACTGTTTGCTGTCGTGAACGGTTCCGTCAGTTTGAGCGTCTTATTCTGGATGGACCTCTACGTGGAGTCCGTTACAATCTCGCTTGCGACAAAAGTCGTGCTCGTATCTGTACATACGCTATTGTTTTACCTGATTCATCAATCGAGCGACTCCACTGTTAAAGCTTCCGAAGTCACCGAACCACATGATCCAGTCGTAAAGGAAGCCATCCGCTTATTAGAAGATGTCGATCCCGTGACATGCGTCGAGACGTTATGTCTCAAGTACCCTGATCTTCCGAAAAAGGACATCATTCGGATCGTCTATCGACTTCATGGCAACTAAAAAGACCTGATCGTTTCTGAAAGGATTCAGAAGCGTCAGGTCTTTTGATATTCGTTCATTTCTTCGCCATCTCATAGAACTGATACGTATTCTTCCCAGACGACTTAGCGGCATATAACGCAACATCCGCCTGCTGTAACAAGGCTTGCAACTCTGGACGGAACGCGGTGTCATACATCACGATCCCGATACTGGTCGACACGCGGTAGTCCGTTTCCCACTCACTTAACGCAGTGACGATCCGCTCCGCGAGTCGTTCCCACCCTGCCTTTGAATCCGAATGACCGAAATGGAGGATGAATTCATCACCGCCTAACCGTACGGCCATCGCATCATCTTGTTCGCGGACGAACTGCCGCAAGCGTTGTGCGACCTCTTGCAGGACGACGTCCCCCGTCTCGTGTCCATAGACATCGTTGACTTGTTTAAAACCATCGAGATCAAGGAAGAAGACGGCCCCTGTCTGCCCCGGATGCTCCTCGAACTGCTTCGTTAAGTACCGCCGATTGTGCAGTCCTGTCAACGCATCCTTCCAAGCATGACGCTCAAGCTCCAAATAGTACAAGAAGAGTCGGACGATCCGTTGCAACAGCTGAACATTCTTCTGTTCATACAAGCTGACCCGATTATTGATCGCACATAATGTGCCGAACGTCTCCCCGCTCGTCAAGACGATTGGAATACCCAAGTAGGACCGGACGTGTGCCTCCTCCAAACCCTTTCGCCAGTCGCCAAGTTGTTTCGCGTTCGGAATATCTTCAAGAACGACCGGCTGTCTCGTCTTGAAATCAATCAGCTTACATAACGATTGGTTCAGTTCAATCTGCATGCCTTCCACCATCGGGATATCCGCTTTATCGTTCGCGATCTTCAGCATCCGTTGTTGCCCTGCTTCGATCGCTGATAAATACAGCATCTGGTCCGGTAGAATCTCTTTTGCGAAATCGAGAACATCATCTGCCAATTCATCAAAATTTTGATACATCTTCAAGTCTTCAAATGGTTGATTCATACAGCACCTCATTTCGAAGTCATCTTCTGTAGCGTCTCTGATTTGAAAAACGAAAAGGTTACATTTATTACCACTTTCTCTTTTGACTATCGTTTAAACCTGTTTTAGTAAAAAACATTCGATGGTCCTATTTCTAGTCCTAAATGAGAAAGATTATCATTTTTTTATTTTCGTATAGTTTATAGAAGGTAAAAATTCGGACAGCCATTTGGCTGGAAATGAGCGTTGCGTCTTCTAAAATCGTCTGCTATCATTCTCGGTAAACATGACAATGATAATCATTATCAATTATTAAGAACAGATGACTCAGATAGAACTACATAATCCATCTGCTACTTAATCCGTGATTCATGCGTTATCAAATCAAATAAGAGGAGCTAAAATCATGGGGAAATGGAAAACACCACTCGTCGTGAGTTCGCTTGCTGTCTTACTGGCGGCATGCGGGAACGCAGGACAAGCAGACACGAAGAAGGACGCGGAAGCACCGAAGACGGTCAAAATCAAGGACGCACATGGAACGGTCAACGTCCCGGTTGATCCGAAGAAGGTCGTCGCACTCGACAACCGGACATTCGAGACGCTTGCCGCATGGGACGTCGAACTCGCAGCAGCACCAGTCGGACTGCTCCCGGCTGAGTCACCGTATGCGAAAGATAAGGAGATCGTCGATGTCGGCATGCACTTCGAACCGAACCTCGAAGCGATCGCTGGTGTTAATCCGGACGTCGTCATCGTCGGGCAACGCTTCGCTGATCATTATGAAGACATCAAAAAACTCGTTCCGAACGCCGCTGTCATCGATCTCGATATCGCTTTACCGGAAGACTCTGGTACGCCAGGTGAATTACTCGTCAAAGGACTCGAAGATACGACAGAAACACTCGGACAAATCTTCGATAAAAAACAAGAAGCCGATCAACTCGTGACGACACTCGAGCAATCGATCAAAGACGTCAAAAAATCGTATAACGGACAGGACAGCGTCATGTCGGTCATCGTCTCGGGCGGCGATATCGGATTCTCGGCCCCGATGAGTGGACGTGTCTTCGGACCGATGTATGATCTGTTCGACTGGAAACCAGCCCTCGAAGTCAAACAAAAATCGGGCAACGACCAAGGGGATGAAGTTTCGGTCGAAGCGATTGCTCAAAGTAACCCGGACTGGTTACTCGTCCTTGACCGTGACGCACCGCTCGGGAACGCAGAAGGTGCCGTACCGGCGCAAGATGTCATCGACCGTGCGCCTGCCCTGCAGAAAACAAAAGCAATCAAAGACGACAATATCGTCTACGCACCAAAAGATACGTACTTGAATGAATCGATCCAGACATACTCGGAATTCTTCACTGATATCGCGAAAGCTTTGGATAAGTAATGGCACACGCGCAGCAACAAATGAATGGAAGCGTTGAGCCCCCGGCTCGGCCTTCCTTTTCTGTCGTTTGGACGAAGCCGTTCGTCTTCACTTTATGTCTCGTCTTAGCACTTGCAACGGCGTCCCTTTTCACAGGCGTCTATGAATTGCGGAGTGCCGCGAACGATTTCGATATGTTCTGGATCACGCGCGTCCCGCGAACGCTTGCCTTGATGCTAACCGGTGCCGCAATGGCGATGGCTGGACTCGTCATGCAATTGATCACACAAAATCGCCTCGTTGAACCGACGACGACGGGAACGATTGAATGGGCAGGACTCGGATTGTTAGCCGTTTACTTACTCGTTCCGGCACCGTCATTGATGATGCGGATGAGCGGTGCTATTCTTTTTGCGTTCATCGGAACGATGGTCTTCTTCTGGTTTCTCCGTTCGGTCCGGTTGCGGTCATCGTTGATCGTCCCGATCATCGGTCTGATGCTCGGAGCAGTCATCTCCGCGATTTCGACGTTCCTCGGGTTGTTCTTCCGTGCCAGCCAAGCGATCGAAGGCTGGTTCGTCGGTTCGTTCGCATCCGTCCAGATCGGTCGCTACGAATACCTCTGGATCATCATCGGTGTCACGGTCTGTATCTTCTTTCTCGCGAGTCGCTTAACGCTCGTCGGACTCGGCGAAGACGTCGCGACGAGTCTTGGCGTCAACTACAATCGGCTGATGCTGATCGCGACCGGGCTGATTGCCCTATCCGTTGGTGTCGTCGCAACTGTCATCGGCAATCTGCCGTTCCTCGGCTTGATTGTCCCGAATATCGTCTCGATGTTTCGCGGTGACGATCTCCGCAGTAATTTGCCGTGGGTCTGTCTGATTGGGATGGCAACGATTTTAATCAGCGATTTGATTTCGCGCACGATCATCCGTCCGTTTGAACTGCCGGTCTCCTTGATTCTCGGAACGGTCGGAGCAGCCGTCTTCATCATCATTCTGTTACGTCGACGGAAGACTGGAGGTGTCAGATGAGTACCGTGATCAAACAACAACATACATGCCCTCAACCGAGCGTTACACGTGAAACCCAACGCCGGGCGTCTGCCTTTCAATCGAAACGACTCGAGCGACGTTACTGGATCCTCCTCATCCTGTTCCTCAGCGGCGGAATGCTCAGTACGATCGGTCTCTTGCTCTACAATAATCCGGTCCCGTTTGATTCTCCGTCTTTTTGGCCAGTCGTTGAGCGTCGGATCACAGCTGTCATCACGATGGCGATCGCAGCAATTTGCCAAAGTCTAGCGACCGTCGCCTTTCATTCGGTCACGAGCAACCGGATCATCACACCATCCTTGCTTGGTTTTGACGCCCTCTACTCGACGATTCAGACATCGATGATCTTCTTCTTCGGTGCGGGAGCACTCGTCGGCTTTACCGGCACGAGCGCCTTTTTGACACAGGTTGCGGTCATGCTCGCGATGAGTCTCTTGTTATACGGCTGGTTGTTGTCTGGTAAGTATGCGAACGTGCAACTGATGTTGCTCGTCGGGATCATTCTCGGTACTGGTCTCAACTCGCTGTCGTCATTCATGCGGAAGATGCTCGCGCCGTCCGAGTTCGATATCTTACAAGCGCGATTATTCGGTTCGGTCACGAATGCCGACGCGTCCTACTTCCCGATCGTCATTCCGGTCGTCCTCGTCGTTGGTCTGCTGCTCTACTTTTCGTCCGGACGACTCAACGTCGTCGCACTCGGTAAAGAGGTCGCGACATCATTCGGCGTCAATCATCGTGGCAGTGTCATCTACTTCTTGATCCTGATTTCGCTCCTGATGTCGATGTCGACGGCATTGATTGGACCGTTGACGTTTTTCGGCTTTTTAGTGGCGACTCTCAGTTATCAGGTCGCTGCGACGTACGATCATAAATACGTCTTCCCGATGGCATTCGCCATTGGTTTCTTCGTTTTAACAAGTGCCTATTTCTTCATGTATCACATTTTCAACACGCCAAGCGTCGTCTCCGTCATCATTGAACTGTTCGGCGGACTGATCTTCCTTATCGTGTTGCTTAGAAAGAGGTCCCTATGATATCACTTGAACAAGTTAAAAAATCGTATACGGATGAGGTCCGAATCGGTCCAATCGACTTAACGATCCCAAAAGGTGGATTCACGGCGTTGATCGGTCCAAACGGTGCTGGCAAGTCGACGACGTTGATGATGATCGGGCGTTTACTTGATCTCGATGCCGGACGGATCGAAGTCGCTGGCATGGACGTGACAAGTAGTAAATCAAAAGACTTAGCAAAGATCATCACGATCTTGCGACAGGAAAATCATTTCGTGACCCGTCTGACCGTCCGGCAGCTTGTCGGCTTCGGACGGTTCCCCTACTCACAAGGTCGCCTGACAGCGGACGACGAAATGATCATTTCGAAATACATCGATTTTCTTGAGCTGACGTCGCTTGAGAACCGCTATCTCGATGAATTATCGGGTGGTCAGCGGCAACGGGCGTATGTCGCGATGGTACTCTGTCAGGAAACGGAATACATTTTACTCGACGAACCACTCAATAACCTTGATATCGCCCGCTCCGTCCAGATGATGGGCTACCTGCGACACGTCGCTGATACGTTCGGACGAACGATCATCACGGTTTTGCATGACATCAATTTTGCTGCGAAATACGCGGATCACATCTGTGCGATGAAGGACGGACAAATCGCCGCCTTCGGAACGGTCGCCGAAGTCATGGATGAAGCGCTATTATCCGAGATTTTCGAGACACGACTTGAGATCATCGAAGGTCCATATGGTCCGATTGCTGTCTATTGATACTTTATATAGAAATGAGGAATGAATGATGCAGATCGATTGGCTACCCCTAGAACAGGTAACGCAAGAAGGCGAACACACTTATACGTTTCATTTGAAACGCCCAGATGGTTTCGTTTGGGAGGAAGGCGCCCATACGCATATGGCGCTAGAAGGGTTTAATGCAGGCGAAAAGCCGAACCGCAGTCTGATTCGGCATATGTCGATCTCGACGCTCCCTCATGAAGGAACGATCGGCATCACGACGCGAATCAAACCGGAATGTTCCGTCTTTAAGGAGACACTTCGACAGCTGAGAATGGGTGAGAAGATTGCTTTATTTAAGACGCACTCGAATATTCCGCTACGCCGGGAAAATCGTACGGTATACTTACTGTCAGCAGGCGTTGGTCTGGCAACGTTTCGTCCGATCATCTTGCAACATCAGGCTGACAGAAGTGGCATTCCGCACATGCACTCGTTAAACATTGATTCGACACGTACCGGGTTGTTTCAGGAACACCTGCGACCGACAGAACAATTCAGTACTTATTATGTTGATAATCGATCCGCCTATTTTGATTTCGTCAAGGAGATGGCAACAGATAAAGAAGGGTTATTTTACATCGTCGGTAGTGACGACTTCCTCACTGACACGATCGACGTGTTGAAGATTGCTAATATTCCTACAGCCCAGATGATGCTCGATAAACGCCAGGATCAATTAAATACATTTTTGACATGAAGAAGACCGGGACATCCGTATTGTCCCGGTCTCTTTTTGTGACGGATAAAGGATCACCTATCCGAAGATAAATACAATAGGTAGAAATAGTCCGCCCATCAAGAGCATGCCTAATACGATAGTAATAGTTGATTTGAATACCGACAGCGTTGATCCTCTAAAGGATTTAGCCGTTTGATGGAAACAAAAAACATTAATGAAGCAACGACTAATCCAAGCGGCTCAAGAATCGTTCGACTCACCGAAAAGAAAATATCAATCATTAAAAAGACATGCAATACAAAAAATACCCTAGCAAACGAATAATCATGGCTTTACTCATATGTACTCCTTCTTAAGTTACGAACGTCTTATTAGATTGATTTTTTTGTTGATAGAGTAGAATTCCCCTTTAATTATAACGCAGCAACGAATAATTTTGGAAACGCATTCAAATTACTGGTGATTTAGTGGTAACGTACGTCATACTGTCAATAGATATGAGAAAAGGAGTGTTGAAGATGGAATACAAAAAAGGACTCGAAGGCGTCATTGCCTCAGAAACACAGATCGGATTAGTGGATGGCACGTTAGGGCATCTCGTCTATCGCGGACACTGGGCAAAGGAACTCGCATTATCCTATTCATTTGAAGAAGTGGCGTATTTCGTCTGGAACGGTGCGTTTCCGACTGAATCGGAACTTTTGACATTCAAGGAACAGATGACAAGCTACCGCGAACTTCCTTCTTATGTAAAGACGATTCTCGATACATTACCGAACGAGATGGATGTCATGAGCACGATGCGTACAGCAATCTCGGCGCTTGGTACACCTGCTTTCGCTTGGCCACCGACCATTGATCAAGCGATGCACGTAACGGCACTTTTACCAACGATCATCGCCTATAAATATCAAAAAAATCAAGGTGCTGACTTCATCGAACCGCACCCGGAACTCGATCATGTCGCGAATTACATCTATATGATCAAGGGGCACTTACCGAGTGACGTTGAGATTAAAGCACTGACAGCGTATCTGATCCTAACGATTGAACATGGCATGAATGCTTCGACGTTCGCTTCCCGTGTCGTCGTCTCGACGGAATCGGAAATGATTTCTGGCGTCTGTGCTGCAATCGGATCAATGAAAGGACCGCTTCATGGTGGTGCTCCGTCAGAAGTCATTGAGATGATTGATGAAATCGGAACGATCGATAACATCGAGCCGTGGATTCGAAACAAGTTAGAAAAAGGCGAAAAACTGATGGGCTTTGGTCACCGCGTCTACAAAACACGCGATCCGCGTTCAGAAGCCTTGAAAGTCGTCTCAAAGGATCTCGCGCAAGAGAGCGATTGGTTCAATCTGATTACACAAATGGAGCAAACGGCGATTGATTTGCTCGAAGAATACAAACCGGGTAGAAAACTGTATACGAATGTTGAATTCTTCGCAGCAGCCGTCTTAAAAGGACTCGATATTCCAAAAGAACTGTTCACACCGACGTTCACCTCTAGCCGTATCATCGGCTGGACGGCACACATCCTCGAACAATCGCAAGACAACCGGATTTTCAGACCACAATCGTCCTATACAGGGCAGATGCCGGAACAAGCAGCTAAGTTTTGATTAGTCTCTAGTTACAATCAAAAAATGGACCGATGCCTGACATCGGTCCATTTGCTATGGCGTTTTATTTAGCAATTGTTTCTAATGAGAAATCTAACACTTCTACTTCACACCCTGCCGCTTCTACATCCGGGCTACACGCATACGGTCCAATCTTCAAATCGGTCACGTCATGTAAGTGTGCGATCCGGAGTTGCTCTTTGTGCTCTCCTGTCACGTGATACAACGTGACATCTTGATTGAGATAGTGGAGTTCAAAGACAAGCGATGCATCAAACAGCGTATTGTCAACGTCCCGACACGACCAGTCCGAGTACCCGAAGCTCGTCACGACGGCACCCAGATGCGATGGACCATCCGGAATGAACTCAGCCGAGACCTTCACCCAGTGATCGTCGTTCACATAAAGCAAAATCCCTGCTTGATCATATGTCGCATTCGGATTTATCTTCACTTTAATCCGGCATTTGAATTCTCCTTTTGGAGCATCCTGTAACAAAGCATGACCTGTCAGACGGTTGAACTGATAATGGGTATTGCGCCAAAAATCCGTGTCTGGATCCGTCGTGAAGCGTAATGGTGTTTCCTGTTCGATACGTGTCGGTCGATTGATCCACTTCATTGATAATATCCTCCCTCTTAACGTCCTCTTAACTTCCGTAACTTTCGATAGCCACGAATGAGCATATCGAGCATACAATCCCTCCTATTTTCGATGAACCCTTAGACTACTTGGCGAAGTCGTTGCATATCCTTATTCAATGCTGATCGTTTCAAACGTCTGTTCCGTATTAAGTATTGCACATCTGACCGGTTATCGTACATAAGTTGGATATGGAAATAATTGATATATTCAAGAATTGCGAATACATATAATAACAAGGCAAGTTGTGTTCCGGAGACGGGAAGCTCAGATCGGAAACGCACCCAATCGATTCCGAACGCACACGCTGTCAGGACGAGCAAACCCAGATTGATGACACGACACTTGTGTAACCGTCGGACGACGGATTCCGGGGTGATCGACGTTCCTTCCTTCTTCAGACGTCTTGATTTGCTATACCAATACCAAGCTCCCTGTATCAAAAATAGTTCGAACAAAAACAGTGACATCCAAAATGCGCTTAATTCAAACTGAAGTTGCGGAAAGACACGATTGCCGAACCAGCTCAGCGGTAAAATCGTAATGACCGTGAACAATTCCCCTCGGTACAGATAGGCGAGTCGTTCCGCAACGAGCTGCTTCATGGCGTCACCCACTCGATACGGAACTTACTTCCTGGACCAAGCTGTGCGATCAATGGTTGATCGGCCTCAATCACGCGTCCGAGGACGTTGACTCGCTCATCCGCCGGTAAATCACGCTTCGTGATTTGAACCTCGCCCGCGTATCGTCCGTATTTTTCATTATCGATCGTGATCGTTCCAAGCGGGCGGGCAGACGGATCTTGCGGTGTTAGATCGATCGTCGACGGCTTCATCCGCGACTCGACGGATCGAATGACATCCCGCGCCGGATCAAACCGATTCGTTTCCGTATCACGTCGATTCTGTTGTCCGTTCGCGAGTGCCCGCAGTACAATAATGCCGTCTTGCTCTGCTTCGAATTGCCGGATCGTCGTGTCCGTCAACCGTGGATCGCCGACAAGAATTCGGTCGACGGTCGGCATTAATTCCATATAACTAGCGAACGGTGCTGCTCTTCTGTGGTCTTCAAGTGTCGGTAACGTCTCGAACAACGGTCCGCGAAGTGTTCCGTCGCCCGGTATGAATGCTTGGACGCGTAATCCTTGCGTCTGCAACCAGGCATTTTTCTCGTCAAACCACGTCCGGTCGAGCCCCGTCTCTGGTCGTGGATAAAAGTTATGCCACGCTTCTGTTTGATCGAGTCGCAGACCGTGTGCCTTCATCTCCTTCAATTCGTCTGCCGTTAAGGTACTGGCATTTAGTGCAACCATCATTTGGTTCGATAACGTCGCGATTTGTTGCGGGCTGATGCCGTAATCAAGACGCAGTCCAGTGACGCCCCAGTCCGATAACGTCGCTGCCGTCTCCCATGTCTTGCCGAGCGTCGCGAGCGACGCCGGTGCGATGTCCGCCACGAGTTCGAATCCGAGCTCACGTGCTAAACGACCGAGCGCTTGCAAGCGTTCGACGTACAGTGAAGAATCGTCCTCCGGGATATGTAGCGATGTAAAGAGCGACGTAAAGCCAACAGCGCGCATCCGCTGTAGCCACTCGCTCGTCTCGTCTGTAATCGGTTCACTTAAATAGATTGATAATCCTTTCATCGACTCACTCCTTCTCTTCTCTACTTAGGGAAAAAGCAGCTGATTCCTTCTTTTGGGAAGGATTCAACTGCTGGTCCACACCTTAAATACCGTCTGCCATCTCTTCTTTGAAACCGAACCAGTACGTGAACAGGAATCCTGCCGCGTACGAGATGACGAGACCGCCGATGTACGTCAAGTACATTCCGTTGTCGATCAACGGCGTTAACGATAACCCGGATACGCCGACGCCAAGCGCCGTCGTCTTCATCGTTGCTTGGAAGGCACCACCGACTGCAGCCCCGAGACATGCCGTCACGAACGGACGACCGAGCGGTAACGTGACCCCGTATAACAACGGTTCACCGATTCCGAGGAAACCGACCGGAATCGCACCTTTAATGATGTTACGCAGACGCGGATTGCGCGTCTTGACGAAAATCGCCATCGCCGCCCCGACTTGACCCGCTCCTGCCATCGCAAGAATCGGTAAGAGTGGCGTGTTGCCAATCGTGTTCAAGAACTCGAGATGGATCGGTGTCAATCCATGATGGAGACCGACCATGACAAGTGGGAGGAAGAAGCCGGCAAGTACTGCCCCAGCAAGTGGTCCACCGACCTCAAGCACGGCATTGATCGCTTTCATGATGCCGTCTGACAACAGTCCAGCAACCGGCATGATCGCATAAAGCGAGGCGAATCCGACGATCAGCACCGTCAACAGTGGCGTGAAGATGATGTCGATCGATGCGAACATGAAGCGACGGATGTGTTTCTCAAGATAGGTCATCAACCACGCGGCGAAGATGACACCGAACAAACCGCCCCTGCCTGGAACGAGTGGTTCCCCGTAAATCGTGATATCCGCAAGCACCGGGTTGAATAGAATCCCACCGGCAATCGCCCCAAGCACCGGCGTCCCGCCGAACTCCTTCGCCGTATTCCAACCGACAAGGATCGCGAGATATGCAAAGACCGTCCCACCGATCAAGAGTAAAATCTGCATCCATGTCTGTGTTGCATCGACACCCGCATTTTTTGCGAAGTTCGCACCACCGTTGATGATACCGGAAGCAACAAGACCCGGAATGAGCGGAATGAAGATGTTCCCGATCCGGCGCAAGAAGCGTTTGAACGGTGACTGTTGTTTCGCTTTCACTTTTTGCCGTTCGACGGCTGCCCGTTCTTCCGGCGTCAAATTCGGATCAACAGACTCTTCCCCGATCGCGAGTCCCGTTTCACGACTTAAGTGATCGGCTACCCGATTGACCGTTCCTGGACCGACGACGATTTGTAACATCTCGTCATCGATGACCCCCATGACCCCATCAATCCGCTTTAACGCATCGATATCTGCTTGCGTCGGATCCTTTAACGATAAGCGTACCCGTGTCATACAGTGCGCGAGCTGCCGGAGATTATCTTTTCCACCGACGTGCTCGAGAATCGCGTGTGCCAGCACTTCTTCCTTCTTCATCGTGTTTCCCCCTTAGAGTGCGTCTCGGACGAATCCGTTTGCTTGCTGTAATCGTTCGACGGCTTCCGTATACGGAACATTCGCGAGAATCATGACGATTGCCGTCTTGACGTGTCCGCGCGCTTCACTAAAGACGCGTTCCGCCGTTACAGCATCGACTCCTGTTGCCTCACTAATCATCCGCTTCGCCCGAATCTCGAGCTTTTCGTTTGTTGACTGGACGTCGACCATCAGATTTTGATAGACCTTACCGACACCAATCATCGCCGCTGTCGAAATCATGTTCAAGACGAGCTTTTGCGCCGTTCCAGCCTTTAGTCTTGTTGACCCCGTCAAGACTTCCGGACCTGTTTCGACTTCAATCGCATAACGCGCGTGTCCGCTGATGACCGCATTCGTGTTACAAGAAATCGCTGCCGTCACTGCTCCGACTTCCTTCGCGTAATCAAGCCCACCGATGACGTACGGCGTCCGTCCGCTTGCTGCGATGCCGATCACTGTATCACGTGCTTCTAGCTGGAGCGCTTTCAAATCATCGACGGCAAGCGTCCGACTATCCTCTGCTCCCTCGACCGCCTTGATTAACGCGCTTTCGCCGCCAGCAATCAAACCGACGACCATGTCTGGTGAGACCCCGAACGTCGGCACACATTCTGCCGCGTCGAGAATCCCGAGCCGCCCGCTCGTACCAGCACCGATGTAAATCAAGCGTCCTCCGTTTTTGAATGATGCAATGACGTGTTTGACGACTTCCGCGATAACAGGAATTTGTTCCCGAATGACCGTCGCGACCGTTTGATCCTCAGCGTTCATCACCCGTAAGACATCCTCGACTGTCATCTCATCAAGTTGCATCGTCTGTTCATTTCGACGTTCCGTTGCTAATTGATCTAACATCTGCTTCACCCTTTCTCTTCCCTCCCTTTATTATACAATTAAGAAATTTTAATTCAATATTATTTATTTAATTTTGAAATTAAATTTCGTTATACAATAATAAAGTGCCGTTCTTCTCTTTCAGGATAGTTTGACTGATCTCCTCTTTTATTCTGATTTAGTTCCAAGTCTTTTTATGAAGAATGATCCTTTCCAAGGACTTTCGATTCACGATAGCGAAATCTATTGCATACCAGCATGAACGAATGGAGGAAAAAAGATGGAGGAATTTGCAAGACGTCAACTCGAGAAAAAATTACGTGAGTATCCGGACTACTTTGAGTATCGTTTAATCGATGATTATGAAACAACGTTACTCGGGCAAAAAATCCACTGCTTCGAAGAATTCGAAGTCGAGATTCAATGTTTTTTTGAAGAGGATGACATCCATCTCGTCAGCCTTGTTTTCAATAAATCCATTTTCGATAAAGCGTTCATTCTACAGTGGTTGAGTTACTTCGGTATACAAGTAGGTGCTAGACGTAAAACCCTACGCATTTCTCAAGCAAAGGAAATTGATCATGCATTTCTGTTTCTCGATCATATCGTCGCCCGATATGTCCGAGGGTCGAAAACCATCACCGTCAAACGGGAAGGCTTAATGGAGTGGACCATTCTTAATCAACCTCTCGTCGAGCGGATTATTGATACGAAAGGCTCTCGGCTACCTGTTCCGCTTGTCGTGTTGAATAATAAAATCGTACCGTATTGTCCAACGCTAAAATTCAATCGAAAAGAAGACATCATTGTTGTAAATGGAACAACGATGATTATTGATCGAATCGAAGGATTGAATGAGGGAGTCGGCTATTATCGAAAAAATATTCGCGAGCCGATTGCTTACGCTGATGATGACGAGATCGTGTTCATCATCGATTTGTTTGATCATCCGAGTGGTAGTGGAACATTCTGTAGTGTCGTCTACGTCTCTTATGCGGACTGGCTACAAGTACAACACGGTGATTCGAGGTGACCCATGTCTAAATCATCATCGATGTTGCTCATCTTACTCGCTGCGATCTTTTGGGGCACGACGGGAACCTCACAAGCCTTTGCGCCGGATGATGCACATCCAATCGCGATTGGTGCCGTACGTCTCGCTGTCGGCGGACTATTCTTACTCTGTCTCGTTCTCTTCAAAGGAACACTCACGTTACGTGACTGGCCGTTGCGGACGATTTTACTCGCTGCCGTCAGCATGGCGGCTTACCAACCGCTGTTCTTCTCGGCTGTTTTGATGACCGGTGTCGCCGTCGGTACCGTCGTCGCGATCGGTAGCGCGCCGATCTTTTCCGGATGCATCGAGTGGCTCTTCTTAAAGAAACGTCCAGCGTTGCTGTGGTGGGCATCGACCGGATTATCGGTCACCGGTTGTCTGTTACTCCTGAACAATCAAGGAACGATCGCAGTCGATCCAATCGGAATCGTTCTCGCACTCGGTGCCGGACTATCGTTTGCCGGGTATACGTTCGTCAGTCGAGACCTCGTCAAGACCCACGCCCCGCTATCGGTCGTTGCCGTCATCTTTACGACAAGCGCCTTCCTGTTGTCACCTCTGCTCTTCTTATTCGACCTCTCATGGTTGTTCACGTCACGTGGTGCCGGAATCAGCCTACATCTCGGTGTCGTCGCGACCGGAATCGCCTACTGGTTATTTGCGAAAGGACTATCGAACGTACCATCGTCGACTGCCGTCACGCTCTCGCTCGGTGAACCGCTGACTGCTGCCTTGCTTGGTGTATCCGTCCTCGGCGAACAGTTAAGTGGCACGGCTTGGTTCGGGATCTCATTGTTGTTACTCGGAATCGCCTTATTGATCGGTTCGTCTCGCCTAGCAGCGCGCCAAACTGTTTTGACAGAAGAACGACAAACTCGGATAGGAGGTTAAATCATGCAAGAAATCACGCTTGAAAAACTGCAATTTCGCGAGGATTATCACATCGGACTCGATCAGTTGTTGATCGATGTCGCAAACGGTAACCGATTGATCTTTCATTTTCGTGGGCATACGGAGGAGACGATGATCATCGTCGGTGACTACAGCTGCAATTACTTCCGATTGACTTTCGAGGCGGATGCGATTCTGCTTCGTTCACCGGACCTCTATGAACTAAAAGAAGACGTCGAGATCAATCCGATTCCACTTCTGACGCTGACCGATTCAAAACTACTGACGTTTGCGCGTGAACTGATGGGGCTCGATCCTGCAAAAGACTGGGTCCATTACTGGCTCCGAGCATTTGAACAGGATTTTCATGTCTTGTCTCCCCGTCCACCGGTTCTGACCGATCTCGGACATAAACGCAGCGATGCAATCGTCACGTATTCATTTGATTCGCTCATCGTTGAATGACCTGAACCATTTTCATACGCAAAAGATCCACGAAACAGGTAGTCGTTTCGTGGATCTTTTCTATGAACATTTAAAGAAGCAGATTATAGATGGTCAATCGTATATTCCATCATCCAGCACGTATCTTCGTTGATTTTTTTTACTTTCTGAAACCCGCATTTTTCATAAGCTTTAATTGCTCTAAGATTTGATACGTCAGGATCTAAAATAATTCGATTTACTTCCTTATTTCGAGCGATATCTTCAATGAATAACTTTATCATTTTCGTTCCAATACCTTTATTAAAAAGTTCAGGATAACCAATAAACTGGTCAATTCCAATTATGATAAAATTCGCTGGATATCCCAATGCCTCTTTTTGTTCGTCCGTTATCAAATAACGTTGCATGAATCCAATAGGTCCATCATCTAACTCTACGATGTAGGGAACGACAGGTATCTCTCCATTTACTCTCGGTTCGTATTTATCCATCACTTGTCGTAACGTAAATGGTACGTTCATATCTCCATAGAACTCTAATACTTCTTTTGTACTTAACCATTGAGACATGATTTCATAATCGGTATGTTGCATCTTTCTGATTGAGACAGAATTGATTTTCATATGTACCTCTCACATTCATTCGAAACCGTCCGACGACTCACACCGGACGGTTACTTGGTTTATAAATACAAAGATAGCGTTCTTTCAACAGACTGGACGGAGTCGACCGGACTGAACCGCTGCACGACACGTCCTTGGCGATCGATTAAAAACTTCGTATAATTCCATTTAATCTTTGACGAAAGTAGACCGGAGCGTTCGCGTTTTAGAAATGTATAAAGCGGATGCTCATTTGGTCCATTGACATCGATCTTCTGAAACATCGGAAAAGTCACACCATAGTTCAGCTGACAGAACTGCATCGTCTCTTCCTGTCTCGCGAACTCCTGCTGATTGAATTGATCGCACGGAAAGCCAAGCACCGTGACTCCTTGCTCATCATATTTATCGTACAATTCCTGTAGTTCGCCAAGTTGTTTGACGAGCCCACACTTGCTTGCCGTGTTGACGATCACGAGGACACGCCCCGCATAGTCACCTAATGAAACAGTCTCGCCCGCTGCGTTTTGTACGTTTGCATCGTATACGGTTTGCATGTTTCCCAGCTCCTTTGCCCCGAGTATAAGCCAAAACACGCACCCTGTCGTTTTCAGGCATGCACGTAATGCTTCACCAAATCGTCTCTTCTTTGTCGCTCAGTTTGATGACGAACGGCAGAATCAAGACAAATAAAAGACTGACGTATCCGAGCGATAAGTAATGTTGCGAGTCTTTCGAAATATATTGTTTTACGCCGCAGTTCGGACAGGATTTACCGTGTTTTGCAAATCCGACAGCAAGCACTTCTTTCGTTTTGAACTTATACTGGCAATTCGTACAACGTACCATCTGATCATCTCCTTCTTCCTTATCTACTGGTGGATTCAGGAAAAGTTTCATGAAATCGAAGGTAATCGACATCTTACCTCATCGATTCATCCCGGTCGCTCAACCGGATTAGAAATGGCAAGAACAGGACGAACAAGAGACTGATATTCCCGAGTGATAGATAAAATTGTGACTTTCGGGACATGTATTGTTTCACGCCACAGTTCGGACATGATTTGCCTTTCCCATGTATCGCAACACTGACAGCGAGTAGTTCTTTTGTGTTGAACTTATACTGACAATTCGTACAGCGTGCCATGACATCATCTCCTTTTCTGTTATCTACTTATAGAGTTTGGAAAAGGTTCCGTCGAGTTGATGGGTTGTAAACGCATCTTCAAAAATTCATAGCTTCCACCATTCGTCACCTGTTGGAACCGTTCGACTGGAAGGAAGCCACTTTTCGTATACAAGCGTATCGCCCGCTCATTAAATGTCGCGACAGCTAATTCGATTTGTTTAGGTGCATACCGGTCCATGATGAACGCAAGACCGGCTTCTAAAAATGCCACTCCATTTCCTCGTCCCGTCAAGTTCGGTCGCATGCCAAGACCGACGTCAACGACGTCTGCGTTTGGTTCGAATACATAATAGCCAATTAATTCTTCGCCATCCAACACAGCAAAATAATGTTCCGTCCGCTTTGCAGGATCGAGAAATTCTGCTAAATCTTCTTCATCGTTCGGCATATCATAAAACGCAAACGCCCCGTCATATTTCCACTCGTAGGCGATCTGTTCCGCCTGTCGTTGCGTCAGCGGTGAAAATGTATAGCTCATCATGATTCAGCTCCTCTTCGATTCCTCAACGCGATCGATTTTTTCGATAGTCTAACAGTAGCGGCAATACATTTAATCCAATCGAGCTGAACGTCAACACCCACAGTGCCCGCTCCATGCCCGGTACGACGTCTTGTAACGCTGCCCAGTCCTTCCGTGCCACGAATTCCGCGACGAGTCGGTATTCTGCGCACAGCGTCAGTACCGTAAAACTCAGTCCGAGCACCATCAGGAAACGATAGTCCTTACCAATCGAATAAAAGATGATATTCAGTGCCGTAAAACCAATCGCCAGTAAACCCAGAATGATCCACATTGAATCGTCTCCTCTCACCTCTCCTTTTTACTATATTTGGAATCCATTACTCGGTATATCCGCCTAGAGTTGGATTTTCTGTCCGCTCAGCGAAATAGCGCTCGAGCAATCGGTGATGAAGTAATGTATCGACCAAACGGACGGTTTCGAGCGTCGCTGCAAAATCAACCTGTTCAAACTCCGTATGCTCGTGCAGATAACCGACGGATAGGTTAACGGACGGAATAGCTCGTAGCGCGAATAGTTTCGCATCACTGCTTCCTCCGTACCGTGTCGTCCGCCAATCCGGCATACCACTCAACAAACCGGCTTGCTCAAAGCATGCGCCAAAAGCCTCCTTACAAAAATCAAACTCGCCATAACAACCAGTAACGATGTCGCGTGTACCGCGGCGATCAAAGACGATTACTGCGTCGACGTCCTCTAAAAAGGACGCGTCCATCGCTTCTGCTCCACGACAACCGATTTCTTCTTCGACTGAAAAAGCGAGCTTGATCGTTCCGCGGAAGTCAGTCGCTGGGATGCGTTCCATGAGTTCAAGAATCGCAGCGATGCCCGCTCGATCATCTGCCCCGAGAATCCCGTTTGAGCTCGTTAAGATTGTTCCTTCCTGAAACAGCGTCCGGTACGAATCGATGCGTTCGAATGTATCGAGATGTGCTGATAATAAAATGACCGGTCCTTCCCCTTGATGGTAGGTCACGAGCAGGTTCCCTTTTTCATCGACAAAAGAATCGTCAGCAAACCGGCGGACTGCCTGTTGTACGCGACTGCGAACCATCTGTTCCCTTCTGCTTTGTCCAGGAATTGCGAGCCATCTTAGTAGACGCTTTCTAAAGCATTGCAACTCCAGTTCTTGTATCGTCGATGCGTCTTGTTTGATGCGGTATAAGACTTCCGCTAAATCGAGCAGTAGCGAACGCTGACCTCTTACTTCAAGTTGAATCCACCGACTTTGTAAGGACACGGTCAACCCTGGAACTGCGTCTGCCGCTAAACGAAGCAGATACCGTTGCCGGTTCGTCAGCAAATCCTGCGTATAAACCCGAGCAGCTCGTTTACCGTGACCGTCACAACAGGAACTTGTCAAAATCCCAAGTTCGTTCAACATACGGACGATGCCTCGGACATATCCGTCAAACAGATGATAAGGTAACGCCTGTCTTCTTGGATCAAACAACGCTTCCATCCCATGATCGTCAAGTGGTGCATAGCGATGTTTTGCTTCTTCGATCCAATCGAGAATCTCTTCATCCGTCGCTTCTTGTTGACCCGCTCGTTGCGCGACATCTTGCACACAAGCTGACCATGTTGGTTCTTTGATGACTTCCCCACGTAAAATGCCATAACGGATCCATTTGGTTTCGTTTTTCATCTCATATCGACTCCTTTAATGTTGGTACCTATAGAGTAGCAACACCGCTGTGACAGCTTGTCACACGCGTTCGTCCGCCCTATGATGAAAGAAAAGAGACAGAAAGGATGACCGGAATGATAACGAGTTATGCACGAGCGCAAGAACTACACCGCACCATTCGGAAAACGACGGATCGAGATGAAAGAAGACAATTGGAAGACGAACTATCGAATCTGTATGTCCGCCAAGCGGAGTACTCGAAATTTTCGGAGACGCCGGATTATGGCGCAGCGCGTCGAGCATTGAAGTTGGCAATCCGCCTTCGTCCGAACCACCCACTTGCGAATTATCGTCTCGGCTATATTCTTTATGTCGATCGTCAGTATGCGGAAGCGATTCGTCATTTCAACCGAGCGCTCGACGGTACGGTTGACGCTGCTCTGAGCGACATCCAGACGACGCTGACGCATATGTTCGTCGTCAACTGCAGCATCTACCTAGCGCGCGAATCCCTTGCTGAACTCGAATACCGAGAACACGAGGAGCATCCGGACGAAGCGGCACGACTTAACAAATACCGAAACGAATTACTCGTTGAAGATGAGCACCTGTTTGACCGTCTTTATTATCGAAAAATTCAAGATGGAGCGGAGACGTTGATCAATGAACGGTCGTTTCAGGAGTATCAAGCAGGCGGTCAAGAAGTCGTCTTACGGAGCAGTTCAGAGGGAACCTTCCTCGAGTGGAGAAATCAAACCATCTCACTGAATCCGAACGGTTTCTTGACACTCTTCATGATTATGACGAACACGACGTCAACATATCCTGCGCTAGCCGAGCGATTGACGGAATTGAGTGGTCAAGCAATCACGTACGATCATGTCCGCCAGCTACTGCGTCGTTTACGAAGTGACCTATTTTTCTTCCAGGACATCGTCCAAACGACACCACTTCGCATGAATGATGGCACGCGTTTGAATGGCTTTTCTGTCGCTGATGGTGTGAAGGTGACGGTTTTATGTCGAGCGGACCAGTTGTTGAACTAGAAAGACAAATGGATATCATTTGTAAATGAATCTTTCGAGCGCTATACTCTTACTTTCACATACGTTGCTAGGAGGAGATTACGCATGGAATCGCTGAAGGAGTCATATGTAAAGCTTGAAGGATATGTCGTCGTCAAAAAAGATGGTGGACATGTACCACACGAGGAATTCTTAGTAGAGTTTACTACCTGGCTGGAGACAAAAGGTCGTGGCTGGACAGGACTTTCTACTCAAGTCGATCAGGACGGCAACGCCATCGACAATATCAAATAACTACATATCGCAAAAAGACCGGTCAAAGGAATGCTCCTTCGACCGGTCTTTCAATTGCTACTCCAAGAAGTTGATTCGTACTCCGATGATTTGTTTATCTCGATTTTTCTTTACTTTCAGATGATAGATGCCGTCTCCATATCCAGACTCGGTCATGACACCCGCTTGAAACAAATGGACGTCCTGTTGACCGAAAAAGAGTTCCTCGGCTAGTTCCTCTTCACGAAACGCAACATCATCACCAATCAGTAAAAATCCCGAATCAATCGCAATCTCATGCGAGCGCGTCCATCTGCCCGTCGGCTGATCGACACCTTCGTATACTGTAAGTAAACGAACCGTTCCATCTGAATCATATGTGACGGAAGCCGTCCATCCCCCAGGTTTCACTTGTTCCAAGATAATCGATGACGCGTCCTGTTCATTCGAATCCGTCACGAGCAGTCGATGACTACTAACACTAAAAGTACCCAGGGTAATCTTTTTATTAGCCCGGTCTCGTAACATTTCGGATTCTACCCATTCGTTGAGTGAAGAAGAACAATATTTTTCAAGTCCCTTTTTAGGATGCCACGTGAAAACGAGCTCTTGTAAAAAACGACGTCGAATCCGGTAGCACAACCGTCTCCCATCTAAATGTTCACCAAAGCAAATCATATCCTCTGGTAAACCATCTGGACGATTTATGTGATGGTAGATGATATCTTCAACAGAATAACTCGATTCAGTAGGTATCGAATAGAGTTGCCAGTCATGAAAGGCTGCACCATTTGACTCCTGCATGAGCGAAATGTAATCCGTCGGGAATTTTACACCGAGGATTTTTTCTGCACGCTTTAGATCGATTAGTGATACACCCTGGCGTTTAGACGATGGATTGATCTGTTTGATGGTTGGTTTCATGCTGCACCTCCGATAGCTGAAGAGTGAATTTACTATTCATTCTCAGGTTCATATAGTTCATCATTGACTTGATGCGTGATGATTTCTTCTGGCATACTCCGAATGACGTTTTCTAACGAATTCACCGATTGATCGTTTGAACATATGAAAAAACCACATCCGTCATGACCAGGCTTGATAAGCACCGATGGAGGAGTTCGATCAAATGAAGCAATCGGTAGATATTGCTGGAAACCCCAATGTTGCCTTTCCTCAAACCTAAATTTTAAATTATCGTAATTCAAAATTATATAGAAAACATTCTCTTCTCCCAACCAGTACGTTTTGCGAACGACGCGTCTGAGCGCTTCCTTGTCCTTTAACTCGACTGTAAAATAGACAAGCGGATCTAAATGATGTTTGCGATTCGGATAAACCGTTTGAATGGTATAGTCAACATCTTGTTGTTGAAAGAACTGCTGATGTCTTTCTCTTAATACATATTCATCTGAAAAATACAGATACAGCGGAAAATCATTTCGATGCTCTAAAAACTCAAACAAAATTTTCTTCGTCGGTGTAATACATTCGTCTCCCTCTGACGGACTTATTAAATATGCAGTTTTAATTGAATCATCCATTATCTAAAAAGTGACCAAATAGACGCCCTAAATCACCCGTTACTTCATACTCTTCGATCCAGATCCTTGTCATGTTTTTCTCCCTCAGTATGTATAAGTACGTCATTTATGTTTACCTTTTGACTACTGTTCATATCATCCTACTCAAAAATATTATCTGTGCTAATCAAAGATACCTTCAAAACTTATACTTTTAAATTATGTCATTTCAAAGGTATTTTTTATATTGTCCTAATTTAATCTAGAGAGATTCTTAATAACTATATAATGATTGTGCAACACCAGTCACGCGAATACCAAATGTAACTTAAGCATGAGACATTTTGCGACAGAAACTATAACAATTGGAAATTAATGCAGTAACTGCATTTCAATATTTATATACGTTAAGTATACGGTTGTTCAATGCGATGATAGTTATCCCATTTCTTAAATCCATGTCGTATAATAAATCATTTTGAGTTAGAATTAATATGGAAATTAAAAACATAAATGACAATATAGGTATTAAAAGAACTGATAAAGGAGGGTATACATTGGAAGAAAGAAGGCGTTCGAACCGGAAACCATCTGGAATGGGCGGAAAAGGTACGCTGTTCGCTATATTCGGTGTACTCATCGTCGGCATGTTCGGTAGCATCTACAGCGCGCAGAATGACAAACCGACGGAAGTAAAGAAAGAAGTAAAGGCAGAAGACATGAAAGAGAAGAAGAAACCGGAAGTCACAGCAGATCTCGAACACGCGACACCAGAGACGATTAGTAGCGAACTGAAGAAATATAGCGAGGGCATCACTGGTGCGAAGGTGAAAGGCAAAACGCTGATCGTCCAGTACAAAGACTCTGCCTTTTGGAGCGATAACACGATGGTCGAAAGTTACGCACTGGATTCGATTCGTTTGATAGAGGACCTCTATAAAAACAAGAACTTTGATTTATTTGCTTTCGAACGGTCGACGGTCATGACGGATGACAACGGGAATGAAGAACTCGAACCGGTCCTGAAGTCGTACTACACACGAAAGACGCTTGATCAAATGAATCTCGATAACTTCTCGGACATGGTGCTAGTCGATCGTGAGCGTTATTTCCAGAAGGCGGACGGGTACTGGATTCACCTCGGTATCTTCAGAAACCTTAAAGAAAACTTAAGTGACAAGATTAATGCACCAATCAACTTCGAAAACATGGACGAGTCCCGTTACGACATGCACCCGGAGGCGACAAATGATGTAGTGGAAAAACCGGAGTCGGTCGAAAAAGAAGAACCGATCGTTGCTGAACCTGTCACAGAGGAGTCTGCACCGGATCCTCAACCGGAAGCGACATACGACGCATCGACTATCGTGAATAGCATCTATCTGATTACACAAGATTTCGACATGACGTCTTTCAAGATCAGTGAACTCAACGACTTGGTCCAAGTTTCGGACGGGAAGGTTCAAGCGCCCGTCTCCTCCGCCCTGTTTGAACTGAAATCGATGCTAGACCCAATCGGAAAAGAAATCACTACATTGCAGCAAATAAGTACCCCAGCTGATGTGAAGGCGACGACACAACAACTCGCGGCAAACCAAACAGAGATGAATCGCCTGTATGCGGAAATCCAACAACAGTTTTACACGATCGATAAACAAGATTATTCAGATGCGAATCAACTCGTCAACGCAATCAAGCAAAACTTCAACGCGATGGAGCAGTTGATGCATCCTGATGTTTCGTCTTATACAACATTCTTCAAGCAAAACGCTGATGAACAAGGCTCATAAAAAGGTGTACACTGAAGGCACTCAGGTGCCTTTTCTTACTGACTTGAAACAGAACATATGTACGCAAGAGGGGGAATCAACATGGCAACAATCAAGAAGAATGAAAAGACAGGACTCTGGTGGTTTTCGTCTCTCACTCGGGACGGACGAACACGTCAAACGGATTCAAGCCTATTTTTCTAGCAAACGAAAGCAAGAGGTCGAGTTTTGGATCGCGGAGAAGATGACCCATCGACGAGACGGGACAATCGGGAATGTCGTACAGGTACGGACGATGGCGCAACTGTTCGAGGTATGGCTTGAAGACCACATCCGCCCGACGAAAGCCAAGACGACTTATCATTCTTATCAATCAATCGTCAAACAGATTCCGGAATGGTTCACGAAGTTGAAGGTTGATCGCGTCGAAGCGATTCACGCCCAGCGCCTTCTTGCTGATTGGAGCCGGACGTCGTTGAAGGCTTCGACGATTAATTCTCGTCGCGCCATTTGGACACGTACGCTCACGTATTGCACACTTTACAATCCGATACGGCGACGCAATTCGAACAGCTTTTGAAACGCAAAAAAACCGCTCAACAGAGCGGTTCGTGAGGAAATTCCCGATTTTCACGCCAAGTGTGCAATAAGTGTGCAATGGAATTTCTGTAAGTGCTAGAAATGGCTTAAGACTGCGGTCTTTTACGGCGTAAACCATAATACTGATAAAACTGAACTTCAATATTCCCGTTATACAGCTTCCGGCGTTTCGTCGCTGGTCGACCATACGCTTTTTCGAACTCAACATACGACGTGATCATGTAGACACTGTAGTATGGGAATTCTTTATACGCCGTTCCAATCTTGCGGTAGAGCTGATGGACTTCACGTGCATCTTCCAAACGTTCCCCGTACGGCGGGTTCCCGATGATGACACCGAAGTCTTCCTTCGGTTTGAAGTCTGCTGCGTCGCGTTGCATGACGTTGATCGCATCGCGAACGTCTGCGAGTTCTGCGTTTGTTTTCGCGAGCTTGACCATCTCTGGATCAATATCGCTTGCGTAAATCTTCAATGGTTTGTCCCACTCCGCTTTTTCGTTCGCTTCGTTGATTGCATCGAACCACGCCTTCTTCGGAATGCATTTCCATTCCTGCGAGACGAACTCCCGGTTGATCCCTGGTGCGATATTACGCCCGATCATCGCCGCTTCAATCGCCAGCGTACCTGAACCGGTGAAGACGTCGTAGAGCGGCATGTCCGGCTTCCAGTTCGTCAGCATCAGCATCGCTGCTGCCATCGTCTCTTTGAGTGGGGCTGCCGAGTGGAACTCACGGTAGCCGCGTTTGTGCAACGCGTCGCCTGACGTATCGATCGTTAATGTTGCGATATCTTTTAACAAAGCAACTTCGATCGGATAGCTCGCGCCTGTCTTCGGCAACCATTCCGTTCCTTTGTTGTACTGTTCTTGCATGTGCGAGACGATTGCTTTCTCGGTGATCTTCTGACAGTCACGGATCGAGAACAGCTTCGACTTGACTGAACGACCGTTGACGATGAAGTTCGCATCCCATGGCATCAATTCGTGCCACGGTAGTGCCTTGACTTGATCGAACAATTTTTCGAATGTCGTCGCGCGGAACTCAGCGACGACGAGTTTGATCCGGTCCGCTGTCCGAAGCCACATGTTCAGACGGGGAATGTCCTCCATCTCACAATCGATGTAGACCTTTCCATCTTCGACCGTACATTCGTATCCTAACGCGCGGACTTCTCTTGCGACGAGCGCTTCGATTCCCATCGCCGCTGTCGCGATGACTAAGCGTTTTGCCATATTGCGTTCACTCCTTTATTGTTTCTTCCACTGAATCGTTTCATTGCAATAAAAAAAAGAGCCCAGGGTGGACCTGGACTCTCGTTCAACTTAAAAATAACAGCCTATGTGGTCCTGTAAGCCATGTTCTGTTCCTTAGTGTTCCAAACGGTTTGACCCTCACACGCAGGCGACAATCATCTATCTCCGTATTTGCATACGCTCTCCTTCGCGTTCAGTTCCGCTCCGGAAATTCCCCTACCAAATTTGGGTTTCTCGCTCGTGGGGTTTACCTCGTTCCACCTTCATGGTTTCCCATGAAGCTCCGTCACTGTGGCACCTTCAAGAAGTTTCGGCCCTATCCGAAGACTTAGGCGTTCCTTCTGCCGTCAGCTTGACGCTGCCTACACTTATCTTTTTGTGTAGCACGATCACTACAGCCATCGCAGGCTGTGCGAGCATGGACTTTCCTCAAAGCACCGAAATGCCCCGCGATTGTCCGAACCAACATAGTCACTGCTTATGAGTGTAGCGTAGATGCCGCTTTCCTGCAAGAGGCAATTCTCGTTTTATAAACGAAAAAGTTGCGTCCCTGCCTCATTTCACGGTATAGTACAAGAGTTCAGAAGGGGGCATGTAGCATGAAAAAACGACGCTCTGGTACGAACCGGCGAACGGTTCGCAAGTTGACATTCCTGATCGAAATCGATGAGATCAAGGCACTTCATCTGCGAAACGGCATCTTCGCCTTCTATCGTCAAGGAGAGCTCATCCACGCGTTCGAGCCGTTCAACGTCAAGGCGCCCGATGCACTCTCAAAACGTAGCTATCATTTCGATCAACACGATATCTTGCTTATGAACGAACGGTTCCCTGAGCAAATCCCGTTGTATGATGATGCGATGACGTTACGCTCTTGGGCCGACCAGGTCGCTTATGGTTTATACCAATTGATCGATTCCAGTCGCCTGTCGTTCGTCCATGAGGATGACACAGGATACAAGATGGAAGCGATGATCACGTGGACCGGAGAGGCATTAACACCTCCGACGCCCGTCTATAAAAAAGGAAAAGACCCGAAATGATCTTTCGGGTCTCGTACGGCGCTTCCCACTACGTGGGTGGCGCTTTTTTTATTTCACTGTCAGCAAGCGTTCAACGGTCCGCGTATGGCGTCCGCCTGTCGTCGTAAAGACAAGCTTATATGCGCCTTTGTCTTTTAACGAATACGTGAACTTATGCATCCCGTTCGTTAGGTTGGATTGCGTGAACGTCTTGACGACCTTCCCGTCCTTATAGAGACGTGTCGTCGTCTTCGCACTGGCATATTCGTTGAAATAGAACGTAAAGGCTTGGTTCGGCTTGACCGTTGACGGCATCGAGATTTTCGAAATCGGTGCCGGAAGTGTCGCTAGCATTCCTGCGTTCAAGCGACCGATACCGTAGTGCAGTCTCGTATCCCCGGATTTTTTCGTCGCTGCAGCGTACAATTTATGGCGCATCGTCGCGTTCGAGACGAATGGGTTTTTCGATTTGGCAAGGGCGAGCACCCCACTGACGACGGGTGTCGCCATCGACGTACCATCCAAGTACCCGTACTTGTTGCCGACGATCGTCGAGTAAACCCCTTCCCCCGGTGCCATGATGTTGAGTCCTTTGCCATAGTTCGAGAACGTCGAAGCACGACCGAGCGTTCCGACCGAACCGACGGCGATGACTTGACTCATCGATCCCGGGAAGAGCACTTTATTGCGCCCATCATTCCCAGCCGCGCCGACGACGAGGATATTCTTGGCTTCCGCTTTTTTGATGGCAGCTTCCATGTATGGATCGAACTCGTATTGACCGAGCGACAGATTGATGATATCCGCCCCTTGATCGATCGCGTATAAAATTCCGTCCCCGATATCAATCGAAGCCGCGTAGTCGCCATCAAAGACATCAGCGCCAATCAATTTGACACCGGAAGCGACACCGACGGTTCCTTGACCATCCTCACGGGCACCGACGATGCCGGCGACATGTGTTCCGTGATCGTCCGGTTTACGGATACCGGAGATTGTCGTCGTCTTATAGATGACGTCCTTGAACTCGCGGTGTTTTGTATCGATTGCATCATCAATGATCGCGACCCGTACGTCCGATTTCCCACGACTGTATTTCCAGTAAGTAGGGATACGAGACTGATCGAGATATGTTTGCTGGAACTGGGCAGAATCCGTTGCCTTTTTGACATCCGTGATCGGAATCAAATCAGCATCGACATCCGTCTCATCCAGATGTGCCAGCGGTTCGACGAGCGAAAAGCCCTTTTGTTTAAGCGGCCGGATTTCCGTTAGTCCTTGATTTGCCAACCAGTCTTGTTTTTGTTGTTCCGTAAAGGTTGGATCGTATTGTACGTACTGCGACTGCGCGAAAGCAGACGTTGGCATGGCGACGGCTGCCGCCAGCGTGAGTAGTGCAAGTTGTTTTTTCATGGGAACCCTGCCCTTCACTAGTTACGCGCCGACCGAAGAATCGTCTGGACTAAAGCGGAACCGTACCGTCCGGCTCTTCGCTGACTTCAAAAGGAATGATCTTTCCGATCGTCACGTAAGCATAATAGCGTGCAAGGACTGCACGCCAACGTACGGCATCAATACCCGTCAGGTCTTCTCCTAACGGCGAACCGTCGAACGTCTCGAACTGTTGGCAAAAGAACGCTTCCTCTTCTTCGTGCCAGGTTACTTCTTCGCCGATGAACCCGGTCGAAAAGCGGACGAAATCCGCAATCGAGGGTCCAATGACTTCTGCCGGCAAACGTTCACTCATCCGTCCGACCAGTTCATACCGGTCGCGTTGTGCTTGTTCCGCTTCTTCGATCGAATGACACAGTAGCACTTCACGATTTATTTCGACTAACACGACATAGTCACCACTTGGTAAATTGACGTGAATCATCCCTACACCCCTCGGATTGGATTCGTGCGGCTTCTAGGTGTCATTTTTTCTTCGATAATTTATAATGTCCATTTTCGATCAAACGTTAATTCAATCGGCTCGTTATCTTTCGACTTTAACATAACGACCCGTGTCGTTTCAATTTGATCGAGGAGATCAGCTTGACGGAGCGACTGGATTTCCTTTGAAGAACCGGCTTCAATCCGGTCCCGGTATGGTGCGAGCAGTTCCTGCTGGTTACTTGCGAGCGCATACCAGGCAAGGCGGGCAAACGGTGCATCCTTCGCCGTTTCCAGTGCATAACTGTCAAAGATATCTGGAAGATAACTGCTAAATTGATCGAGCGCGTCAATGCGCTCGGCGACGTCTAGAATCGTCAGCCAGCTCGGTAGTGAGAGCAATGATTCACTGGACCACCAGTCGAGCAGGTCGACGTGCTCCTTAAGTAATTGATGGGTCTCCGGCCGGTCGATCATATGTTGTAACGTCTGGATGAGTTCGTTCCAGGCAAGCGACCAGTATTCTTCCGAAGGGTTCGCTGACAGGAAGAATTGACGATAGACCGTCAACAATTCGGAAACGTCCGTTAATGGTTCAACTTCCAGCCGCTGATTGAATCGACTTACTGCTTTTGTAAAATAACTTGGTTCAAGCGTTAATGCCATATAGAGTAATTTCGGTGCATTTTTAATTTCGCCTTGGTCGACCGTCTCGAATAATTCCTGAATCCATTCTGGTTGTGGTTGTGTCATAGTCTTTTTCCTCCGTCTAGTAAATTTGTTTACTATACCCGAAAAAAGATTAGTTAAATCCTATCTTCCCTAAAATGCCCCGATTCGTTTTGCCGTCTCCTCCGAACAAAGGACGATCAGCGTACCGTTTTTCGGAATCGTCTCCTCAAGACGCCGGTTCAAATCCAGTCGTTTCCCGTCGGATAAGATCGTCACGCCTTCTTCAAGTAGTGCATGGAACGCATCGCGATACGTCGTCCATTCCGGACGTGTCGGGATCGAGAACATCCCGTCGCCGTCCTTCGTCAATAAATTGGTTACGACCTTCGTCACACCCGGATGATGCGAAGCGAGGATCGCCATCCGAGCGATCGTCTCGTCCCCAAGCAGCACTTCATCGACCTTGACCTGTTCGAAACTGTCGAGGTGTTCTTCGAGCATCATCTCGACGATCGTATAGATATTCGGATTGGCCCGTTCGATGCTTGAAGCGATCAAGAGTGTCCGACCGTCGGCATGGACCGGTGGAATCGAATGATCCGCAAGGACGATGGCGCGGACCGCCTTATCGATATGCGCCCGCTCAAGCGTCGAGGCAAGTGCCGGGTCGCCGCAAACGTAATGAAACCGGGGATGACTGAACGGTTCCCGATCTAAATCATCAACGAGCACGACATCATTTTGTTCGAGCAATGATTCAATGACATGTTTCGAGCGGCGACTGTATCCGAAGACGACCGTATGTCCTGTTTCTTTCACGTGTAATAACCCTCTTTCCTTTTGCTCTCGAATGACCTGCACGCCGTCGACGAGCTTCGAGATTAACCCACCGACGATCCCGATTCCGAAGATGAAGACAACAATCGTCATCATCCGTCCGATATCCGAATTCGGAAAGAAATCACCGTATCCGACCGTGACGACGGTTGTCATCGTCCAGTAGACGGCACGGAAGTAGGATCCGAACGTCTCGGGTTCTAGCGCATACATGATGCCTGCGACACCGAAGACGAAGATCAGCGAGGCATATCCGAGCGTCCGCATCCGTAAGAATGAGACTTTTCGTAAAAACCGTAACCACACCATCTTTTTTTCATTCCTTTCGAACAATCCGGTCTCTTCCCCTGTCAATAAGGGCGAAGGAGGTGATACACATGACACAAGCAGAAGAGATCAAGACGAGTCTCGTCATCGTCTTCGAGCGTAAGGACAAAGTGACTGCTAACGGTGATGCCGTCGTCGCGCGCCGCCGCTACAACGGCTTACGCTCGAATCTTCCGGCGGACATCGTTGCATCGATCGGTCAAGCAGTCGGCAATTTGCTCGAAGGACGTTACGCGCTGACGGAAATCAGCCGTGACTATGCCTTACTCAACGCGTAATCCCCTACATTCTAGGAAAGGAGTGAATCCTGATGGAACATACGATCGTCCTGACTTTTGATACGGTGACGAAAAAACCGTATCGTCTGCGGATCGCTGGTGCGAAGGAAAATGCGACCGTTGCTGAAATTAAGGCACTCGGAGACTTGTTCGTCGCCCATGATCCGTTCATGAACGGCGTCACACGCCTCGCGTCCGCCGAATTGCAAAACAGTTCGGAATCACCATTCGTCTTGTAAGCTTTTTCAGACCATCGTCACGGGAGTACGTGACGATGGCTTTTTTTTGGTATACTAGAAACATCAACCAGCTGAAAGGAAGTCAATTTATGGCCAAACGCCCACTCACTCCTCGCGAATGCGAACTCGTCGTCTGTAGTCTCTACGTAATGGAACTCATCCCGTTCGAAGGCATCATGGAACGTCTCGAATCCATTACGCTCCGAGACATCATCGGCCCCGTCGCACGTGGCGAATCGACGCGGGAGCAAGCTGCTGACGCGCTTGACCAGTACATCAAGGTCCGGCGTCGCCGGTTCCGCAACGTCCCGCCGGAACACCTCTGGTCGCTTGACGACCGGATGGAACAGGAAGCACTGCGGATGATCCGCAAGCGCTCGCCACTCTCGGCAGGAGAAAAGCTTCAGCCGAAAGCGATTCCCCACGAGATGGGTGATACGGTCGAGATGAAAGTGACCGAAATCCAGGATCGCAACAATAAAGTGACCTTGATCGGAAAAGTCGGTAATGTCACGGCGAAGCTTCCGGTTGCAAATCGTCAAGCCTATAAAGGCAATAAGACGATCTCCGCCTGGATCACAGGTGTCGAAAAGAAACCCGCCTTGCTTCACCTGTCGACATCCGACTACGGCAAACACCAGCCGTCGGAAGACGTCAAGGCAGCATACGCGACTGCCGTCGCCGCATTACGTCGTTATTTCGAGACGAACGAACTCCCGACGACGGAAGAAGTCGATCTCGCGAAATCATTGTTCCAACGGATGATTCGTCGGGACCAGAACGATTGGTTCACAGTGTACATCGCGATGGGTCGTCCGCAACTCGATCACGTCCGCCGCTGGGTCAAGGTCATCCAGATGCTCGCCCGTTCACTGCGCGGTGACGAGGAAGCAACACAACAACTCGCTTCACAGGAAGATCGTTTCTTCAAGGATGCCTTGTTGCGTGCCTGTAAAGCAGCAGAGAAAAACTTCACGTCTTGATGCTTTCGCTCTTAGACCTGTCGATTCCTAGTCAAAACGAAAAAAAGAACGCTTCGGACCGGAAAAACTTATCCGGTGCGGAGCGTTCTTTTCGTGGATCATTGAACCGCAAAATCATAGATACGCGTTCCTTTTTTATGATTCGCATCTTTGATTTCACCTTGATACACCAGTTGCTCATTCTTCAGATCGATCACGGACACTTGGAATCCTGCGTTCGTCTCAGATGAGAGATAGAGTTGCATCTCGTCCTTCGAATCCAGCCAATCCATCTTTTTCAAAACAAGCGGACTGCTTACGCTATGCTCGGATAATCGTTTCGTTTCCAAGTCGAACATCGACCATTCGATTCGCTTCGTCTCTCCTTCCGGCAGGCGGAAGCCGATTAAATAACGACCGTTCGCATAGGGGGTATAACCGATTTGTTGCTGATTTAACTCCTTAATGGACCGAACGCTCTTCCCGTCATCGAGAAAATAAAATAGTTTGGTGTTCTCTTCATCGCTGTCAGACGGTTGTTCCGTGTAGACGACTTCATTTTGATGAATCGCTAAAAATTGACGAGTGTTTTTAGGCGCCACTGGTTGTTGAAGAACGATTTCTTCAACCCGGTCGCCTGTTAAATCGAGTACAAGCAATTTCGTTTTCATGGGCTGATCGACTCGATCGAGTTGGATGTAGACCTTCATCGCCTGTTTATCGACGACACTGGCATGTAAGTCCTTCCCTGTCTCAAGTTTTGTATCATACTGAAATGTTTTCTCGAACATCTCCTCCGTCTTGAACGTAAACATCTTAAACTGCAGTTTATTGTGTTTGATCTGAATTGCATACTCCGATTGTCCATCTCCACTGACATCCGTTTCCATTTTCGTCGTGAACGTAGTATATGCGTCTGGTACATCCGTCATGCTATCTTCCCGGAATAATTGTCCGACGTAAGAGTTTGATTGTTTTTCAATATCTCCCTTGGCATTAACATCATAAACCGTCGAACGCATGCCTTTCGTCTGAAGACGTAAATTAAAATCTTCGATTTGTGAAGGTTTTCCACTGACGGTCTCGAGCGACAAGTCTGCGCCTTGGATCGACAGCGTATAGCCGATGTAGCTACCGATTGTCATGAGAATGATCAATCCATAGATCAACAGTTGACGATATCGTTTCATGAGATTTCTCCTTTAGACGGATAGGCGCGTCTGGACTAACCGCAGATTTTTGTATGACACATATAACGTTAAGAGCACGACGTATCCGAAATAAAATTGCATATGCAGCTGACTCAGATTGCTCGAAATAGCTGACAATGCTACGCCTAAAACGATATAACTGCCAATCAGCGCAACCCCGTGTAATCCGACGAGCAAGAACGCTTTGCTCTTTCGGAACGACCGCTCAAGTAAAACTGTCATGAAAACGAACGAGATGACGATGAATGTCATCAGTAAGATGAATAAAATATCACTCGGATACATCGTGTAGAACAACTTCATGTAGAAGGAGTATTCGTTGATGCTGGCTGTGACCTGTTGAGCATCTGGTAACAACCATAAGTAGAGATTGCGACTAAGCAACAACAACCCCCACTGGATCCCGATCAGACTAACGACGACGAGCAGAACGGCCGTCAGTTTTGATCCAAAAATCGCCCGGCGTGATCCCGGTAACAACAGCAATCGGTAGATGTACTTCGTCTCGCCCACCCAGTCGCGATACCAGATCCAGAACGCGAACAAGACGATCATCCCCATCGCTAGTACAATGGTAGAATCGTAAAAATCCGTTGCCTGTGCGAACGTCAACGCACCACCTGCTCGCGCAATCGCGTCCATTTCTGATATCTGCTCCATCCGCATCGTTTTCTCGATCGTGCTTTGATAATCGTAAATCTGATAGAGCAATGACGCGATTTCCGCGACGATCAATCCTGAAATCAACAACACCAGTAGTTTTGTACTTCGTTTCAGTTCTTCATTCGTTAATAACAACCAGCGTTTCATCCTTGATATACCTCCCGCATCCGGTCCTGGACCGATTGATGATGACGGCCACGCAGCTCATCCGTCTCTTTGACTTCGACGATCTTCCCGTCCCGCAAGAACAACACTCGGTCAATCACCTGTTCGACCTCGGCAATTTCATGAGTCGTCATCAGGATGCTCCGTCCTTCCATGAACTCACTTGAGAAAATCCAGGCAATCTGTTCCTTCATGAAGAGATCGATTCCTGCGAGCGGTTCGTCGAGTAATATGTACGGTCGATCAAGGGCGAATCCTAAGACGAGATTGAACTTCGCCTTGTTCCCTTTTGATAAGTTCGCCATTTTATCCGTCGTAAACAGCTGGAACGTCTGCAGCAACCGTTCCGCCGTCTCTTGATTCCAGTCCGGATAATGATCCGCCATATACGCGAGCGCTTGTCCGATCGTCATGTAGCTCGGCATCGTCTGAAGATCAGGCACGAACGCGATCTGGTCGCGCGACGTTTTACCGTCGACCGTCACCGTCCCGGCATCTACCGGAATCAGACCGAGAATTGCTTTTAAAATCGTCGACTTCCCTTCCCCGTTCAAGCCGATCAGACACGTCACTTCGTTTAGACCGACAGAGAACGTCACGTCACGTAAGACCTGTTTTTTTCGTCCGTATCGCTTCTGCAACCCTTTTACTTCAAGCATCCGGCTCCACCTCCTTGATTATCACCATTGTATTAAGACAATAGTACATCTGTTAACTGTATGGTACATGCCATACAGTCTGTCGTCAACCTGTTTTTTCCTGCTATCATCCAGAAAATGAAAAAGAGCCGGACAATCATGTCCGGCTACGCGAGTATTTCGACTTTGTTTCTACTGTTTATACCTGGAAGAAAGAAACGCGATTTGTTCACTCGAAATCGCTTCCTAGGGAAAAACAAGCAGGAGCGACCCTGCAACGAAGTGAAGCGGCGCGATGCTTGTCCCTGGAAAACGATTCGAGATGAACAAAAAAATGCACGCTGTCTTCACGACGTCGGATTCTCTTGATTCGCTGATCAAAAAAAGAGAGGACGCCCGAACGGACGTCCCCTCTGAACACGTGACTGGTGACTCAATAAATATCAATCGTTGACTCCAGTGCCCGGCATGTCCGACGCACGGTCGGTAAGAAATCGGTCCGTTTTGCGACACCGCCTTCAATCTGGACATGCTGAATGCCTTTCGTCCGCTGCATCGCTGTTAAGACGGTGACCAGCTCGATGAACCAATTCGAGATCAGTTCGACGACCTGTTCGTCAAAAGCGGCAGCACCATACACATCATACCCGTTCTCGCAGAGATGGTTCGGGAAGCGGGCTTTGAAGCGATGAATCAATGTGTCCGTCGTCGGAATCAAAAATTCATCGTAGACAACACGTTGTTCGGCATCAAGCGTTTGTTCTGTCACACCATCCATCATCAAATGTGGCTGATTGCCGATATTCAATGTCCAACTCGTCTTCTTTCGCTCGCCAGTGGAAGTGATCGTTCGCATGGTTTCATCCATCTCCTTTTGATGTGTAAGCGTTTACCTTCTCATTCTACCTGTCATTTGACCTGTTCTGCAACCGTCAACTTGACCAATTTAAATGATGACTTCGCTTGACATTCAGTCTACCAAATTCAACGCTTTTTGACGATGTCAGGAATTAACATCGTCCTTGTAAACGTAGACGGCAACGAGGTCGATCAAGACATGGATGATGATCAGTGGCCATAGTGTCTCAAGTGCCAGGTACAAGTAACCGAATCCTGCCCCAATCAGTCCCGTTACGAGAATCGCGAACCACCCTTGATAACGATGGGCAACTCCGAACAGAATCGCCCCGATCCAGACAAAACTGACGTCAGAGAACGGTAAAAATAATCCAAGCGTATGGAAGAGAAACCCGCGATAGATCAACTCCTCCGTCACCCCTGCCATCAGCGCGACCATCTGAAACCCGGTTCGCTCCTCTTTCGTTCGTGGCAGAATCAGTCGCTCTGCTTCACTTTGATAGAGCGGCAATAAACGTTTGCGAAACGCTGGAACGGTTGCCGTCAAGATCAGGATGATGCAAAGAAAGACGATTAGTGCGATCGTCGCGAACCAGACCGGACCAGTTGGAACAAAAAACGTCAACCCGATTTCTTGCAACGTCGTACCACTGATCAGCGTGCCACCGACGAGTAACAGACATAAGATCCCGCTCGACTGGACCATCGAGGGGTAGAATTCCTTCCGTGGGACGATCGTCAAATCGACGGGACGGATTGCCGCGATTATGGAGAGCAGCATGAGTAATCCGAGCAAACAACCATTGATAAAAAGATACATGACTTCGACTCCTTTTTTGATTCCACACTCCCGTCACAGAAAGTGCTACTAGACCCTACTAAAATATGATACCATTCAGTGGAATCCTATATAGAGGAGAGAACAACATGCGAAACGTTTTTCGAATCAGCATCTTGTTCGTACTGTTCGCCCTCATCGTCAGTAGCTTCATCTACTGGCAAAATCGGGAACGTGTTCAAAATGAAATGTATCGTACGTATTATGGACAGCATGGCGTACCTGCCGAGAACATCGACATCTACGAACAAGCCGCGGCACGTTACGGCATCGACTGGAAGCTGCTCGCTTCCATCCATCGCGTCGAGACGATCTTCTCGAAATCGTCAGCGATGCAATCATCCGTTGGCGCCATCGGTCCGTTCCAATTCATGCCGAAAACATGGGTCGGTTGGGGATACGAAGGTGGCACGTCGCTCGGTGACATCGAACATGACGGCATCGATGTCACGGACCCGGAAGCCATCAAGAAATATGGTGGTCTCGGTGTCGACGCGGACGGCGACGGGAAAGCCGATCCGACAAGTCTTGTCGACAGCGCCCACACGGCAGCGAAATATCTGAAGCAACACGATGTCACGCAGACATCCGACCGGGACACGCTCGCAACGGCACTGTTTGAATACAATCGCAGTGAACAATACGTTTCGGACGTACTCGCCCAATATAATCGTTATCAAAAAAACGTCGAGGCCATTGATGCGAACGACCTCGACCTGAAAAAGAAGACACTCGCGTTCTTCCTTCGCATCAGCTCACGTTTGACCAATTAAAAGGAGGCACCACCCATGACACCAGCCGATTCTTCCGAACTCTTGATTGAGGAATCGTCGATCCGCGTCCAGACGACGTTTGATCAGGACAAAACGAAACGCTATTTACGCAGCTACATCTTTGACGACATTCAAGAAGGAACGCACGTCGCTGCGTTAATCTACACCCCCCGGACGACGGACGCCTTTCTTTCCGGAACGACGACACAACGTGCGTACAACTTGATGAAGAAGTATGTCGATGATCCCATCCAACAATACGACATCATCAGTTTGATGCCGGACCTGCTCGTCAGCGAGGATTTGCCGTTCGCGCAAGCGAGCTTCGATGAGACGAACTATGCGTTCGTCGCGAAGACGCTTGCTGAGGTCAAAGCGAAAAATGGTGTCGTCCTCTGTGGCTGGGGATCTCCTGGTCGCCTGATGCACCACCTGCCGGCATACGAGGAATTGTTTGATCAGTATGCCGACATCCTCTATTGCTCCGGGATCACGAACAAAGGTGAACCGAACCATCTGCGTCTGACGATGGACGATAGCCCGATGATCACGTACAACGACATGAAACAAAAAGCAAAGAAGCTCCGTCGTAAATGACGTAAGAGACCCGTCCACAGTGGATAGGGTCTTTTTAGTCGCTCTTTAAAAAGCCGGTATTCACCACATTATCGAATGGTGAACACCGGCGTCAGTATCATCCTATCTTTTCGGCATCAAGCCAACATCAACTCAAGCAGACAGTCGACGAGATCCTTCTCGAGTTCGAGTGCTTGCAACTGGTGCATCATGTTGACCGGATCGAGCTTTTGTGACAATAAACGGTAGAGACGATCCTTCAGGTCATAGCTGATTTCCGCTTGATCGAGAAACGCATACAACCGGTCCATCTTGTTCTCGTTCGTCGACATCTCGACTTGGAGCGACAACGTGATCGTATCCGTCACTTCACCCAGTTCGACACGAAGGGACTGTGTCGCATGATCATAGTGACCGGTCAGACTCTCCCCGTCGCGCTGGACATATCCTTCGCGGACCCCGCGTAAAATCAGTGTGATGGACCGGCTCTTTGGCAGTAAGTCGTGGTGTCCGGACGGTGCCGCTATCGTCAGTTCACGCGCGCCCCAGTCGAGCGCAAACGTCGTCTCGACGTTGACGCCGTCACGGTGCGTAACCCCCGTGCTGTCATCTTCATATAAAGTGAAGCGGTTTGACGCTCCCGGAAAGACGACGACTTCCAGCTCTTCCGGATTATGCAGGGCGTTCGACTGTTCGAGATGACGACCGAGCGGAACGATCGCACCGGCTTTTGCGAGTACGCCCTGGTCTTCAAGGTAGCGGAACAGACGAATCTGTTTGCCGCCGCGGTACCGATGCCCATTGAAGAAATCGAACCATTCCCCTTCCGGCAGCCAGGCTGTCGTCGCCGTCATGTGCAGTTTCCGGTGCATCGGTGTGACCATCGGCGCGACGATCAGTTCCGTTCCGAAGTAGAACTGATTCGGGACGTCGTATGCCTGATCGTCTTCCGGATGCTCATAATACATCGGTGAGACGAGTGGCAAGCCATCAAAGTGATTGCGGGCATTCATCGTGTAGATATACGGCACGAGCTGATGCCGAAGTCGTAAATATTTTTTCATGACGTTCGCCGCATCGGTCGAATAGCGCCATGGTTCTTTCCCGTTGAAGATACTCATCGTGCTGTGCAGGCGCATAATCGGACTGAAGACGCCATACTGAAGCCAACGCGTCGATAACTCGTCATCCTTTTCCCCGCGTTGGTGACCCCCGATGTCATGGCTCCACCATCCGTAGCCAATGTTCGACGCTGTCGCCGTGAAATACGGCTGGAATTGGAGCGATGCCCACGAGATGATCGTATCGCCCGAGAAACCAACCGGATAACGATGACTTCCGGGTCCCGCGTAACGTGAGAAGATCAACGGTCGATTACCATCACGTGCGATATCGAGTGCGTGGTAATGATTGAGCATCCAGAGTGGATCAAGCCCCTTCATCTTCGAGTTTGCGCCCTGTTGCCAGTCGATCCACCAAAAGTCGACGCCATCCGCCTCATGCGGGTGATGCAGCTTCGTGAAGTAATTCTCGATGAACGTTCGGTCCGAGAAATCAAACGGGATCCGGACATCCGTTTCCGGATCGACGCCCATCGCGACCGCCATCGCCTCGTAGGCTTCTTCAAAGCCACGGACACCGTCGGCCGGGTGCAAGTTGAGCGTGACCATCCGGTCGTCATCCTTCAACCATTGTAAGAAGCCGCGTGGATCCGGGAACAAATCACGGTTCCACGTGTAACCCGTCCAACCGCTCCCGTATCGTTCCGGAATATCGGTGACGTGCCAGTCCATGTCGATGACACTGACCGAGAACGGAATGTCTTCCGTCTTGAAGCGTGTCATCAAATCCTTGTATTCCTTCTCACTATAACGCCAGTAGCGACTCCACCAGTTGCCGAGTACCTGACGTGGTAACATCGGCGTCGGTCCTGTCAGATGGTAGAAGTCACGCAGTGCCTGTTTGTAGTCGTGACCGTATCCGAAGTAATAGATGTCATGCGTACCGGAGCGTCGCGGTTCGACGAAGTGGTCTTCCGTCAGGACGAACGCGTTCGAGTCGTCGATCGCCGCGTAACCTTGCCGGGAGACGATCCCTTCTTCGAGAGGAATGACGCCGTCCGCATGGTCGAGCGTCCGCGCCGTACCTTTTAACGTCCGGAGCGGTCCGCCGAACGTATAGCGGCTGTAGTAGGTACTGAAGTTCCCTAGGACATCGATATAGAGTGTGTTCGCAGCGAACGGTCCCTTCGTATAATGCAGATGGACGTGCTCGGTGATGATTTGCAATTCTTCCTCGTTTTCGACGATGCGGTAAGCAGGTACCGGAAAATCACGATTGAAGACCGTTTGGGTCGGTCGATCCTCGAACTGTCCATCCGCCGCGTACTCAAGTCGGATCATCCGACTCGTCAAGACCGTGAAACGGTAGACATCTCCTTGAATGATCGCGTCTGGTCGTGCTTGTGGTTTCATGTCGCGCGTGTAGAAATGAGATTCATCAATTGTTCGCATACGGGTTCGGGACTTACGTCCCTTTCACTTCCTTCCAGGCTAAGTAGTGTGCAACCGATTACACATCTAGTGTATAAGAGTTCATGTTCCCACTTCAAGAAAGAATCAATCAAAAAAATGTCCCGCACTTAAAAATCGATGCGGGACATTTCATCATAATAGTGGTGAAATCAAACGAGAAAGTGATTCGAAAATCCGGAAGCGGAGCGGTCGTTTGACGTAATCGTTTGATGAGAGCTGAATCGAGACATCAAAGTCGGCAATGAAATCGCGTTCGAGTGCTTCTGCACTCTCCGTATCATAGAGAAATGCCATCAACTCATAGTTGAGGACAAAACTACGGATGTCCATGTTCGCCGTTCCAACCGCACCGATCTTCCCGTCGACGAGAAACAGTTTGGCATGGATGAAGTGACGATTGTACGTGTAAATCTTGACGCCGTCCTTTAACAAAGGTCCGAAATAGGAACGGGTCCCGTAATACGACGTAAAGCTGTCTCCTCTCCCCGGCGTCAGGATGCGGACGTCGAGTCCGGCACGTGCTGCGAGTCGGAGCAACGTCATCGTCTCATTATCGGGAATCAAGTACGGTGTCGCAATCCAAATCGAACGTTGTGCTGCGATGATTGCGGCAATCAAGGCATTGCGAATCGCGGGATCCTTTGACGTCGGTCCGCTCGTGACGATTTGAATCGCTCCGTCAGTCGCGACGTCATGTTTCGGGAAGTACTGGTGGATTGACACTTCACCCGCAAACGTCTCCCATGTGTCTTCCGATTCGATTTGGGCATAAATCCAGTCATCGAGGAATGTCGCCTGCAGTTCCTTAACGGCACGTCCTTCAAGCCGCAAGTGCGTATCACGCCAAAAGCCGAATTTCTTACTCTTGCCGTCGTACTCGTCCCCAACGTTTAATCCACCGGTGAAGCCGACCTTACCATCAACGACGACGATTTTCCGGTGATTGCGGAAGTTCGCCGTGAAGATGAACAAGGGACTTGAGATCGGATCATAGGCTGCGATATGCGCTCCAGCATCGCGTAGCGGACGCAGGAAGTTCTCACCGAGCATATAACTGCCGAGTCCGTCATACATGAACCGCACCTCAACACCCGCTTCGAGCCGCTCGATCAACGCTTCCCGAATCGCCTTTCCTGTTTCATCGTTCCGGTAGATATAGTACTGGATGTGGACGTGATGCTGTGCTTGACGAATTGCGTCAAGAATCGCCGGGAACGTCTCTTCTCCGTTCGTCAGAATCTCACTTGCTGTATGAACGTCCACCCCACCCCCACCGAAGTTGCGAATCGTGTTCGCGAGCTTCAAGTGATTCGGTGGCAACTCACTGACGGCAAGCGACCGGACTGGACGAATCGCTTGTTTGAGCAATTTCCGTTCGTCATGCGAACGACGATTCCGACGGCGACGCCGTGGATTCCGACCGAACATCAACCAGATGATGACTCCGAGAATCGGTAAGAAAATCAGAACGAGGAACCAAGCAATCGTTGATTCTGCGGTCCGGTTCTCGATGAAGATGATCATGATGACAGCAAGCGGCACGACCGTCGCTGAAATCGTTAAGACATAAAATAAATAGCCGAGTTGATATAGTCCCCAAATAATGCCACCGGCGACTAAAAATACGAGTGCGAATTGTAAAATCCGGTTACGCACAGACCTTCCTCCTTCAATTAACATACCTTCACTAGTATTCTTTCCCCATTCACTATGAAAATATAACAAAAAAGAGAAACCGCAGATACGGTTTCTCAAAAGATTGACCTCTTATCGAAATGTTTCTTCATACATCTCACGACCAGGAATCGGATCATTCAGAGACGCCCAGTCTGTCTCCTCTTCCTGGACGAGACACGCATCGAATAGCGCTTCGAGCTTCTCTTGCTCCAGTCCAATACCGATCAAGACGAGTTCGGTCCGTCGATCCTCATCTGATGCAAAACGACCAGCGTATTCCATGTTCGACGCATATCCTGCCTGATGGAACAGTAATGCCATCTCAGGACGGGTCGCAAGGAATAAGAAGCCTTTCGCCCGGACGACTTCTTGCGGCCAGTCTTCAATCAAGGCTAGCAAGCGCTCAGGGTGGAACGGCACGTCGCGCTTGTAGACAAACGAACTGATCCCGTACTCTTCCGTTTCCGGAATATGTTCTTCGGCATTCAACTCACGGATCCAACCGGCACTTGCTGCCGCTTGTTCGAAATCAAATAGATCGACGTCGAGGATCTCTGCCGGATCCACTTGACCGTATGTCGTCTCGATCAAGCGAGCCACCGGATTCAACGCCTTTAAGTAGCCGATGACGGTGTGACGTTCTTCCGGTGTCAGCCGGTCGACTTTATTTAAAACGATGATGTCTGCGAACTCGACTTGATCGACGAGTAGATCGACGACTTCGCGGACGTCCGTCTCATCAACGGCCTGTTTCCGTTCAATCAACGATTCACCAGATTCGAAGTCCTTCAAGAAACGGTACCCATCGATGACCGTAACCATCGCGTTGATTTTCGTGACGTCTGATAAGTCAATCGCACTGTCCGGATCTTCATACGTAAAGGTCTGAGCGACCGGAATCGGTTCCGAGATACCGCTTGACTCGATGACGATACCATCGATATCGCCTTGGTCAACGAGGCGTTTTACTTCAAGTAACAGATCATCACGTAACGTGCAGCAGATGCAGCCGTTCGAAAGTGTGACGAACGATTCCTCTGTCCGCGAGAAACCACCCTGTTCAATTAGTGCTGCGTCGATGTTGACTTCACTCATGTCATTGACGATGATCGCAAGGCGTCGCCCTTCGCGATTATGTAGCAAATGGTTCAATAATGTTGTTTTACCGGATCCCAAGTAACCGGATAAAACGGTGATCGATATCGGTTGCATCATCATTCATCTCCTAAAACGTAATCGTTACGTTTTATAGAGTAACCGACTTTTCGACTGACGTCAATCAGAATCATTTCGATTTATTTTATTACATAAAAAATCCGACAGGCGTCGACTCCAGGAGTAGACGGGGCTGACTTCAAAAAAGAATGACGCGTCTTTTCACGCCCGTTCCTCAGGCGAGACACAAGTCAGTTTTCCTGCTTCATTCAAGCAGGAAAACTGACTTGTTTGTCTCTGACAGCGCAAATGCGCTTCTTCTTGTAGGAGTGGCGTGTGACGCGTCATTCTTTTTATTACAAGACAGGGGGTGGCAGATCATCATTCTGCCACCCCCTGTCTTTGTAGAAACTGACTTCTGAGTCAGCTCCGTCAGATATTCCGAAGCACGAGAAAAGAAACATTTTTTCGCTCAGAATCGCTTCCTCGGGAAAAACAAGCAGGAGCGACCCTGCAACGAAGTGAAGCGGCGCGATGCTTGTCCCAGGAAAACGATTCGAGAGAAACAAACTAAGCGTAACCTTTTCCACTGACGAGGAAAACGATACTGTATCTTCGACCTTAGCTAATGCCTGTCTACTTTCTCTATACTTAATTTTGAATCGGTAAGTCCCATGTCGCCCCGATCAACTCCGTGATTCGTTCTGCTGCCTCGTGAGAAAAACCAGCAATCGTGTAATGATTCGTATCCGCAATCACATGATATATCCCGTTTGGCAAATGGTCTGCAAACGCAGCATGAGCCGCATTGATTTGTTCGGTCAATGCCGGGTTCAACCAACTTTCTGGCATGCCGCCTGCCCAGTCTGAGGCAGATAGAACGAGCACCGGTTGTGTCACTTGTTCAATCAGCGAAAGGATCTTTTGATTGTTTTCTTCGACCGTTTTCCATTCGTCAAGCGTTCCCCGCCAATGTCCGGGCGCTGCAAAATGCCGCCACATCGGCAATTGGTCTGCTTCCGGTAGAACACGGAACATCTTTTTACCGATCCGGTCGGGGACCATCCAGGCAATCGGTCGGATATGACTAAGGAAATAGAGGAAACGATTCCACTCCTCTTGTGTTCGTTCATACCAGTTCGGTAATGCCGCATCGACATCCGGATGTGACGGATCGAGTAAGACGATGCCTCGTGTCTCGTCTGCAAATAATCGTCCACTCGCAAGCGAGATATAGGCACCAAGCGAGTGACCGATGAAAACATACGGTCCTTCGACATGTAACATCCGTAAGACGTCTGCCAGTTCATCCGCTTGATATGAAAAAAGCCGTTTATTTTTACCACGACTCGAGCGACCATACCCGAGACGCGAATACTCAAAGACCCGTCCCCGTTTTAATAATTCAGTCCGTAACCAGCCCCATTGATGCCGATTCGACATCATCCCGTGATCGAGGACGAATGTAACGTCCCCACTGCCTGTCAGCCGGGTATCAAATCGACCGGCTGGTGTTTCGACAATATATTCCATACGTTACCCCTACTTCCGTTCATTCAAATAACGAGATCTCTAGCTCGTATCCAAGGATGTTCAAGTAATCAAATAACTGGGACCGATGATGATAGAGATGGACCGTTGCTTCAATCGCCCATCCATTCATCGAATCATCAACACCCCAGTACGTCGGACGCGCCACAAATCCGGTCGTTAGTTTTTCTTGATAGATGCGAAACGCGCGATCGATTCGTTCAGAGAGCTGATCGCGCGTAACAGGCTCTGCGTAAAACGCCTGCATCGCTTCAGCCGTCGCTCCTTCTGCCAGCAGCAAATCAGCTTCAAGTAATACAGCGAGATGGACGGCCACTTCACCAACGGTCCGTTTACCGGGGATTGGCCGTTCGTCCCAATCCTTCACTTCAATCTTCTCAAACAACGCTTTCGATGTTTTGACACCAACTCCGACGTGGCGAATAAGGGCACGCTCCCAGTCAGTCATGTGCGTTCCCCCAAGCGATGGCACGTTGTTCGAGTTCCTTGACGAATGCATCCTTACCGGCGATATAGGCTTCGATATCATACGGATGTATTGACGCTAATTGTTGCTTTAACGCCCCATAAGCAGTCGCTTCTTCTGGATGCACGCGTAAGTAGTTCCGAAAGACGAGATGGCGCTCGATTTCCGGATTCCCTTTCGCATACAGATGAATATGATGCGTCCGTTCGTCTCCGCCTTTTCGGTAGTACCGTCGTCCGGGCATCCCGAACTCCCCCTTCGCTTCGTAACCGAGTGTTTCCATCGGTTCATCAAACTGCTCAATCCCGTCCAATGAATCGACGACGGGGAGAATATCGATGATCGGTTTTGCTGCGAGTCCCGGAACAGATGTACTTCCCATATGATGAATGCGATGTAGACGAGCCCCAAACACGTCTCGTAATCGGTCCGCTTCTCGTGCGTATTCACTTTCCCATTCTGATTGATACGGCAACACAATGACTTGTCGCATGTTCGTCCCCCCTCTTGTCTCAGTATGCCAGTTTTTAGGGTAAAACAAAACGACCTTCCGCTTTGGAGGTCGTTTTGTTAAACGTGATGTTAGCGATTCGTTAATCCGTTAGATAATCGTGCAGTTTCACAGGTCCCCCAAGTCGAAGATCAGAGATGATATGCTGAGCATCGACGATCTTTCGAATAGGGAAGTCCGCAAGTGGTGCCATGACATGTTCAAACAACTGAAGCCGTGCCGGTCCACGGTATGCTTCTTTCACCTCAAGATCCGTGATTTGACTACGCGTCAGCTCAGAAATAATCAACTCGCCTTGATAGCCACGATGTTGCTTGAGCATGAATTGCGGTGCACCAACAATCGACTGTGCTTCTTCGACTGCCATCGGAACATATTTGTATCCCATCGTCGCCTGCGCAACACGAAGTGAATGATAGTCCAGTGTCCCAACGAGGACATCATTATCGAGATACAGCCGGGGTGATCCATACTTCTTCGGAAAAGCAGCTACTTCACGACCAGATGCGATTGCCGGCTGATTGTTGACGTACATCGAGAGGTAAAACTCGCCGATTTCTCCTTGATAACGTACCGGAATGACTTGGCCGCACTCGAGGTAACTTCCAAGGCCCGTACTATCCGGCATATTGATGATCTCAAACTTAATCTGATTGCTCAGTACTTCAAGCGGTTCCGGAACGACTGCTTGTAACGCTTCAATGTCCGTCTCATAGATGATGTTCATGTATTCCCGATTCCGAAAGAAGATATCGACTGCCGGAAAGACCGGAGCATTGATTGGCGTCGCAACAACATGTTTTACATCTTCCTGTCTCATCTGAGTTCCTCCTTTAATCGTTCAGTAAAGCAGCAAAGCGTGCGACACTTGTTTCAAAATCAGGAACCGTCTTCGCAGCTTGCGCTTCTTCGACGATTTCTTGAATGAGAGCGTTGAACGGCGTTGCGATATCGTACGTGTTACCGTACATCGTGACGATCCCATTGATGTAACGAATCTCGGTCGGTTGCCCTTTTTGTAAGTCCTGCAACATGCTCGCTTCTAAGTCTCGCGATCCGTTCATCAACTGTGGCACGGTGATCAATTTTTCATCGATATCGTCGAGTGTCTCGTAGGCTGCCGGCTCAAACGTACTCATCGGAGCGAACGTAATACCATGGGCATGACCGACTTGGACGACTTCCTGCATCGTATGAAGCGCTGCCCGTAATAGAACCGGATGATCGAGTACGTCACCGTACGTCCCGTTACACGCAGCGGATAACCCACTGAACGTACTATTGATGACGAGTTTTGACCATTTCGTACCCGGTAGATTATCGGAGATCTCTGTCCCACCGATGTGATCAAGGATACCCTTCAAGTGCACGATACGATCTGTCGTCTTCCCGTCTAGCTCACCGATTTGCATCGCATACGTCTTGAAGTGATCATAATCCGATGTTAAACGTGACTCCCCTGGTCCGACGTACGTCGCTCCGAACTCGACGGACCCCGCGATGATGCGTTCGCTTGGAATCTGTTGTTGAATGAATTCTTCCGGTACACCGTTTTGTAAGGAGACGAGGATGCCGTCTTCCTTCAAGATCGTCCGCACTTTTGTAAGGACCGGTTCATTGTAGACCTGCTTCGTCAGCAATAACACGATATCGTACATCTCTGTGATGTCATCCGGATGGATTGCACGAACGGATTGTGTTACATCCGGTCCAATGACGTGTGCACCTGTCGTATTCAATGCCTTGATATGTGCGCGATTCGTATCGATCAGATCGACATCCGTACTTTGTTGACTCAAATAAGCTCCCATGATGGTTCCAAGTGACCCTGCTCCGTAAATTCCGATTTTCATTTCTATCACCTCTGGTATTTACGATATACTGGTTTCATCATAAACAGAAATATATATAATTATATGTTTTGATAACCTATAGATTATGACAGGAGGACATCATGGAACTCTTACACTTGAATTACTTTCGTCACGTCGCAGAAGAATTGAACGTGACGCGTGCTGCCGAACGATTATTCATCAGCCAACCTGCCCTCAGTACAACAATCAAGAAACTCGAGCGGGAATTGAACACGACATTATTTCATCGAAAAGGCAGAACGATCAGTTTGACCGATAATGGTCGACTGTTACTACAGTCGGTCGAAAAAATCGAACACGAACTGACACGTGTTCAGGAACGAATGGCACGGAATGATGCGTCAACGGAAACACCACTCAGTCTCGCCAGTTCGCACGGTCGTTTCATCCAATTGATTCTACGAGAATTTCTCCTACCGCAGACGGCACCCTTGTTCAATTCGGATATCCTCTCGAACCGCGACATTTTAAGCGGTCTGCTTCATCAAGAATTCCATTTCTCAATCAGCTTCATGGAACTCAAGCATCCGCTCATTACGAGTGAACCGATCGTAGAAGAGGACATCGTCATCACCTATCCTGCTTCTTATTCAGAGAAAGAAGCGATTACGGCGCTCTATGCGGACGCAACCGAGACTGCCTTTTTATTCCCGTCTCACAACAAGGACTACAACCGCTTCATCCAATTGAAGATGGCGGAACTAAACATCTATGCCGATACCTCGCACTATATTGATGACGTTTCGCTGCAACTCGCCTTACGCCAGCAACGGTATTTCAGCTTCGTTCCCGTCTCCGTCTGTCGCGAAATGGGACTGCCCTTCATTACGGACGATGTGTTTACCGTTACGTCGCAACTCTATATGTCGCATGCGACGAATCAATTGACGGTCGAGCAAACAATCATGTATGAACGCATTAAGCGATTTCTGCTCTCGCAACGCACCTATCTTTCCAAATAAAAACGGATGCCTGCATATGCAGACATCCGTGTGACATATTACTTCGTGATGAAGTAGCGTGATTGATCGAGATGATCCTTCGCTGTATAGATGTTGAGTTTGTACGAACCGTTCGTCAATGCCTTACGCATCTTCAAGACATAGTTCCCGTGCTGATCCGCCACGTCTTGAGCAATCAATTGATAACCAGACGCTGTTTTTTGGTAAAGGCGGACGATTTGACGTTTTTCGACTTTACCAGTCAACGTCTTTTTGCCTGACCATTTTTTAACCGGATACGTGTTCTTGATCGTGAACGACGCTTTTTTCGTGATCTTGTTCGAGATGTCTGTCGACTTGACTGTGTACGTGCCCGTCGTTAGACCCTTCTTGACTGCAATCTTGAAGCCGCTTGCTGTCGTTTTTGCTTTTGCGATCTTCGTTGATCCTTTGTAGAGCGTGACATCAAGACCTTCCGTTGCTTTACCACGAAGGACCGTTGATCCGTAGACTGCTGACTTTTTGTCGATCGCTGGTGTTGCAACAACACCAGTTCCGACAGTGACGCTTGTTTCTGTTTTCATGAAGCTAAGTTCTGAGACAACCGTCAACTTGTCACGCAATTTGAGCGGACGTGTTGCGACTTCGTATTGACCGGCTTCGTTTGCAGTTGCCGTACCGAGGACTTTATCACCGAGTTTGACCGTAACTTTCGCGCCAGGAACGGCTTGACCTGTGACGACTTTTGCACCCGGTTTGACTGCTTTTGCCGAGACTGTGAAGTCTTTCATTGGCACGTTCATGTTGAATGTGAGGAACGTACCTGTCTCACCTGGACGTGTTTCACCTGTGTTCGTGATGCCTTCATACCGCTTGACGTATGGTGCCGCTGCAAGAGCTGAATCAAAGCTGACTGTCATCGGTTTGCTTGCAACGAGTGACCAGTTGTCATCGGCTTTATAGTCGACCGGTTGTTTTGCTTTAATGAAGTCAGAGATGACGTTACGCGTTTCGTAAGCCGATTTGTAGACGATGTTCTTTCCACCGCCAAGACCAGGGAACGTCGCACTGCCTGCACGGTAGTTGTTCGTCGCAACGAGGAATTCTTGATCGTCTGTGATGGCCTTACCTTGATACTTGATGTTTTGAACACGGCTTGCATCTTTATTGACGACAACACCGTTATAGTCGAACTTCGCTGGTTTCGTGATATCGATTTCATATGTCAATCCATCGAGGATATCGAAGTTATAGCTACGGAATTCTTTATTCAACAAGTTCGTTTGCTCACCGCCGACTTGGTTGAACTGACCCGCTGACATTTCGAGCCAGTCTTTGACGTCAGCACCGGTTACTTTGACGACTTCAAGTGTATTTGGATACACGTAGAGATCGGCAACGTTCTTGAGCGCGATTGGTCCTTTTTTGATTAATGTGTAATCGGATGCGTTAACTTGGTTACGACCACCTGTCTTGAATGGTGCACCTGCTGACAATAGCGGAAGATCTTTATATTTCGCAAGATCCGCATTTTCTTTGAGTTGTTTCTCGACATACCATTTTTGAGCATTCGTTACGAACTGAACCGAGTCATCATCTTGCGCGAGGGCGAAGAAACTTTGGATATCGTCGTTGATCGTCCCGACTTCCTGACGAATATAAGCGAGTGTTCCTTCATGCGCTTTTTCGATTAACTTGACGGCGCCTGCATCTGCCGTCGTATCTTTCGTGACGTCTGCTAGTTTTGCACCTGATGTATCCACGACCCATTTGCCGTCGACTTGCTTCAACTGAAGATCGATGACACCGACGTTTTTCCCTTGTGTGTTTGCCATGACGACCGGTTTGCCATTGATTAGACCGTTCGTTGCATCAACGTTCGGCAGTTTGTTGAACGCTGAATCGGCTGCCGGGAATTTCCCGTGCTGGTGACCTGTCATCAAGACATCGATGTCCGCGACTTTCGTCAACGCGTAACCGACGTTTTCATCGCCGTCTTTTTGATCAATCGTATCGCCGATTCCTGTATGGGCGAGTGCAACGACGACGTCAGCGCCTGCGTCTTTTAATTTCTTCGCTGTTGCTTTTGCAGTCGGAACGATGTCTTCTGCCGTGACTTTCCCCGTCAGGTTCCCCGCATCCCATGCCATGATTTGTGGCGTGACGACCCCGAACACACCAACCTTGACTGTTTTCATATCACCATTTTGATCCTTGACTTGACGTTCGATGATCTGATAGTCTTTTCCATCTTTGTTGTAGTCTGAGACGATTGGTTTTTTCGTGACAGCATCCAATACGTTCGAGTTAACGAATTTGATTGAACCGCTTGATGCACTCATCGCTGACTTGAGGAAATCGAGTCCGAAGTTGAACTCATGGTTTCCGAGTGTGACGGCGTCATAACCAAGGTATTCCATCAATTCGTACATCGGATGTTTGCCTTTGTTTCCTTTATCGTACTGATTCTTGACGTAATCGCCGAACGGCGTGCCTTGAAGTGTATCCCCGTTATCGAATAAGAAGCTGTTCGTAGCGCTTACTTCCGTTTGTTGCTGTTTGATGACCGTAGCGGCTTTGACGAGACCGATCGTTTCGTCTTGCGCATCCTTGAAGTAATCGTAGTTCATTGAGTTCGTATGTAAATCCGTTGTTTCTAGGAAGCGTAACTTGACGACACTGTTGTCGGCAGCAAGTGTCTTGACTTGGACGACTGGTACAAGCATCGGTGCGATCAACGTCGACGCGATGACAAGTTTCGTAGCTTTTTTCATATGGATTTCCCCCCAGGATGTTTTAACTGCTTCATTAATTTAGCATGGTTCGATTATAGCTAATAGTCCTTTCAAATAGGTCGGACATCCGTCTTATTTAACCTACTTAACTAATTCCAAATAATGGCTTAACATTGTTGATTTTCCCTTTACAAACCAAGTTTACTTGGTAAAAAAAAGAGATGATGCAAATGAGATGAACCACGTAAAAAAACGATACATTTCAGGACATGAACCTGAAAACGTATCGTCTATGATTGATGTAGAACGTAACTGTTCCTTCTCGACTCCTACAGGAAAAGAAAGCATGTTTTTCGCTTTCGTCAGGGTCAGGTGAGACCCGGTAGACGAAACGTAGTTTAGGATACCGCGGCTTACCTCCCGCCTGTGGAAAGCGAGAATGACAGCAACGTTCGTCGTCCGGATTCATGGTGCATGAGCTTCACCACTCCATGTCCCTTACACCGTTTTCTCTGGTTTCCGACGGACGACATAACCAAGAATTCCAGCAAGTAACGCAAGTCCTGCGGCGTAGAGCACTGTCCACCCTGCTGTCTGTTGAGCGAACTCGAATAAGACGTCACTCCGCCATTTCATCGCGAACTGAACGTATGAAGCCTGACTGACGATGAAGCTGATGACACCACTTGTGATCGCAAAGACGAACGGATCGATGATCGACTTGAAGCTGCGGATACTACAGACGAAATAAATCGCGAATGTCACGAGCAATAATACCCAATACGCACTCTCACTGGAGACATTCGGTGGCGTCGCTCCTGCCGATTCCGCATCAATCGCTTGGATCGTCTGCCGCGCGACACCGTAATCAACAGGGTCGAGCTTCAATTGTGTTGCTGACAAATCCGGACGTTCTCCACCGAGTAATGTCAACAATTGTTCTGTCACCCGGTCCGTGTCGATCCCGTCGACGACTTTTTGAATCGAGTCATTGAGCTGATCCGTTGAGGTTTCACCGTTCAACATCGAGACAGGAACTTCTGCGTTTGCTCCAAGGACGTCTGCTTGATAGACGACTTGACCGCCGTGGATCCAGTCGTACATCCCACCACTTCCGGCGTTCAAACTTGCGACAGTCAGTGCTGTCCGTAGTGAGGAATCTCCGTCGTACGCCGCTTCATCTTGCACTGTGAAGACGAGTTGCAGAGTACTTGCGAACATCAAGATGAGCAGACTGGCACGTCCAGCAGCTGTTAAACCGGATAACTTCTGCGGGAAGAACGCCATCCAGCCAAGTAGACTGACGACGAGGAGTGGTAAAATACCATTCATCGCGTAGCCGTCTTGTAGCGCAAGGAACGGTACATCATTTCCTCTTCCGGCAAGTACGAACCAAATGATACCGACCGTCAAAAAGAAACTGACCGAGCGAATCGTCCAACCAAGACGACCTGCTTTAATCCGTAATACTAAAAATAGCAAAGTGATCAAACCGATGCCAAATACGGAGTAGAGTAACGTCCCGTAAGAGACATCAAACGTAAGTGGTGCGAGGACTTGTTTTAGATCGATGCCAAACAATGATAAGACGTCGCCGGCAGAACTCGCATCAAGCACCTGATTGATGATCCCTTCCCGGACTGCACTCGGCATCGTAATCGACAGCCCACCAACGAACAGGAGCATGAGCGAGACCGTAATATCTGTATCATTCCATGAGACATCCGCCTGTTGCATCTGCGTCACGAGATCCTGATAGTCTGAGGATGAGGTGATTTGTGAAGTCAAAAATGCCATCGCGCCATAGATGACACCGAAAAAGATGAGACCGATGAGGACGCCAAACAGGACATCCCAGACGGAAAACCGTCGTTGTTTCCTTTCTTGCCTTGACTCCATCCCATTTCCTCCTTTTAATGTCTGATGTTTGAATATTCCTGCTACAGCGAAACCAAAAACATCAAATTCATTCAACAGCCATTATATCCAACTTTTTCTTTGAATGTCTCCACTTATTTCCAAAAAACCGACTTCTCACAGTGAGAAGCCGGTTGAACGATCAGGTGCCATGGTATTTTTCTCTATTAGATGCCTTCGTATGCTTGTTCCATGATCGACCGTAATTCAGCAACAAGCGGCATCTTTGGATTCGCTGTCGTACATTGATCCTCGAAAGCATCAACTGCCATCTTGTCGAGTTTTGCCTCGAAGTCTGCTTTTTGAATGCCTTGCGCCTTGAATGACATCTTGATGTTGAGACGTTGTCCGAGATCGGCAACGGCTTGAATGAGGGATTCGACCCCTTGTTCCGTCGTTGCTGCCGGAAGACCGAGGTAGCGTGCGATGTCGGCATAGCGTTCATCGGCTACGAATGATTCGTATTTCGGGAATGCTGCTAGTTTTGTTGGACGTGACGCGTTATAGCGAATGACGTGTGGCATCAGGATCGCATTCGTCCGTCCATGCGGCGTGTGGAACTCCCCACCGATTTTGTGTGCGATCGAGTGGTTGATGCCAAGGAAGGCGTTCGCGAATGCCATCCCTGCCATCGTTGACGCGTTGTGCACTTTTTCGCGTGCTTCGGCGTCTGATCCGTTCGCATATGCTCGTGGCAAGTACTCAAAGATCATCTTGATTGCTTTCAGTGCCAGTCCATCCGTGTAGTCGTTCGCAAGCACCGAGACGTATGCTTCTGTTGCATGCGTCAAGACATCCATTCCGGTATCAGCAGTGATCGAAGCCGGAACGGTCATGACGAATTCAGGATCAACGATTGCGACGTCTGGCGTCAACGCATAGTCAGCAATCGGATATTTGACGTTTTTCTCTTTATCCGTGATGACGGTGAACGGTGTCACTTCTGAACCCGTACCTGACGTCGTCGGAATCGCGACGAACTTCGCTTGACGACCGAGTGCCGGGAATTGATATGCCCGTTTGCGGATATCGAGGAATTTTTGACGTAAGTTTGAGAACGTTTCGTTCGGTTGTTCGTAGAAGAGCCACATCCCTTTCGCAGCATCCATCGCAGAACCACCACCGAGAGCGATGATCAAGTCTGGTTTGAAGTCACGCATCGCTTGGGCACCCGTCTGAACAGTCGTTACGGATGGATCCGGTTCGACTTGGTCGAAAATTCGATAACTGACAGACTGTGGCAAGTTTTGAATCACTTTATCAGCATATCCGAATTGCACCATCGTTGGATCAGTGACGATCATGACGCGTGAGACGTCAGTCATTGACCGGAGGTACTGAACAGAGTTCTTTTCGAAGTAGATTTTTTCAGGAACTTTGAACCATTGCATGTTCACGCGTCGTTTCGCCACCTTCTTGACGTTGAGTAAGTGTTTCGCCGTTACATTCTCAGATACAGAGTTTTTCCCGTATGATCCGCAACCGAGTGTCAGTGATGGTGTCAACTCATTGTACAGATCACCAATCCCACCATGAGCAGATGGACTGTTGACGAGGATTCGGCAAGCCTTCATCCGGAGTCCAAATGCTGTCATCAAGTCATCGTTCGTCGTATGAATGACGGCTGTATGACCGAGACCACCGATTTCAAGCATCTGTTCGGCAATCGTGAACGCTTCTTCAGTTGAAGCGACGCGGTACGCACCGAGGACGGGACTGAGTTTTTCATGAGACAGTGGTTCTGCTGCTCCGACGTGTTCAAGTTCCGCGACGAGCATGACCGTCGTTTCCGGAACGTTGATTCCCGCTTTTTCTGCAATCCATGTCGCAGGTTTCCCGACGATGTCCGCGTTGACGGCACATGTATCGGTCTTGATGACGAGTGCTTCAAGGCGTTGTTTTTCTTCCGGTGTACAGAAGTAACAACCGAGTGCTTCCATTTCCGCCCGGACCGTCGCATAAATCTCTTGATCGACGATGACGGCTTGTTCAGAGGCACAAATCATCCCGTTATCAAACGTTTTTGAGAGAACGAGATCGCTGACTGCCCGTTTGACTTTCGCAGATTGTTCAATGTAGCACGGAACGTTACCTGGTCCAACACCGAGTGCCGGTTTCCCCGTTGAGTACGCTGACTTGACCATTCCGGATCCGCCTGTCGCAAGGACCATCGCGATGTTTTCATGGTTCATCAAGACTTTCGTTGCTTCAAGTGACGGTTCTTCGACCCATTGAATACAGTCTTTTGGTGCCCCGGCTTTGACGGCTGCGTCACGGAGTGTTTTTGCTGCTTCGACGGAACACCGTTGTGCCGACGGATGGAATGCAAAGACGATCGGATTCCGTGTCTTGATTGCAATCAACGCTTTGAACATCGTTGTTGACGTTGGATTGGTAACTGGTGTGACACCACAGACGACACCGACCGGTTCAGCGATATATGTGATGCCATTCTGGACATCTTCTTCTAAAATCCCGACCGTTTTTTCATGACGAAGACTATTGTAGATGTACTCTGTCGCGAACATGTTTTTTATCATCTTATCTTCAAAGACACCGCGTCCTGTCTCTTCTGCTGCGAGACGCGCAAGTTCGACGTGCCGTTCGAGTCCGGCAAGTGCCATATCCCGGACGATCGTATCGATTTTTTCTTGATCGAATGTCAGTAATTCCTGTAATGCACGTTGTCCTTTTTCAACGATTTGTCCGATTGCTTGTTCGACGGGTGTTGCCGTCGATTTTGTTTTTTCTTTCACAGCCATGAGTGGTTTCCTCCCTGTCGTGGAACGAATCTGAGTTTGATTTGCCAACCATTATGTCAGGAATGCCAAGCTGTTTTTCAATAGTTTGTGCTTTCCTTCACAAATCAATCATAACCCCTTTTTCCTGTTTTGTGCATGACCATCCTGTGAATTCCCTCACACCATTGATAGCGTTTACATCTATTGTCCGGTCTACTTTTCTGTCATTCCGTTCTAGACACGACAAGCTGTGTGATTTATCACACCCCGCAGTTTCCTGACTTGATAGCCGTTTCGTCATCTTGTATTCTGATATGGGGTACATATTAAGAGCTACCACTAAAGGAGGACACTTGAATGTCAGTCGTACAGGAAATGCTAGCCTTCAACGAGCGATTCGTCGCCGAAAAACAGTATGAGCAGTTCGTCTCGGATAAGTTCCCGGACAAAAAGGTCGTCATCCTGACCTGCATGGATGCCCGTTTGACGGAGCTTCTCCCACATGCCCTTGGTCTGAAAAACGGGGATGCGAAAATCATCAAAAATGCCGGCGCTATCCTATCGCATCCATTCGGTTCCGTCATGCGCTCGATTCTCGTCGCATTGTATGCCCTTGGTGCTGAAGAAGTCGTCGTCATCGGTCACCATGACTGCGGCATGAGCACGATTGATCCTAAACACATGATCAGCGAAATGAAGGATCGGGGTATCGACCAACAGATTCTTCATACCCTTGAAGTATCCGGTGTTGATTTGAATCAATGGTTGCGCGGCTTTACGTCGGTTCAAGAGAGCGTTGCCCATTCGGTCAGCCTCGTTAAGAACCATCCGCTATTACCACCTGGAACGAACGTCCATGGACTCGTCATTGATCCGGGTACAGGAAAACTCGACGTCGTCGATTGCTAAGCACTCTCTTATAGAAGAAACGCAAACAGAGTTCAGTATTTTTTTAGGTCTCAGCCTAATAACAACGTGTCATTTTTCTCTAAACGGAGAAGGATGGCACGTTTTTTCTTAAGCGTGAATTTCATTGATCAAAACGCTTCTCACTTCATGCTTCGGGGTATAACAGAATGTAACTTCTTGCGGAGAGCTAAAAAGCGTATCATTCATCTTTTGATTACGAGGTCAGACTTTTACTCTTGACAGCATTCAAACATGGCTGTAAGATACTTTAGTATAGTGCAGTGATAACAAAAGAAAGTGTGGTTTTACCGAATGCTAAACGCCGTATTATTTGCCGTCTTTTTACTATTCATCTTAGCGATCTTTCGCGTCCACATCGTGCTCGCGATGGTCATCAGTGCGTTTGCCGGCGGCCTCGTCGGTGGTATTGATTTGACGAAAACAACCGAAGCGTTTGCCGGCGGTCTTGGTGACGGGGCAGAAATCGCTCTCAGTTACGCGATGCTCGGTGCCTTTGCCGTCGCCCTTTCCAAAACAGGGTTGCCGGACGCTCTCGCTCACGCCTTGATTGCGCGCTCTCGCGGTAACGCAAGTGCTGCCTCCGTCAAGAAACTAAAAGGATTCATCTTGTTCGCGATTCTGTTACTTGCGATCAGCTCGCAGAACGTCTTACCGATTCACATCGCGTTCATCCCGATCATCATTCCACCGCTTCTCGGTTTATTCAATCAGTTGAAGATGGACCGTCGCCGGATTGCGATCATCATGACATTCGGTCTCGTCACACCGTACATGTTTTTACCGATCGGATTCGGTGATATCTACCTCAATCAGATTTTGCTGAAGAACCTCCAAGCGAACGGTCTGGATACAGCAGGTGCTTCCGTCATCCAAGCGATGGCGATTCCGGCACTCGGGATGGTCACGGGTCTGTTGATCGGTCTCTACACGTACCGGAAAGAACGGACGTACGAAATGCGTGATATTGCACCGGACGATTATGAGATTCCGGTCATCACAAAAACAAAATTAGCTTTAAGCGGCGTCGTCGTCATTGCGACTTTACTCGTTCAACTGCAGACGGAATCGATGATTCTTGCCGCGACGACAGGATTGATTCTCTTCTTGTTGCTTCGCCTTATCCGCTTCAGTGAAGCAGATGACGTCATTACACGTGGTATGCGGATGATGTCGTTCATCGGCTTCGTCATGATTTCAGCGAATGGGTTCTCGAACGTTTTACGTGAGACAGGTGATATTGAACCACTCGTTGAGAATTCAAAAGCCTTGATGGGGGATTCGCAACTCGTTGCCGCGTTCGTCATGCTCGTGATTGGTCTCCTCGTCACGATGGGCATCGGGTCAAGTTTCTCGACCGTTCCGATCATCGCCGCCATCTTCGTTCCGCTCTGCATCCAGTATGGGTTCAGCTTAGAAGCGACGATTGCTATCATCGGAACATCCGGTGCACTTGGTGATGCCGGTAGTCCGGCATCCGATTCGACACTCGGTCCGACGAGCGGACTAAATGCGGATGGTCAGCACGATCACATGCGGGAGACGGTCATTCCGACGTTCCTGCACTACAACATTCCATTGATCATCTTCGGTACGATTGCTGCGGTCATCTTATAAGACGAAAAATTAGACAGATTCGCCACCTTAGCGGATCTGTCTTTTACATGGTCTCCGTTTTTTTCCTTTTCATTTTGCTGACGATTCTCTAAAATAAAAGAATGAATTGAATTGAAGGAGTTGTCTTACGTGTTATCACAAGTCGTCAACCAAATTTTATTATCGCTTGCCGATCTCGGATATTTCGGTATCGCCCTCGGGTTGATGATTGAAATCATACCGAGCGAAATCGTTCTCTCTTATGGTGGATTCATGATTTCTCAAGGAACAATCGGCTGGCCGCTTGCCGTCGTCGCTGCTGTCATCGGCGGATTGCTTTCGCAATTGTTCTTATACTGGTTCGCTCGCTACGGGGGGCGTCCGTTGATCCTGAAATACGGAAAATATGTTTTGATTACGGAACATCACTTAGACTTAGCAGAGCGCTGGTTCTTGAAGTACGGCCAAGGCGTCATCTTCGGTGCCCGCTTCATCCCGGTCGTTCGCCATGCGATTTCGATTCCGGCTGGTCTTGCGAAGATGGATCAGACAAAGTTCTCCCTGTATACGATCCTCGCCATCATCCCATGGTCGATTCTATTCCTATACCTCGGTGAGACGCTCGGCACGAACTGGCGCTCCATCAAAGAGGTCGCTGCACCCTATACGAACGGTATCTTAATCGCTGCCGTCGTCCTGATCGTTGTTTACTTCTTCTACAAACGTCGCCAACGATCGGTTTAATACCATAAGCAGTCTGTCTTTTTGACGGACTGCTTTTTTAACACACAGGAGGTCCTGCCATGCTCACTTACCCACTCGCGCAATTCCCGTTACGTCGTCTGACCGCTTCCTATCGTGCCGGTCGTTTGATTGCCACTGGCATCAGTGCCGATGGACATATCTTAATCGTTGAAGAAACGACCGATGAACTAGAAAAAGAACCGATATTATCAATCCATCAACTGAAAGACGAATGGCGGAAGACAACGATCGTGCCGAAAGAAGAAATCGATTTTTCGCTCATCGACTGTTTTTCAGACGGACGTCTTCTACTCGTCGCTTCCCGGTGCGATGATGATGTGGACGGGACCTGGTTACCGAATGCTTTCATCTATGATCCCCAAGGAAATTTGCTGGATAGCTTTTGCTTGGATGACGGCATTCAAAACATCCAAATCGATGAACAAGGGTGGATTTGGGTCAGTTATTTCGACGAAGGCGTTTACGCCGATGCGGTGACGAGTTCAAACGGCGCATTCGGTCTTGTTGCGTTCAATGACAAAGGCGAAGTACAGTATAAAAACCGCCAATATCCGATTGATGACTGTTACGCCCTTAACGTCTGTTCCTCACAGGAAGTTTGGTTCTTCTATTATTCAGATTATCGCTTCGTTCGTCTCGAACAAACCGAGGATCTTGTCTGCGAAGCTCCGGCAATCGCCTACTCCCAGTTCGCACGCCATGAGGACTACCTGCTCGCTTCGAACACAGACGTCATTCAACTTTTAAAACGGACCGGGACCGTCTATGAAGTGATTCGCGAAGTGTCCTTTTTAACAGAACAAGGGGACTCCTTGACAGGAGACCTGACGATGCGAAACGATTTAATCGTCCTCTCAACAGGTAAGCAACTGTATTTCGGAACGCTCGGACGGCGACTGTCTTCCCTATTGCCAAATGAATAAAATAGAACGCTAATTTTCAGCGTAATTTCATTTATCGAGAACCCGACTCTACGTTTAATAAAGGTATTTCTCTCCCTCTCATGACGCCATGGGAGGTTTTTCGTGTTCTCCATTTTTATATTGACATCATTTTTTATTCATGATAGAAACCAGATACGAACTAATATGCCTTAGAACGCTAAATCATTCATGATTTTTTAATAAATATCGTATTTCATCTACTATTTTTCTAATAAACAGACTAATTTTCAGAATATATAGTCTTTTTACCCTAAGTGTATTTTAATGTTTCGAGTTCGTTTGAACGGGAATGAATTCACCATACACATAATATTTCATGTGTAGAACAAAACGCTTAAAATAATTTAACGTCAGAAAGGAGAGATGAACATGAACGGATTCAATCGTTTCCTACTCGTCCTGATCGGCATTCTCGGTTTAGTCAGCGTCGGTCTTCTTGTACTTGGTGTCTATGATGTTCCACGCCTCAGTCCCCTGATTGAACAGTGGCAAGATCAACAATGGTATCGCTACACGATTTTATCACTTGGTGGCTTCCTAGCATTCGTATTTGTCATTCTATTATTCACTGGACTGCTCAGCCGCTCTAAAGGACAACGCCTCCTGATCCAAACCGGTGACGGGAATATCACGATCTCAAAACAGACGATCGAGCGGACGGCACTTGAGTCGATCCGCGGCATCAATGGCGTACGTTCACCTCACGTCAACGCAGACATCCACTCAAAAAAAGAGACAGTTGCTCTCGAAGTCGACTGCTCGGTCTTTGGTCAAGAAGGATTACCGACAATCGGGAAAGACATTCAAGAACGCGCCAAACATGCCGTCGAATCGTTACTTGAACTGCCCGTCACGAAAACACGTGTCCGGATTAGTGATACGAAGACGAAAACGTCTGAACGTGTCGTCTAAGACAAGAGAGGAGGAAGACCATGAAAACGAGCGAAGCACTTCGTCCGTATCGCTACCGACTACTCGGTGGACTAGCAGGACTAATCCTCGCCATCTTGTTCTTGACGATCGGCTTTGGACCAACGTTGTTAATCATCGTGTTCGCAACAATTGGTTTCTTGATTGGTCAATGGCGAGACAATGCCCTTGATGTCGAGGGATGGATTCAGTTCTTTCAACGGAACTGAACGTAAAGAGTAGTAAAAAATTAGTCAACTCACATTAAAAGGAGAGATTTCTTATGGCTAACGAAATCAACAAAACAGAAAACGAAGTAGTACGCGAAAACAAACTCACTTTTGAAGATCAAGTCATCAAAAAGATTGCTGGTATTGCCTCCAATGATGTCAAAGGCATCCTTTCAATGAGCGGTGGCTTCATGAGCGGATTGACAGACCGTTTCCGTAGTACGGAAGATATCACAAAAGGCATCGACGCAGAAGTTGGCGAACGACAAGTCGCACTCGACTTAAAAGTCATCGTCGAATACGGCAAAAACATCCCGTCCATCTTCCAAGATGCCGTCTCAAAAATCAAAAAATCAGTCCACGACATGACAGGACTCGATGTCATCGAAATCAACATGCATGTCGAAGATGTCATGACACGTTCTGAGTTCGACGCAAAAAGTAAATCATCTAAAGAAGAGGAAGAAAAACGCGATTTGAAATAAGACCGTCAATTAGATAGCCGCATGAAATGGACCCGCTTAAAAACGGGTCCATTTTACTTTTTCAGTGCCCCCCGCGCGTTCAACGCAGCAAAGATCACCATGGCGATACTGAGAACAGCAGCGACAATCAAGCCTTGCCAGTAAACGGACCAATCGATCTCCGGACGGGTTAACACACTGCGCATCCCTTCCATGATATAAGTCGTCGGATTGATCGTCGCAGCAATCTTCAGCCATTCGGCTTCAATCAAGTCTTTCGGTACGAACGTCGTCGACAGGAAAATCAGCGGAAAGAACAAGAGCGTTCCGGCTTGTGCCGCTTGGGCGTTGCGTGTCTTTAAGGCAACACCGACCGAATAACCCGCAAAAGCGAGTCCGAAACCGAGCGCGAGTAAAATCGTCAGGAAAAAGCCACTGACACCGACCGGAATCGATAATCCAAGCAAAAAGGCCATTCCGAAGATCAGTAACGTTTGAACGAATAATTGCAGCATCCCAGCAAGCATCGGTCCGAGGACGATCGCCGTCCGTGAGACCGGCGTCAATAAGAGCCGCGCAAAATATCCGCTCTCGATGTCCTTGACGAGTGCTTGACCTGCGCCCCCTGCTCCGCCGACAGCACCTGAGACGATCGAGACCGGCAGAATGAAGTTCAAATAATCAACGCCATCGAATTGAGGTAAGTTCGAGATACCGGACAGACCACTCGTGTAGACGAGCAGGAAAAAGACACTGATGATCAAGTTCGGGATAAAGGAAAACGGATTACGCAACGTCACGAGGAGACTCCGTCGCATCAAAAACCACGTTTCTCGAATCATGTCACGATTCCTCCTTATAGGCTTGCCCCGTTAAACGAATGAAGACATCGTCAAGCGATGGTTGTTTGACGACCAGTGACGTCGCGACCATCTTCCGTTCATCGAGAAAGCGGACGACGGCTCGTAATGTCTCTGTTCCATGCGACGGAATGATCAGACGATCTTTTTCCTGTCGTCCGGCAAACGTTTCCAAAACAATCCGTTCGTCCTCTTTTTCATTAAGCGTCAATTCAATCCGTTCCTCTCCGTTTGCCGCCTTCAGCTCCGCTGCCGTTCCTTCGGCAATCAGTTGTCCTTCGTTGATGATCGCAATCCGGTCTGCTAGCTGATCGGCTTCTTCCAAGTATTGTGTCGTTAAGAAGATCGTCGTTCCGAACTCTTCGTTTAACCGTCGGACCTCGTTCCAGATTTTCAGACGGCTCGCGGGATCAAGCCCAGTCGTCGGTTCGTCGAGAAAAAGTACTGTCGGTTGGTGAACGAGCGTCAAGGCGAGATCAAGCCGTCGTTTCATCCCACCAGAGTAGGTGCCAGACCGACGCTTGCCGTCTTGATCAAGGCCGACGAGTTGGAGCAATTCCTCTGCCCGGTTCTTAGCTTCCGTTTGACTTAGTCCGAATAACTTCCCCTGTAAGACAAGTAACTCAAGACCAGTTAAATCTTCGTCGATACCGGTGTCTTGAAGGGCGACCCCAATTTGTAATCGGACTTGTTTTTCTTGTTTGACGACATCAAATTCCTGAATCGTCGCCCGACCACCGGAAATTGGGATCAACGTCGTCAGCATCTGGACAGTCGTCGATTTCCCGGCCCCGTTCGGTCCTAGAAAAGCGAAGATTTCTCCTGCCTCTACATCGAACGAAATCCCTTTGACGACATCCTTTCCATCGTACGTCTTCGTCAAGTTCTCGACATGAATCATCTTCATTCCTTCTTTCTCTGAATTCAAAGTCATGTCCAAGATTTTCCCGTTTTTTCTGTTCTCGAATCAAAAAAGACACCCGAATCGGCGTCTTGATTGAATCTTTAACTATTACGCTACAATCTTGTATACACCATATACGACACCAGCAGATATTACGAGCGTCGTAACGATTGATACCAGCATCACCTTAAACCCGATTCCGTTTAATCGAACGGATCGTGCTAACGAAAGACTAAACGAAAGAACTGCACCACTCGCAAGTACAATCGCCCCTGCGAATAACAACGGAGAGTTAATCCATGACTCTCCGATGACAATCCATGCGTAAGTGACACAGGCAAACAGAGCGGTCATGATGAGCCATTGTTTCGACGTTCCCTTTTTTACCATATCGGTTTCCTCCTAGTTTGCTTCTACATACTTGTTCGCCTGTTTCCGTCAATTTCCTGTCATTAAAAAATCGTGCCTCCTCTTGTCAGGAGACACGATCCACTTACGAGGCTACTTGCCATTTCTCTTTTAATTGCTCCATCTCTTCTTGTCCCTCGTGCGACTGCATCCAGAGGTTGAAGACATCGACGACGTCTCCTTCCGACTCCCGAACGAGGTAACTCTTCTCCGCCGGAATCCACTTCTCCTGAATCCTTGGTGCAGCAAGTCGTTGATCGAGTGCTTCATAATGAATCGCCTCGACTGTATCGGTAATCATGACATCGACTTCGCCTGAGGCGACCGCGTGAGGGATGTCGAGGTTCTGTTCATACATGACGATCTTCGCTTTCGTGAACGTCTTCCGGACGAACTGCTCATTCGTTCCGCCTGGGTTTAAACCGATCGTGACGTTTGGACGATTGATCTGTTCAATTGAAGCGAAGCGTTCGGCATCTTCTTTACGGACGAGCGGCGTCTTCTGGAACGATAGGTAACTCGACGTGAAGTCACCGATGATCTCCCGCTCGATATTCTTCGTGACACCACCGACGACCATATCGAATTTGCCACTTGCGAGATCAGCAGATAACGTCGGCCAAGTCGTCGGAACGAATTCGACGTCGATCCCGGTCGTTTTCGCGAACGAGCGGATGACTTCGATATCGAACCCTTCGTATTCGTTCGTCTTCCGGTTCAAGTAGGTGAATGGCTTGTAATCTCCGGTCGTCCCGACGACGATTTTTTTCGTCGCAAAGACATTCTTTGCGTGTACACGTCGTGGTTGTTCGGTTTGCCATAACGTCAGTAAACTGGCAAATAAGACACCACCTCCGACGACGATCCATCCCCACTTATTCATCTACTCCCGCTCCTTTCACTCCGACCGTCTCACGCGTCGAGACGATGTCCCATTTTTCCTTTAGTTGTTTCATCTGCTCTTGCCCTTCCGCACTTTCAATCCAGACGCGGAAGACGTCTCCAAGCTGTTTTTGTCCCGGTTGCATCAAATACGCCATCTCGGCTGGTTCCCATGCTTCTGACAGTTTCGGAACTGCAAGATCGAGTTCTGTTGCGTAGTGCAATGCCTCGATGTCGTCTGTCACCATGACGTCGACTTGCCCACTTTGGACGGCTTTTGGAATGTCTAAGTTGTTCTCAAAGACGGTCACATCCGCCTTTGGAAAATGCTTCTTCACGAACGCCTCGTTCGTCCCACCCGGATTGACACCGATTTTGACTGATGGATCATTGATCGTTGCAAGCGAATTCAAGCGTTTGACATCTTCTTTCTTTACGAGTGGTGCTTTTTGAAAGGAGAAATACGATGCTGTAAAGTCTCCGACGACCTCGCGCTCGACTTTTTTCGTGATCCCACCGACAGCGATATCGAACTTGCCTGATTTCGTATCCTCGGATAACGTCGGCCATGTCGTCTTGACGAACGTCACGTCAAGATCCGCTGCTTTCGCAAACGCTTGGATGACATCGATATCAAAGCCTTGATAACGATTTTGTTCCTCGTTCCAGTATGTAAAGGGCTTATAATCCCCCGTCGTTCCGACGACCAGTTTTCGGTCTTCGAAGATGTCATGTGCTTCGGCATCCGTCTGTTGGTTCCAGATCATCCAAGCGGCAATACCTGTCAAAACAAGTCCAGCTAATAGCCATGGTTTCTTTCTCATCGTATCTCTCCTTTCTGTTTCGTCGTTGCCCATTCACCGAATATTGCTACAATTTAACCCAAACGATTTTCGATGTGGGTAATAGTCATTATCCTACCACACTTACACGTGATTTCAAGATAATTTGACGATTTTATGCATAAAAGCATTAAAAAGATGTTTTGATAACGGTTACAGTTTTATAAGTCGTCTCTCTTTACAGAATCCCCTCGTCTTTTCCATACTGAAACAGAATCATCAAATCGTGAAATGGAGGAATGGAACATGAGTCAGATTTTCATCATTGGTGCAAATGGTAAAGTAGGTCGTCACGCTGCTCGCTTACTGCAGGATTCAGAGCACGATGTCAAAGTAGGATTACGTTCCAAGGACCAGTTCAGTGATTTTGAGAAATTAGGTCATACACCGGTCCATCTCGATCTTGAAGCGGATGTCGCGACGATCACCGATGCATTACAAGGATCAGATGTCGTCATCTTCACGGCAGGATCAGGTGGTCATACAGGAGCCGACAAGACGATGCTGATCGACTTCGATGGTGCTGTCAAATCGATTGAAGCAGCGGAAGCCATCAAGGCGAAACAGTTCATCATGGTCAGTGCCTTAAATGCCGATTCGCCGGAAACATGGTCTGACAGCATGAAGCCGTATTACATCGCGAAACGTTACGCGGATCGTGTCCTGAAGGAATCGTCACTCAACTATACGATTCTTCGTCCAGGCGGACTGTCGGATGAAGCCGGAACAGGAAACGTCACGACGGATCCGTCCGAGCAAGCAACTAAAAAAATTCCACGCGAGGATGTCGCACGCGTCATTCTAGCTGCGATCGGTCACGACAAGGCGTCGAAGCAAGTCGTCACATTACTTGAAGGTGACACACCAATTAACGAGTTGTTCTAATACAAAAGCTCACGTCTCCATTTCTGAGACGTGAGCTTTTTTGATGACTTTACTTTATTGTTCTTTTATTAATTCTCGTTCAATCACAAAGTCAATTCCGACTTTCTTATTTGACAATCATCACAGGACTTTTCACGCGCTTGGCAATTTTATGACTTACGCTCCCCAATACCATCTCTTGCAAACTATTTAGACCCCTGCTACCGATAATCGTCACATCAACTTTCTGTTTGTTCGCATGATCAACGATTGCCGGACCCGGATCTCCTTTTAACATCGTCACATAGTAGAAAACATTCGCTTCCTCTAGTTTTTCTTCGACTGCTGACAGTTTTTTGCGTCGGGCAACTTCGAGCGCTTCTTTTCCTTCCGTATGCAGGACATCATCTTTCACCTTTGAATAATCAGTGACGAAGACGACTTCAATTTTGCTTCTCTCACTCAGTCGAGCAACTTTGATCGCTTCTTCCGTCGCTCGGACCGAGTGTTCCGAGCCGTCAACCGCTAATAGAATATGTTCGTACATATCATTCACTCCCTCGTTTTTTAATGAATGGGCATCTTCGCTACCGGATCATTATGAATCGCAAGACGATCGATCAGCTTTTGACTTTCCGGATTCAGTCCACTGATTTCTACCTGGTTTTGATTCGCCATCAGGCGCATCATCACCTTGTCAATTGCCCCTACTCCGGAGTCATCCCAAATCTGAGTCGCACTAAAATCAATCTGAATCGTAGTATCCCGGATTTCATAATTAAAGCCCGCTATGAAATGATCAACCGATGCAAAGAATAATGGACCTTTCACACTGTAGATGATTTTGCCGGCCGCCGTTCGCTGCTCGACCTTCATTTTTGATACTTTTGCAACAAAGAACAAGGCGCTTAGAATGACGCCTGCAATCACACCGATCGACAAATCATGTGTAGCAACGACGATGAAGACGGTCGCGAGCATGACGAACACATCAGCTTTTGGTGCTTTTTTGATATACGTAAAGGTCGACCAGTCAAACGTCCCGATCGATACCATGATCATGATGCCGACAAGGACCGGCATCGGAATCTGAACGACTAAGTCTCCCATGACGATAATCAAGAACATGAGAAACATTCCGGCAACTAGAGCGGATAACCGACCGCGTCCGCCTGATTTTATGTTGATGATGGATTGTCCAATCATCGCACATCCCGCCATTCCGCCAAAAAATCCAGTGATGACGTTCGCGATTCCTTGTCCACGTGCTTCACGATTTTTCTCACTGTCCGTTCCTGTCAAATCGTCGACAATCGTTGCCGTCAATAATGACTCCACTAATCCAACAATCGCTAGTGCCAATGCATACGGGAAGATGATTCGTAAGGTCTCAAAATTCAAAGGAACATTTGGGAAGAAAAAGGAGGGTAAGGTGCGTTGAATCGCTCCTAAATCCCCGACTGTTCGTATATCACTGTTCATGTTGATAGCTACTGCAGTCAGGACGACGATGGCAAGCAATGGCGCTGGAATCGCCTTGAAAAATAGAGGTATGACATAGACGATCAATAAGGTAACCGCAACGAATACATAGGTCATCATCGAGATTCCAATGAAATGAGGTACTTGAGCCATAAAAATCAAAATGGCCAGTGCATTGACGAATCCGATCATAACGGCTCTTGGAATGAATCGCATGATTCTTGCTACTTTCAATACACCAAAGATCATTTGGATGATACCAGTCAAAATGGTCGCTGCTAATAAATACGCGACGCCATGTTCTTTGACAAGTGGTACCATCAGAAGCGCCATCGCTCCCGTCGCAGCTGAAATCATCCCCGGTCGCCCACCTACGAATGCGATAATGACGGCGATACAAAACGATGCATACAATCCGACCATCGGATCAACCCCGGCAATGATTGAAAACGCGATGGCTTCAGGAATCAGGGCAAGCGCTACGACAATGCCTGCTAAAACATCACCTTTCATATTCGAGAACCATTGTTCTCTTAAACTCTCTTTCATATGGATATGCTTCCTCCTTTTTTGTTTAGTTCAAACCATTCTTCATTCTCCAGACTGGTTTTATCTAGCATCAGTCTAGCACTATTATTCCCAAAAAGGAACCTTTTTAGTTTTAGGGCGATGAAAAACCTCTTGAGCCGATCGTCGTCGCAGACTGATCGTGCCTCAAGAGGTTTCAAGAGAATCATATTAAATTCTTTTTGATGTACTGGATGATTTTTCGCAGTTCCGTGGCACTTGGTCTTCCGAATGGGCTCGTCTGTACTTGTTGATACAGGAGATGACCAGTTTCGTTAATTAGAAAATGAGCAGGTTCTCCATGTTCACCATGATCTTCATACGGTGCATCTGCACCATGATAATGGACTCCATAGTTCATCAAGGTTTCTAAATCATCGGCATGAAGTACAGGAAAATGAAGTTCATGCTCCTCGACCATGTTTTCTAAGTTTGTCATCTCATCCGTCGCAATCGTGACGAGTCGAATCTTTTTATCCTCAAAATATCCCCGCTGTTGTTCCAGGTCTTTTAAATCCTGAACACATACCGGACACCATGCGCCTCTAAAGAATATAATCAAATGCCAGCCTTCGAACTGTTTAACTGATTCACAAAAATGAAACATCTCACCCCCGACTTGTCGCAGTTTGAAATCTGGAGCTTCTTCTAGTAATTCAAGTGACTTTGCCATACGGATTGACCCCTTTGTTCAATGAATTCCATTATCAAAACACATCGATCCATATAACCGATAACGGTTTATGTTTTTTCCCAAAGTCGATATCTCATAAACAGATGAAGTCTATTCCGCATTTCAACATTTTCTTACGCCACAAGTTCATCGTTCATCTGCTCCTTTTTCGTAGCGGTCAGCAAACACGTCACCAGCATACTCCCTACGAACAGGAATGATAAATGCAGAACTTGTGCCCCGACCGACCCATCCATGAATAATAACCGACCGAAGCCAGAGACGGCATTTGGAACGGGCAGGAACGTTCCGAGTGATTGATAAAACGGTGCCAGCATTTTCGCAGGGACAATGTTTCCGGCAGTCATCAGCTGGAACGGGATTAAGGCGACATTGACGAGTGGCGCAATTGGACCAAATATTGCAAAGTTCATCTGCGTGACGGCGATGCAGGTTGCGACGACAAGCACTTCAAAAGCCCATAGGTTGAGGAACGGTGTCGTAATGTCAGTCAACAGATGTGCCATTGAGATGAGGAGCAACGGTACGACGAGTAAGACGATGCCGTGCAGCAGTTGCCGACTCCAGAAGAGGTTCCATTTCGTATGACGACTCTTTAAAATCGTACTGACGAGATTGAATTGAATTCCCATCGTCATCGCCGCGATGTAGATGACGAATCCGAGAACGAGCGGAAGCATCGACAAGGCAAAATCCGTGACGGCATGTTCCGTGACGATTGACGTCGTGAACGCCTGCTCACCATTCAACTGTTTGCTGATCGTTTCCGTTGCCCGCTCGAGAATCGCATTGGCGAACTCGGCATTCGTCTGACTGACGTGTGCCGTCAGTTGATGCGTTGCATCATCCTTATGTAAGACGAGATCAACTTCACTCGCATCGAGTGCTTCCAATCCTTTCGCTTCCGTCGCCATCGCTTGAACCGTGAACGGCGCACTTTCTAACGACTTGATGAATGGATCGTTCGCTTCACCGACGACCCCGACGTTCAATTGATCGAGCCGTTCCGTTGTTCCTTGGTAACCAGTCATCCAAACGACGAGAAATAAGAGCGGGACGACGATCGCAAAGACAAGTCCGACTTTCGTTTGTGTCATTGACCAGACATCTTTCCATGCGTTCATATTATAATCTCCTTTTATATGCAGTACTTATAATATCATGTGCAACTATATATCCGAAGGAAAACCATTCACGTCACATTCCGGTGAATGGTCTCAAGTGTTTCCTTTAATTGCTCGATTTGCTCTCGCGAGAGTCCACGAAACGCTTCGAGTTGTAGCTGATCGAGCTCTGGTCCGAGACGATCGACGATGTCGCGTCCTTCTCGTGTCATCAAGAGCAGAACCGCTCGTCGGTCCCGAGGATCCGGCGTCCGAACGATCAGTTCTTTTTTACCGAGCTTATCGAGAATCTTACCAATCGTCGTTTGATCACGTTCTGTCACGAGTGCCAGTTGCTTTTGCGAAACACCATCTTGTTTAGCGAGTTCGCTCAGGACAGAAAACTGCTCTGGTGTCAGTCCGAACGCCTCCATCCGTTTAGCAGCAGCACGTTTGAACGCATAATAACTACGGGATAGTTGCATCCCGAGCGACCATTCCGATTCCTTCATCCCATCATCTCCATATAGTTGCACTACTTATTATTTATTTACTATAACGGAATCCGAAGTATTCCGTCAATGGCATCATTTCACTTGTCGTTGCTGAATGCCTTCGATATGCGCTTGTTGCGTGGCACGATCGACTTGTGAATGAACTCCGAGTTTTCCTGCAATCGTATCGACTTGACTCGGTGTCAATGGCTTTCCTGTCGCGAGTTGCTCGATCGTCTTACGTAAGACGTTTCGTTTCAAAACACGAACATGTGCTGAATCGACAGTAATCTTTTTGAGTTCACAGCGTTCGCTGAAGACGATCAAGGAGTGAAAGAGCGCAGGATCCGTTCCTTCTAAAAAGCGTTGCATGCTCTTCAGGTGTCCTTCATTTTGTTTGATCGGATTATAGAAGCGTTGCTTGAAGCGATTCTGGAATTGTTGCGTCCACTGACGGTCCTGCTCGCGTCCGAAAATCCACCCGCTGTAGTTTTTCGATTCGAGCACATAGATGCCACTCTCATGAATGAATGTTACGTCAATCTCCGTCGTGCCTTCGCCCCGCGCACGCGGTAAGTATGTATTAAAGACGTACGTGCCGTACCCAGAGATTTGGTCAAGTTGACGTGTCGTCAAATACTCGCCCCATTTCCCTTTATCACGGACGATCCGTAAAAACGGTTCACGTGTCAGTCGGTAATAACGGCTGTTGTGATATGAACTGCGTTTAACGAAGAAGAACAGACCAAATGTTCCGAAGAAGAACAGCACCATGATCAGTCCGATTTGAATCAAGAATGGCAAAAATGTCACTAACACATTGTCCACTAGATTTATCTCCTTTCCATATTAACCCTTTATTTTCCACTATATCAGCATAATCAATTTCCATTTCATTTTCCACTATTTGTTACGAATCATTTCATGTGGTACGGTGGATGAAAGGAAGGTGTTCATTATGGATTCTGTCGTCACGTTCGCATCACTGATTATCTTACTCTTCATCTGGATGTCCTTATCGCAAAAAGCGGACGAAGCGAAACGCCGCCAACAAACGATTCTAAAGAAACTACAATGCATTGAAGAACACCTCGGTCTGAACGAAGTGTCGTTAGAAGAAACAGCGTTACAAGTCAAATTGATTCAACTGCTTCATGAAGGCAAAATGGTCGAAGCCGTTAAACGGGTTCGCGAATCACTCGGTTTATCCTTACTCGAAGCGAAACAGTACGTCGATCAATTGAAACAAGAACACGGTCTATGATCAAAAAGACCATCTGACATGTATCCGTCAGATGGTCTTTTTGATTTGTTTAGGCATTCGGCTTCCTCGCATCAAGAATCAACGAAGGGAAACTCATTCGTTCTGCATTTCGGGGATCGTATCGTTTCGAACGGAAAATGACTCCGTCCGCACCGTCCCAGTCTGCTTGATGGAAGATTCCATCTTGATCGAAATATTCAAGGAGCCGCACCTGAAATCCGGCTGCTTTGAAAACATTGCTTAACGTTTCATATGTATAGACAATCTTGTGACCCGCCGCCGGATGATCAGCCGGTCCCGGTCCACCGACCTGAACGATTGTTTGATAGGCTTCATCCGGAAAATAACCGTCCGGTACGGCACAGCGGACGTATCCGCCTGGCGCAAGATACGCGTAGCAGTGTCGTGCTGCTTCCTTTCCTTCTTCAAGCGTCAAATGCTCCCAGACATGTTCGGCAAGAATTGCTTGCAGCGTGTCGCTCGAACACAGCCTTTCCCAATCGGACCGATTAAGCAGATTCAGCTCCGCTTCCTGAGTATGGTACCACCCCGGATTATTATGATACGGTCCTGCCCCGATGACGATGCGTTCTTTCATGTGAAGGTCCCCCTCGTGTTTACTCCCCTCATTATTTCTTTTCCCCCGACGAAATTCCTGCTTCCGACAACAAACAGACGACGGAGTCTCCGTCGTCTGTTGCTTTTAATCCCGCGCCGCGAGGCGGTACAAGAGATCAAGTAATTCAATATAGAGCCAGATGATCGTCACGATCAATCCGAATGCTGCGACCCACTCCATCGACTTCGGAGCACCGGCGCGAACTTGTTGCGAGATAAAATCGAAGTCCATCACGAGCGAGAGGGACGCGACGATGACGATGACGAACTGAATCCCGATCGCAAGCGGTGAGCTACCTGTCATGAATGGAAGGTCGACACCGAATAACGAGAGAATCAAGTTGACTGCGTACAAGACGAAGATTGACAGAATCGCCGCTGTCACCGCTGAGCGGAACCGCTGCGTCACTTTAATCATGCCGGTCGAGTAGACGAACCACATTGCAAATGCAACGACGAATGTCGCAACGACCGCTTTCCCGACGATCCCCGGGTACATGCTTTCGAACATGAGCGATAACGCTCCGACTGCCACCCCTTCAACGATTGCATAAACCGGTGAAAGCACCGGTGCTGTCGCCGGTTTGAAAGTGATGATCAAGGCAAGAATCAGACCGATGACGAGTCCCCCAATCAATGCCGGGAACAACAATCCTTGATTTTCTGCGAGGAAGAACCAGCTTCCTCCGGCTGCTGCCGTGACGAGGGCGAGCAGTAAGAAAATCTTACTCATCGTCCCGCTTTTCGTCATCGGACGTTCTCCGACACGTGCCGTATCGAATCCACGGCGTAATGCCGGGTTAACTTTAAATCGTGAAGCCATTGCATTCACTCCTTTTAATGTATCTGTTTTTCTATTACGTTTGATTCCCGGAAAAGTTTCAGAATAACCACTGGTCGAGTGCTTTTAATTGCAGCATGACGACTGGAATCGAGGCCTTGGCATCGATACGGTGTGATTTCGCTTGTCCAATCAGACCGGATGTCACGAACTCTGACCCTTCGAGCGCTTCGCCGATCGGACCAAACGCATCGCTATCGACTTGCCGGTGCCGGTAATGGATGAACCGTTCCGTCGTTCCCTCTTTCACTTTGCAGCCATCCTCGACATCCGGACGATTTAAACCATATTCCGCGTAATGCCAGACGGTCGTCGTATCCCAAGGCGAACCGATATGCAGGATTTGACCGTCCGCTTCGATGAAACGTTCAATCGGTGAACCCGGACCGAAGCCATTTTCTAGTGTATGATTGGCAACGAATGTCGCCGCATTCTTCCCCCAAGCGGTGACGGACCACATCGGGTGGTCGCTTCGGACGACACCTGGGTACGTACGGAAGACCTCCGGTACGCGACCGATGCCGCGTGTGACCGTTTTTGCCGGGTCATATGCCGGCATCTCCCGGCGGACTGTCTCCCACCATTCTTCCGGCACAGCCGGTTGACTCCAGTTTTTCGGATCTGAATTATCAGTACTTTGCGCCGGCATCATGATCAACCCTTCGGTCGTGACGACTTCCTGTAAGGCCTCGATCAATGCTTGCACACCGCCAGGAATCCAGCCGATTTGTTTGAGTGACGTATGGACGAACAGTTTCATTCCCGGCGTCACACCTAACTCGTGTAATTCTTGTTTGATTTGTGATTTCGTGACCATGTTTCGAGTTTCCATCGTTCTTAGCTCCTTACTCGACGACGAGTTTAATCGTCGACCCCGTTTTTCCTTGCTTGACCTCGATTTTCGCATCAACACGTGACTTCAGCTCCTGGACGTGACTGATGATCCCGACCATGCGACCGCTCGCTTGAATCGAGAGCAGTGTCTCGATCGCTTGTTCAAGTGATTCCGGATCAAGTGTTCCGAATCCTTCATCGATGAACATCGTCTCAAGCGACACCCCGCCACTCGCTTCCTGAACGACTTCCGACAGTCCGAGCGCAAGCGCAAGCGATGCTTTGAAACTCTCTCCACCGGATAACGTCTTGACGTGACGTGTTTGCGACGTGTAGGCATCAAAGACGTTTAAGTCCAGTCCATATTTTTTGAGTCCTTTGCCGGCTTCCGTCTTCCGTTCAAGCTGGAAACGACCGGATGTCATCTCGTGCAGGTGCCGATTTGCGGCGAACAGAATCTCATCGAAGTATGCCGTCTGAACGTACGTTTCAAACGTCATCCGTTGTGCGTTCTCGCCGACACCGACACGAGCCAGTTCACCGATGACCCCATATCTCGCATCCTCATCCTCGATTTGACGTTGTAAGTTTGCCCAAGCCGTTATCAACTGATCGATATGTGCGCGTTCCTTCTCAAGCCCAACTCGTCGATCCGTGTGCTCTGCCAGTGTATCCGTCGTCTCTTTTACTGCCGTCCGCAACACCTCAAGATCCGGACGCACCTGTCCGTCCGTCTTCAAGCGAGCTTGTTCCTGTTTCAGTTTTAATTCCTGTCGCTCCAAGCGATCCTGCTCCAGCCGTTCGAGGAGCTGGCGAAGGTCTTCGCGCGACCGTCTCGCTTCTCGGAAAGCTTCGATCGTCGGAAACGCTTCTTCTGATAAGACACCACGAAGTGCCTGTTCACGGTGCGTTAGGCGATCGTTCTGTTCCGAAAATGCTTCGGTCATTTGACGGAATCGTCCTTGATGTTCCGCCAAGTCACGATCGAGCTGCTCCTTCTCGCGTAGCTGTTGCTGTTTGTCTTGCTTGAATTGCTCGATACGTGTTTCTGCCTGTTGTTGTTCCTCCCGCAGTTCCGGCAATGATTTCGCGGTTTCTCCGGACTGACTCAAACGTCCCGTCAGATGGGCTAGTTCCGACTCAACACCAGTCCGATCTTTTACCACCCTATCGACGTTCAGCTGGAGCTGCTCCATCGATTGCTCGAGCTGTTGCAGACGTGTCTCAAGACGCCCTTTTTCCGTCTGCGCTGACACCAATCGGGCTTCTGTCTGTTCGACTTCCTGAAGCTGTGCTGAAACATCCGCATGAGATGACTTGTTTTCACTCGTCTTTTGCATCTCGGTCGTCAGTTGTTGCAGCCGCTCCGCAATCGTCCGGTAAGAGGCTTGTAATTCCTGATGTGCCTGTTGGGCGTCTAGGAACCGTTGTTGCGCTACATCGACGGATAGTTCCTGCGCGACGGCAACAGCATGTTGCGGATGCGATGTACTGCCGCATACCGGACAAGCCGTTCCATCCGTCAGTCCTTTGGCAAGTTCAGCAGCCAGCTGTTCCCGCTCATGCATGCGGGCTTCTTCATACTGACGTGCCGCCGTCTCTTTTTGATTCCGGACGCTCGTACCGCGGACAATCAATTGTTGCCGTTCTGATTCCAACTTGTCGTACTCAGTGTACTTTGCCATCAACTGTTGCAGGGTAAAGCGGCGTTCCTGCGCCTGCAAGCGTTCGGCACCGACGTTTTGCAATGGACGCAGTTGCTCCTGCACCGTCTTCCGTTCCATCCGTGCTTGTTCGAGTTGCTTTCGTAATGGTTCCGGATCGAGCTGTTTCAGTCGTTCCGTCAGTTGTTGCTGTTGCTGTCGTAAACGGGTTTCCGCTTCTAACCGCTCACGCTCTTCCTGAATTTTTTCAAGGCGATGACTGAGTTGTTCTATTTGCGGTTCTTCTGCCAGTAACCGATTCAGCTTTTCTTGGATGACACCTAGCCGCTCCGTCAAACGAGCGACCTGCTGCTCCGTTTCCTGTTTTCGACGTGTGAGTTGTGTCAGTTGTTCCTGATCCTGTTGCCACTGATCATGAATCGGTGCAACGATTTGGGCACGTTCAGCCGCTGTGGCTTCTTTTTGCATCAGCTCGATTTCCGGTAACCGGTCGAGCAGTTTTTGCTCCGTCCGGTGAAGGTGCTCTTGTTCCTGAAATGCGGCTTCGAGTTGCTCGCCTTGTTGTAACAGCAGTGTTTTTTCCTCAAGGATCGAACGTGCCTGTACTTCGGCTTGACGTGCAGCCGTTAACCAGTCGTCGCGTTCCGTCGTTAAGGCGTCCAGCCGTAGCCGGATGTCTGCTTCCGTCAGTTCACTCCAGTTTGCTTGCAATGGTAACTCTTCAAGCTTTGCCCACTGTTTTGTCTTCGTTTCCTTAATCCGTGCCGCAAGATCGAGCGCTTGCCGGTGCAAGCGTTGCTGGAACTCACCGTAGTGTTCCGTCTTGAACAGCTGCTTAAGAATCTGCAGTTTGTCTTTTGACTCTGCCATCAACAGTTCGCGGAACTTATTTTGCGGCAACAAGAGAATTTGTGAAAATTGTTTATGGTCAAGCTGAATCAGCTCTTGAACCCGTTGCTTGATTTCTGGAATTTTGACTGCGAGCGGTTTCCACGTCGAACCGTCGAACCGTGAAAGCTCCGCTTCATGCGAATAACCGGTTTTATTGACCGGATGTGGTTGACTTGGTTGGCGAATGATCCGGTACCGTTCCCCTTTCAGCGTAAACTCCAGTTCGACTTCTGTCTTTTGCTCGGGCATGGCAAAATGACTTCGTAGTTCGCTCATTTCCCGTTCACCGCCTGACGTTTCGCCATACAGGGCGAACGTCAATGCGTCAAAGATCGTCGTTTTTCCTGCCCCGGTATTCCCGGAGATGACGAACATCGTCCGTCCGGCAAGTGCCGTGAAATCAATCGTCTCTTCACCAGCAAATGGTCCAAAGGCGCGTAATGTCAGTTGTTCTGGGCGCATGTCGCTTCCTCCTTCAGGACGGCTTGCATCGCTTCCGTCGGTTTCTTCTCACGAACTGCTTCATAAAACTCACTGAATAGATCCGCAACGGATGCATCTTTGACTTGCTCACGCGACGCCTTGACCGCCCGCGTACTCTCGCGGACGAATCCGATTCGCTCGAGGTGCAAGATGTTCGGATAGATTTTTTTCAGCTTGCCCATCGGGTCCATCAAGGCTTCGCCGTCCGTTAGATTGATCTTTAAGTAATCGTCCGTTGTTTGTGTCGCGACGAACGCCGGGTCTGTCAGTTCACCAAGACTACCCGTCAATTCCCGCAAGTCACGTTTTGGGGCAAGCGGTTCGAACCGGCGATCGAACATACCCGCATCGTTCAACGTCAACACATCGACGCCTTTGACGTGATGCGCTTCCGAAAATGAATATTTCAAGAGTGATCCGCTGTAACGGACCGTCTCCGACTGAATCGCAAGTGGATTATGCAAATGACCGAGTGCCGTATAGGTAAACGGTGCAAACTGGCTCGCGCTGACCTGTCCTGCCGTTCCGACAGATAATTGCCGCTCGGAATCCGTCTCGAGTCCACCGATCACAAAGGCATGTCCGACGAGGACACTCGGTCCCTCAGGTGTACAACTCGCAAGAATCGTTCGCATTGCGTCATCATGTGTCTTAATCGTTTCATCCTTGTGTACGTAGCGGACGGTAGCCGGATCCGCGAACGGCACCGGATAAAACGAGACCCCTTTGATCGTGACCGGAGTAATGACCGGCGTTAGTTTTCCGACGAGGTGCAAACCAGCCCGTTGGAGTAACGTTGTTCCGAAACTTAACCGTTCGGCCGAATCGTGATTTCCGCTGATCGCAACGACTGGGATATCCCGGTCAAGAATCAAGGCAGCGAGCGTCTCGTCAAGCAGTTCGACGGCTTCCGTCGGTGGTACGGCGCGGTCGTATAAGTCACCTGCAATGACGATCGCATCCGGTTGTTCTCGGTCGACGAGTGCTAAAAAATCGGCTAGAACCGCCCGTTGGTTCTCGAGCATGGATTCACCATGAACGATTTTTCCAAGATGCCAATCGGCAGTATGTATCCATTTCATCTTCATCACACTCACTTTTTAAATATAGTAGCTTCAGTGTAGCATGCGAGCGTTCATTCTGCGACGAACATCCGTTTGGAATATAAAAAGCAGGAGTTATTCTGACACACGACGATGCTATGATGAATTCAGAAGAAAAAATTAGAATTCTTCTTAATCAAGTGAACATCAGTTTATCTTTAACATCAACTCAATCTCTATTCACCTTATAATTTTTGACGACTGTAAACTTCAAAAAACTGCTAAACTATAAGGCATACATTTCCATTCGGATCGAAGGAGCTAAAACATGAAGAAGTTATTAATATTGACTGTATTATGTGCCAGTTTATCAGCCTGTGGCATCAATGAATCTAAACTCAGTTTTAGTGAGTTAAAGACAATACCTAACAATCTACAAACGAAGATTGATCCTGGTTCAACTCTGCAATTGATTAACACGAAGGGCGATACTTCTTATGTCGTATATCGCACAAAAAAATCAGTTGCTACTGATCTCGAAACACAAAAAGATACGGTAAAGATACAATTAAATGAATCTAAAGCTCATGAGAAGATGAAGCAGCATGTCTATAAATTAACTTTAGATCCTAAATACGAAATCATCGATGTTTATTTAAACGGCAAATCTACCGCATTTGATAATGTAACTAACTGATAAATTTAGAGATAAAAAGCAAAAACAATATACACACAAAACCCCTTCATTTCTATTATGAAATGAAGGGATTAAAAAGAAAGCAGGAGGCGAATGTCTCCTGCTTTTTCAATCTGACGACGAACAGATTATTTCGTCCGTTGTCTTCTAGAACGTTGGACGGAACGAATGACAGAAACCGATCCGCCAATGATCGCACCGACGCCGACGACGATGCCTGTCTTGAATTTTTTGCCCGCTGGTTCGGATGTATGCGTTGTTTGATTGTGTTCAAAGAGTTGTTGGAGGGGCGACGACGTCTCGACTTCGAGAATTTTCGATGCATCCTGATGCACATCATCTCTACGTTCGACACTACAAGGTGACAGATAGAATGGGTTCAAGTTCGTCCGGTACCGGTCCGGATTCCAGTTTGCTTGCTGGACGACTGCCTGTGTCTCTTCCGTCTGTACTTGATCCTTCATCGGATCGAATTCTTGTTTCATCTGAATCACTCCTCTTCACGTTCAAAACCTGTAGACCGTTTTACGTCTGAAGTCTTATTTACCTGTTTTTTAAACATTTAAAACATGCATTTGAAAAATTAGTTTACTGTTTTGTGAACGTTTACCCGAAATAAGCGTGATAGAGCCGTTTCGCTCTCACGAGATCGGCTTCCCCATGGATTAAGACACGTCCATCTTGAAAGGCGACCATCCGATGTTCATCCGTCGTAAATGCCAGCAAATACGGATTATGGGCGGCAATCGTCGCAACCGGCTCGAGACGTTGTTTTAATTGATCAAGATCCCGCTTGCCGTCGCCCCGGATTTGAACCGCATCCCGACCGCACAGTGCCGTAAAACGGATCGATTGATCCGCTACGTAAGGATAAGACGGCTCGATGCCGCACGACGGGCATTCCGATTGCTTCAGTGACTGGACGTTGATTTGTTGGAACGTATTCGACCAGACATCAAACGCTAGCAAGCGCGTCCGCATCGCGTCCTGGTCCCCGCTTAACCACTTCAACGCTTCCGTCACCTGTAAGGAAGCGACCATTTGCACAGCCGGACCGATGATCCCCGCTGTATCACATGTTTCCTGATCGCGTGGTAATTGATCGAGCAGACAATGCAGACACGGCGTCTCCCCGGGACGGACGGTGAAGGTGATCCCGTAACTGCCGACGCAGCCACCATAAATCCACGGAATTGATCGGAGCAAAGCCATATCATTCATCAGCAACCGAATATCAAAATTGTCCGTCGCGTCGATGATCAGATCGATATCATCGAGTAGCCACGTCAGCGCTGCCCGGTCGACGTCTAACACGTGTGCTTCGATCGTCACCGTCGAATTGATTGCTTCTAGCCGTGCTTTTGCAGCAATCGCCTTCGGTACAATCTGACGCGCATCGTCCTCCGTATAAAGTTGTTGTCGCTGTAGATTACTCCACTCGACATAATCGCGGTCAACGATCCGGACGCTGACACCAGCGCGGACGAGTTGTTCTGCCGACGCGGTCCCGAGTGCCCCCATCCCGACAATCAGGACCTTCGCTTTTGCCAAGCGTGCTTGTCCCGCTTCCCCGATCGGTTGAAACCGGGTTTGCCGTGAGTACCGCGTCATCGAATCAATCCAGTCGTCGGACTGCTTGCGACCGCATACTGTTTCTTCTCGATTCGTCCCGCTTCGTATCCAAGCCGCCCCGCTTCGACAGCTAACCGCATCGCGCGCGCCATCTTGACCGGATCCTTGGCGTGCGCGACGGCAGAGTTCAGTAAGACACCGTCCGCCCCGAGTTCCATCGCATAGGCGACATCAGCCGGTGAACCGATGCCGGCGTCGACGATGACCGGGACCGTCGTCTGCTCGATGATGAATTGCAAGTGGAACGGGTTGAGGATTCCTTGTCCGGAACCGATCGGTGACGCTGCCGGCATGATGGCGTGACAGCCGAGTTCCTCGAGTCGTCGTGCAAGGACGACGTCGTCCGACGTATACGGCAAGACGATGAACCCTTCTTTGAGTAACTCTTCCGAGGCGCGTAACGTCTCGATCGGATCCGGTAAGAGTGTCTTGTCGCAACCGATGACTTCAACTTTGACCATGTCGCACATCCCGGATGCCCGTGCAAGCTTCGCCAGTCGAACGGCTTCTTCTGCTGTCTTCGCACCAGCCGTATTCGGTAGTAACTCGTACTTCGCCAAATCAAGCGACTCCAAGAAATTCGCTTGTTGTTTATCGAAGAGATCGAGCCGGCGGACGGCGAACGTCAAGATTTGTGCAGCCGACGCGTCAATCGCCTCCTGCTGTACCGTAGCATCCGTATATTTTCCCGTACCGAGTAATAACCGTGAGTCAAATGTCTTTTCTCCAATTTTCAACATCTTTATCCTCCTCCTACGAAATGAACGATTTCGAATGTGTCATGATCCCGAACGATCGTCTGACCGTAAGCCCGGCGGTCGATGATCTGTCGGTTCTGTTCGACGATGACGAGCTTTTCTTCTAAGCCGAGTTGCGTGAGCATGTCCTCAATCGTCTCAATCTGTTCGATCGTGTGGTCATTGCCGTTAATCGTAATGTTCATCGGACTTCCTCCTTCTGAATCAACCGTAATGTGTTTGCCAAGATTTCTGCTGTCACCGGTGCAAGTAATATGCCATGCCGGTGATGCCCCGTCGCTAGAAAGATCCGACGGGAGGAATCGGCGACTCCGAGATATGGCAAGCCCGACTCTGTTTGCGGCCGTATGCCGGACCAGACTTCTTCGATGACGGCGTCACGAATCGGCGGATACAGTTGCTCCGCTGCTTGAAGTAGTGACATGACTCCTGCGACACGGACACCGACTGTCTCATCGTACGGCAGTTCCGTCGCACCGATTAAGATCCGTCCGTCCGCTTTTGGAACGAGATAGACAGAATCATCAAACAGAATCGAAGGTAATGGTTCCCCAGCGAGACGGACCGCGAGACACTCGCCTTTGACCCCGTATGTCGCAATCGAGATCCCTGCTGTCGCGAGCAAGGCTTGCGATCCGCGACCGGCAGCAACGGTCACCGTTCGCCCCGTCCACTCTCCTTCATTTGATTCGATTCGCACGGTATCCTCATTCTCACAGATACGTGTCACATCCACCTGTTCTTCGATGGATACACCCCGTTTACGTAAGGCAGACATCAATGCAGTCGTCAGTCGTCGCGGATCGATTTGACCGACCGATGGAAATACGTACTCTCTTCCGTTTCGTTTCAATAAAAACGGTTGTTCCCGGTAGCCACAATCAATCCCGGTCTCCCGCTCGAGACGACGTGCGAGCAGCGGATACAGACGACGACTTCGCGCGGCAAGTGCATGCAATTCTTCTCTCAGCTCGATGTCTGTCGCAAGCATCCCGGCAGCCGCGCGACTTGTTTCTTGCCCGCATGTTCCGCGCTCAAGGACAAGAACGGATTCGTTTTGACAGGCGAGACTGTAAGCAAGTGTCAAACCGATGACTCCACCACCAATGATGATGTGATCCGTCATACCCGCACCCCCTGATAACGCTTGATCGCAGCAAGCGGGTCCGCTTGACCGAGAATACCGGACAAAACCGCGATTCCTGCTGCACCGGTCCCTGCAATCTCAGAAATGCGATCTGGTGTGATGCCGCCGATGGCGATGACCGGTTTCGTCGTGAAGGTGACGACTTGTTTCAGAGCATCAACACCCCGTGGTGGAAGATCCGGCTTCGACGTCGTCGGATAGATATGACCGTAGAGCAGTCGATCGGCTCCTTCTGCTTCTGCCGCCAGTGCCTCTGCCAGTGAATGAACGGATTTACCGATTGTCAGATCCGGAAAGTGACGCCTTACATCGCGGACACGTAAGGAACGGCGTGTTAACTGCACACCGATGCCAGCGACATGGGCGACATCGACCCGGTCATGGACCGTTAACTGATCAGGGGAATACCCTTGCGCAAAGAGTGTTTCAATCAGATCAAGCAATTCTGCCGCCGATAAATTCGATTCCCGTAGGTGCAGCTGATCCGTGTAAGGTTGAAGCGATTGAAAGGTTTTCACCCCATCACGTGGATCGATGGATCCTGTCGAAATCAGATGTAAACGCATCATGTTCTTCCTTTCCATACGAAAAAGGACCACTCCCGATGTTGAAAGGAGTGGTCCGAAAATGCGCTGAAGCGCTAAGGATATCTAAGGTTTCGAGCCACTTCCCTCCGCTAGTACGAACTAGATCAGGTTCAAAGGGTCCGGATACTTCCGTCTCAGTCTGCTGGGAGACTCCCCTAGTGTCTTTTCGTGTTTAATTGGCTTGCCCCATTAGTCTAGCATGAGTCGTTTCGCTTCGCTAGTCCTAGTTGAGCGCTTCGACTTGCTGAACGAGATCCGATTTCGTCGGGCGCTGTTGCTTCTGGCTATCGGCATAGGTCTGCTTCAGCTTCAGAATCCGCATTACTTTGGCATCAAGCATTTTCATCGTTAACGCCTCATCCTTCACCGCTTGCATGACTTCAGTATGGACCTTCGTATAAGCACCCGCTTCTGAAAACATCGCCATGTCTGCGCCGTTAACGAGTGCCTGCCGTGCCGCTTCCGCGAGACCGTATTGTTTCGTGATCGCTCCCATGACGAGATCATCCGTAATGATGACGCCCTTGAAGCCGAGCTGCTGACGCAAGAGGTCGGTCAGGACAGCTTTTGAGAGCGAGGATGGATGTGTATCGTCATACGCGGGGTACAGAATATGAGCGACCATTACCATCTCTGCCCCTTCTTGGATTGCTTCTTGAAACGGGACGAGTTCCGTCCGCTTCAGTTCTTCCTTCGATGCTGTCACTTTCGGCAGACCGACATGGGAATCGACACTCGTGTTGCCATGACCGGGAAAATGTTTGACGACCGGAATCGTACCCGTCTCCTGCATCCCGTGCATCAGGGCAGTACCCAAAGACGCGACCGTTTTCGGATCAGCACTTAAGGCACGGTCACCGATGATCGGATTGTTCGGGTTACTGTTAACGTCAAGGACCGGTGCAAAGTCCATGTTGAATCCATAATACCGCGATACATGACCAAGCGTGCTTCCGACGTCTTCCATTTTCGCCGTATCCGCGCCTTGCGCCATCTGTTGACTCGTCGGCAGACGTAATCGTTGATCCGGCACCCGGCTGACCCGTCCACCTTCTTCGTCAATCCCGACGAACGCATACGGCTTTTGATTCGTCTCTTGAATCGCACGGGTGAACGTCAAAAGTTGTTCTTCTGACGTGATGTTTCCGCCGAGCAGTAAGACACCACCAATCGCATGCGTCCGCAACAACTGCCGATCGGCTGCTGAAAGTTCCGTACCCGCAACGCCGATATAGAGCAGTTGATCGATCTTTTCAGACGTCGACATCGCTGCTAATTGTTGTTTGAGTTCTGCATGCTGTCGTTCTTCCTTCGTCGGCTTAGGCTTCGGTTTCTTCACCTCGGTCGGTTGCTTCGTTTCTGATTGTGATGGTTTCGTTGGTTCCGTCGTCTCCTGCGCACACCCTGCAAGCAACAGACAACCGATCAGTACGGTCTTCTTCACAAAGGATCCTCGCTCCGGACACCATTAATTGAATAATAGACGGAAATCTCAGCGTTCAGGGATTGTGAGACCGAACAATATTTATCTTTTGATAACGAGATGGCACGACGGACCTTATCTTCTGGTAGATCACCTTCGAGTCGGTAATGAATCGAGATCGATGTAAAACGCCGCGGATGATCCTCTGCTCGTTCTCCTTCGATATCCATTTCGAAATGAGTGATCGTCAAGCGCATCTTCTCTAAGATCGAGACGATATCAATCCCAGTACAGCCGGCAACGGCATGTAGCAAGAGCTCGGTTGGTCGGGGTGCCTGGTTTTCACCACCGTTTTCCGGTGCTGCATCCATCGCAAGAGGATGTCCTGATTCCGTCTGTCCACTAAACCCCATCTGTTTGTTCCATGTCACTGTCGCTTGCATCGTCCCCACTCCTTTGTCCGTAGTCTTCTTTTCTAGTATACGCAAAAAACAGAAAGCTTGGAAATTCACACGCTATTTCGAATAATGGTTCTTTTCCCGGAATCGCGCTTTGCAATACCCGACGAAATCGTTTCGTGCTATCCTGTTACTCATAGTTTCGCGCGCAAGCGCCAGAATTGAGGAATCATCCATGTCACCTACTACTCGTTTAAGTCGACGCGATTGGCTGTTAATCGCCACGTTGTCGCTCCTGACGTTCGTTCTCGGTACGAGCGAATTCGTCATCGTCGGGATCCTCGCTGAAATCTCCTCAGCCCTTGATATTACGATCGCAACAGCCGGTACGCTCGTCTCCGCTTTTGCTATTTCTTTTGCGATTGGTACACCGATCGTCATGTCGCTGACCGGTCATCTGGAACGGCGTCGCCTGATTCTACGTCTGTTACTTGCCTGGGTCTTACTGAATCTCGCCAGTAGTTTTGCACCAAGTTATGAAGTGTTGCTTGCCACCCGCATCCTGACAGCCATCTTGACCGGCGTCTTGATTTCGCTTGCAATGGTCGTCGCAAGTGACGGTGTGCCGGTTGCGAAGCGCGGTGTCGCCGTCTCGTTCATTTTCGGTGGTTTTACACTCGCGAACGTCCTCGGTGTCCCGATTGGTACGTTCATCGGTCAACACGCTGGATTCGAAGCCACGTTTTGGCTGACAACAGTCATGGGATTGATCGCGTTCCTCGCCGTGTGGAAAATCGTTCCGGTCCAGCAATCGACGGGTTCCGGTTCAATCAAAGAGCAGCTTGGACTGCTCGCCAACCCACGGATCCTGATCGCTTTCTTTATTCCATCGTTCGGATTCGGGGCAACCTACGTCGTCTACACGTACCTTGTACCAATCCTGCAAACGGAACTTGGGATCGCGAAGACGTGGATCAGTCCGATCTTGCTCGCTTACGGTGTTGTTTCAATCTTTAGTAACATCCTTGCCGGTAAAATCGCTAGCAAAAATTCGATGGGACGTTTACGGTTCGTCTTCGTCGTACAAGCAATCGTCCTTGCTGCGTTATACTTCACGACAGCATCCCTTTCACTTGGACTGTTCAACATCGCTTTGATGTCGCTGATGTCGATTTTACTGACGACTTCAACACAGATCTACTTGATTGATCTCGCTGAAAAGTTCAATCCGGAAGCAAAAGGACTTGCTGCTTCATTGATGCCTGTTGCGAGTAACGTCGGGATTGCTTTTGGTTCCGCACTTGGTGGTATCGTCTATGCAAACGGTCCAATGATGAACACGGCACTCGTCGGTGGACTGGTTGCACTCGTCGCTGCCTTGTTGACTGCAATCAGTCACCGCCTCGATCAACGGTCGTGAAACCGTTACCTTATCCTTTTTTGTAACAGGTCGATGACGGTTCAATGACGTTATGATGATAGTCCCCATCTGACTGATGATTTTTCAGTATGATGGGGACTATGTTGTAGTAGAGGAGTGTCTGAAAGTGAAAGCATTACACATTACAGGTCTTGGTCTGTTGACGATCATCCGGCTCTGGCTCGGGATCCAGTGGTTCATCGCCGGCATCGGCAAGTACATAAACGGCTTTGATGCACAGCCGTTTCTTGAAGGAGCGCTCGCAAAAGCGACAGGCGAAGACGCACTCGTCAGTTCGTGGTATGCAACGTGGATCGAGCAACTCGCCTTACCGAACGTCGGGCTGATCAATGTCTTGATTCCGTTCGCGGAACTCGTCGTCGGTATCCTGTTGATTCTTAGTCTATTGACGGTTCCCGCCCTCATCGTCGGGAGCATCATGAATCTCAATTACTTACTTGCTGGGACGATTGCGTTGAACCCGGTCTTCCTAGCAGCAACAGTCATCTTACTCGCTGCAGGACGCTACGCGTATCACATCGGCATCGATCACTGGATCATCCGCTGGTATCGCTCGTCGCAGCAACCGCATCCCCTCGACCGGATTCCGGTCTAACGAAAAAACTCTCCCGAACGCGGGAGAGTTATTTTTTTTGCTGTTCGAGAATCGTCTGCTGTGTCGGAACCCCGCCGATCGAAACTGTCCGCTCGAGGAACAGGTATGGTTTGCCATCAACTTCAAAGCGACGGTCACCGAGATAACGTGCCGAATGTCCATCTGTTGCAAGCTTTTGTTCGATGGCTGCGGCGTGTTCGTCGAGTGAATAAAACCGATCGTCAAACGTTAACGTGATGTTTTTCTTACGGTACCCCAGTAAGAAGCTGTAGTAGAACCAGTACATAGCACCTGCGAAGATGACAAAAATCAAGAATTGCATGTGAGTTCCCCCTTTGTATAGTCTTTATACGTTGGAAGAAAACAGGAGGTTTCACATTATACGTGGAAATTGGTTACTTTTATTAATTTGTTGTGATGTCATGTAAGAGTAATTCATTTTTTGATCCTTTTTGATGAATGTCAGCTTCATAAATAATCTCAGATGTCAGCGGATCGATCACCAATGATTTGACTTCATCTTTTTTTGTCCGGTAAGCGAAGTAAATATGCTCGCGATCTACGGCAACACTTCTATTTGCAAAGTTTTCATCCGTCGCAATCGAATCAAGCTGAATCGATTTGGCAGAGGTCTGATGTGATTCGAGATCGTAGATGTGCCAGTTCAACTTTTTCTGATCCGATACTTGTGCAGAGGATTCGTCAAGACCTAAGAAATATTTTCCACCGTTTATAGCATATGAGGAGTACGCTTCCTCGAATACTTTTAATATTTTCGTTTGCTTTCCATCCTTTACGACGGTTTCAGATAAAAAATCTTCATCATCTTCTACTTCTTTTACTTGATCAACAATCATTTTCCCATCATAGAATGCTCGAATCGTATCATTTTTACCTAGACGGTCAGGTAATTTGATTTTTGCCATCGATTTCTTTTTCAAATCGATTTGATAGATATAATCTCTTTCGATTTCGCTGTTACGAGTAAACGAATCAATTAATAACATGTCCCCTGTTCGTTGAAACGGAGAGAAACGTAACTTTTCATTCATTTGAGTTTCAGGCAATTTGATTGTCATATCCGTCGACTTGTTCGTCAGCGCATTCCAACACTGTAACTCCAGCTCGTCTTCATTCAACTTATTTAGACCGTATGTAATCGAATCTTGAGTAAACACATGTGTATCATTCTGCCAAATGAATTGCTGGAACGACCTTGGGGCATCCCCCCAATTAGAGTCATCATTAAAAACATACGACAGTATTGGTTTGTTGTACTGCTTAACGTTCCCGTTCATCGAAATGTTGTATTCGTTCGGATTTTGACCCCACTCACTGAGACGAAGTTGCATATTTCGAACGACATCTTCGTTTGGATCACCTTTTTTCGTTTCGACGATAAATTTTACTTTATCGAAAGAGAGCACCTGCCCAACATAAAATCCTAAAGACACAATACAGATGACACCTAAAAGTAATACATATTTGATTGAACGCATAGTGTCCTCCTTAAACAGCAATTTTCCATTTTAGTAGACGAAGGCTTCTCCAAATCACGTAAACAAAATAGAGAACGAATACCCCCGTCAATACATACGTTTTTTCTGAGTTCAATAACAGCTTCGTCTGCTCTAGAAAATATATACTCGCTACTGAACAGATGACCAGAATGAACATCTCAATTCCCACTCGAATGAGTCCACTCCATTTACGGTAGGAGCGTTCAATTAAGACAAGTAAAAACATGAAGCTTACGATAAACAACGATACTGCAAGAATGATGAGTAAATTCGTCAAATTCAGCGAGTATAGTTCGCCTAATGTACTTCCGACAGTTCGTAAGCTATTTTTATCCATATAATCCTCTCGGACAACCCATTGGAAAAGACGGTTCCCCACTTGAATCAAGCACCACTGGATACCGAGAAAACTCATGATGATCAAAAAGACTGTCGTCAATTTCGAGAAGAAAATACTTGCTCGATTTCCTGGAAGCATCAACAGACGATAGATATACTTCGTTTCACCAATCCAATCTCGGTACCAAATCTGAATGGTATAGATAACGACTAATGCCATCCCAATCAATGTCATATAACTGAAAAAGGAAGTTGTATCAATAAACGAAATTTTCCCATAGACATTGAATGCTTCATACAATGTTGCAGTATTTGACTTCAAGTAATCTTCGATTCTGCGCTCATGCAGCTTGATATTTACGACGACCGACACTAACTCAATTACTGCCATCACAAGGACAGCGATGACATACAGCTTAAAACTCCGCTTAATTTCTTCATTCGTCAATTGTATGTATTGTTTCATCGAAGGTAAACCTCCCGCATCCGGTCCTGCACCGACTTGCCGTACAGCTCCCGCATCTCTTCCGTCTCGTGTTCATCGGTGATCCGACCGTCCTGTAAGAAAACGACCCGGTCGATCAAGTGCTCGATTTCCTGAATTTCGTGTGTTGTCATCAGGATGCCGCGCCCTTCCATAAAGTGACTCGAAAATAATCCGGCAATTTGTTCTTTCGTAAACAGATCGATTCCGGCGAACGGTTCGTCGAGTAACAAGTAGGGACGATCAAGGGCAAATCCGAGGATTAAGCTGACCTTCGCCTGATTCCCTTTTGATAAGTCCGTGATCTTATCTGTCGAGAGGAGCTGGAAAATCCGCATCAATTCATCCGCCGTCGCTTGATTCCAGTCAGAATAATAATCCGCCATGTAAGTCAGTGCATCACCGACCGTCATGTAGCCTGGCATCGTCTGGATATCTGGAACAAAGGCAATCTTGTTTCGATTAATTTCACCATCGACGAGAACTGTTCCCGCGTTGATCGGGACAAGACCTGCGATTGCCTTCAGGATCGTCGATTTCCCCTCACCGTTTAGTCCAATCAGACACGTCAACTGATCCATCGGAACCGAGAACGAGACGCCTTGAAGGACTGGTTTTTTACCGTATTTCTTTTGTAAGCCATGGACTTCAAGCATCGATCTTCCTCCGTTCCGTTTCCTGATAGACGGTCTCGACCTTCGAGACGACCTCATCGAGTGGGATTTGAATCGCTTTGACGGCATCGATGAATTCAGAGACGGCTTCTTCGAGCATCTCAGTCCGTACGTTTTGGACAACTTGTGGATCGCGTGTAATCTTACTCGGGACATTCCGTTCTGTCGTAATCAATTGCTGCTCCTCCATCTCTTTGTATGCTTTTTGTGCGGTATTCGGATTAATTCCGAGCTGTGCGGCGATTTCGCGGCGGGACGGGATCTCTTGCCCGCTTTGCAATTCCTCGGTCGCGATTCGTTGTTTGAACCAACGGACGACCTGCAGGTACACCGGGCTTCTTTGGTCGAACTGCATCGGTAGACCTCCCTATTTATATATTGTATTAAAACAATAATACACTTTTCTTCTGTATCATACCCACCATACAGTTTGCCTGTCAAGACGGACTTTTTATAACAAAAGCCACCATCCTCGGCTCGGATGGTGGCTACTTCAGTCTTTAATACGGATTCGGATCTTCCTGCGGAGTATCCGGAATCTCGGTTGGTTCAGGGAACGTGTCCGGTTCCGGTTGACGGACCGGATCTTCCTGCGGTGTATCCGGCACCTCACTTGGTGGTGTCTCTGGGACTTCGTCCGGTTGTTGATCCGGTTCGCGTTCCGGTACTTCGTTCGGATTCTTCTTCATGTTGTTCTCCCCCTTAAGATGTAATGTAATCGCCGCCGTTGATATGAATCGTCTGACCCGTGACGTAACTGGAATCGCGTGAAGCGAGATAGACATAAGCCGGTGCATTTTCCGATGGTTGTCCTCGGCGCTTCATTAACGTATCTTCCCCGTGCGCCTCGACTTTTTCCTTTGTAAACGTCGCCGGAATGAGCGGCGTCCAAATCGGACCCGGTGCAACGGCATTGACGCGGATTCCCTTCTCGATCAAGCTCGAAGCAAGGGAGCGTGTCAATGTCGTGATTGCACCTTTCGTCGCCGAGTAATCGATCAATGTCGGTGCCCCGCGATAGGCTGTCACCGAGGAGGTGTTGATGATCGTATCCTCTTTTTTTAAGTGAGGTATCGCAGCTTGAATCAGATAGAACATTGAAAAGACATTCGTCTCGAACGTTTCCTTTAATTGATCGGGTGTGATGGCAAGGAAGTCATCCTGCGGGAATTGTTTCCCTGCATTATTGACGAGAATATTCAATTGACCGAACTCTGAAATGACGGTATCGATGATCTCTTGCGCATTTTCCGGCTGACTGACATCTTTTGCGATCTTTAAGGCTTTCACCCCGTAACCTTCAATCAACGATTTCGTCTTTTCAGCGTCTTTCCCCTCATTTAAGTATACGATTGCAACGTCTGCTCCTTCTTTCGCATACGCGACAGCGACGGCACGACCGATTCCACTATCCCCGCCCGTAATCAGTGCGACCTTCCCTTTTAATTTTCCTGAACCGACATAATCCGGATCATCATAGACCGGTTCCGGCTTCATGGCGTACTCGACACCCGGTTGTTGTTCTTGCGTCTGTCCCCGTGCTTCCTGATGCATCGCTTCGAATTGTTCTTCTCTCATCAACGTTCAGCTCCCTTATGACTGATGAATTGAACTACATGATTATTGATTCCCTTGCGATACATCGATAAACGTTTTTCCGCAAAAGTCAGATGTCATTCGTCAGTAACGTCGGAAATACGTTCGTGCGGAGCATATGCGCTAACTCTTGCGGATACAACGTATAGTGATCCAGTTCATCGATCGGTACGAAACGATACGTCAATCCTTCCCCTTCTGGACCATAAAAGTCTTCCTTCACGACAGGAAGCGGCTTCTGGCACGTCACCTCATAGAACAGCCCCAGTTCGTGAAACTGATGCTGCGCGTAATTGAAGAAATTTTCATGTAAAAAACGAAAGACCGGCGGCATGATCGGCTGCCCCAATTCTTCTAACAACTCACGTTCGATTGCTTTTGCGCCACTCTCGCCAAACTGGACGCGTCCTCCGGGTAAAGACCAAAAATCATCTTTGCCTTGACGATGAATCAACAGATGCCCGTCCTGGATCAACAGCGCCACTGCGCGAATGTTAAGCTTTTTTTGATCTACTGTAAACGTTAAGTCCATCTCGTTACCTACTCTCTTTTTTAATTGATCCCCATACTTTCTCATCATTTCCCATAATTGCATCTTGTCATCAAATTCATCTCGTTGTAACACGGATTCATCTTGATTTTAAGGGATTTTGCAATTGAACAGACATTCAATATTACAACAATTGCTATTAGAATATATTTAAGCAATCGAATTGAAACACAAACGTCTGACGATTGAATGCTATACTCTCGTTAGTCAAATGACGGCATCACTCATTTCAATACACACTATACGCATTCACTTCCATAGATGTCATTCCGACGCCAACACTAGATTCACAACTTAGGAGGAACATTCATGAAACGAACAATTACGACGTTAGCAATGAGCGCCCTCGTTGTTTCAGGTTTTGCAGCTACGGGTACAGGTAAGGTTGAAGCGGCTTCTGGTTCATCATACAAAGTAAAAATCAAAGTAGACGGACTACGCGTCCGAACGGGTCCATCGTTACACAACCGGATCGTCGACGGTGTCAATACCGGTCAAACCTTCAAATACCTCGGTCGTACAGGAAACTGGACGAAAATCTTGTATAAGGGTGAGAAACGCTTCGTTTATTCTGGTTACGTCAAGAAGTACAGCGCTTCGAGTAAATCAGCGAAAAAAGCATCCTTCTCCTCTTCGACCGGATTCATGCGTCCGACAAGCGGACCAATCACACAAGGTTACGGAAATGCTAGCGGTAAATACGGCTACACGTTCCATAACGGAATCGACTTCGGCGCACCTGCTGGGACACCGGTCAAAGCAGCTGCTGCAGGGAAAGTCATCAAATCATCCTATCAAGGGGCTTACGGGAACCATGTCATGGTCGAACATAAAGTGAACGGTATTTCGTACACAACGGTTTATGCTCACTTAAGTAAACGTTCTGTTTTCGTCGGTCAATCGATTCCTAAAGGCGCAAGCATCGGAGCTGTCGGCAGCACCGGAAATTCGTTCGGATCACATTTACACTTCGAGATTCACCGTGGACACTATGTCTATAGCGGTTCATCTGCTGCAAGCAGTGTCAATCCACTCGCCTTCTTATAAACGACTGTCAGGTACCTCGATTCGGGGTACCTTTTCAGTTATGTACAGGGCATTTCATCATATCCAGTTACGCCCATTGTTGTCAAAGTTTTTCGGGAATGATTCAACATTCAATAAAATTAAGTCTATTCAATATAATTTATTGAAATAATATCGAAATGTGAATGTAACATTTAAACATTTTCGTAAATGTTATACTCATCTATGAAATTTACATAACGGTTCTGTCACACAGCTTTAGAATTCAGGAGGAATAATTCATGCATGGTTTTTGGAAAGGTGTTTCAGCGACAGCCATCGCCGTCGCGAGTTTTGCATCGTTTGCCATCCCGCGTGCGGATGCAGCAACGACATTCTATAAAGTAAAGGTCATGGAAGACGGCTTACGGGCACGTACCGGTCCATCGACATCCTACGGAACAATCACTAGTTTCGATAAAGGTGATACATATAAATATCTGGGCCGAACAGGCAACTGGACAAAGATTCTCTACGGTTCTAAAAAAGTCTACGTCTCATCCACATACGTTAAAAAATACTCCGTGACGCGCTACTACAAAATCAAAGTCAACGTCGACAACCTGCGTGTCCGCAGCAGTAGTTCAACGAGCAGTTCGATTGTCGGAAGTGTCGATCAAGGAGAACGTTTCCGTTATCTCGGTCGTACAGGTGACTGGATTAAGTTCCTGTATGGTGGAGACAAACGATTCGTCCACGCGGACTATGTTACGAAATATGCTGTTCTGACATTAACGAACAGTACTGGAGCCTCTAAAGCATCCACGAAGAGTTTCGCGACACCGACGAGCGGTCCGATTACACAAGGATACGGACCGACGAGTGGGATTTACGGTTACACGTTTCATAATGGAATCGACTACGGTGCAGCAAAAGGCACGCCGGTTTACGCGACAGCAAGCGGTAAAGTCATCACATCCCAATATAAAGGCGCATATGGTAACTACGTCATGGTTTCGCATACGATCAACGGATCGCCGTTCATCAGCTTGTATGCGCACATGAACAGCCGCTCGGTTTCGGTCGGTCAAACGGTCGCACAAGGTCAAAAACTGGGAACGGTCGGTGAGACAGGTAACGCCTTCGGGACCCATCTTCATTTTGAGCTTCATAAAGGATCATACGTCTACAGCGCAACGTCTGCCGGCAGCAGCGTCAATCCGCTCGACTATCTCTAAATGACAATCCCCCTCGCCATCTCGGCAAGGGGGATTGTTTGCTTATCGATTGCGTTTTGCCTGATACGCTTTCGAATAGCGATCGGCTGCAATGATCGCATCGGCGACTTCGTCAGCAGTGACGTTGAACCCATTATGGATCGTCTCCCCGTCAGCCGTTGCTGCCTCGCCGACTTTGACGATGTCTTCCCGTGATGCATCCTTTAGCTTCACATCTTCGAGCGTCACCGGTAAGCCGAGGTCCGTATAAAATGCGATATAGCGCTCGATTTCTTCTTGTGGATGTTCTTCGAGCGCCAGTTGAACGAGTGTACCGAAGGCGACCTTCTCCCCATGCGTCAAGTGATGGATGTCCCCGTCAAGTGCCGTGAAGCCATTATGAATGGCGTGCGCTGCAGCTAATCCACCACTCTCGAAGCCGAGTCCGCTTAAAAGCGTATTGGCTTCGACGACGGCTTCAAGTGCTGGTGTGACGACTTGTGCCTGAACGGACTCATAGGCCAGACGCCCGTGTTCGAACAGGACTTCCTCGCACCGTTTGGCGATCGCTTGCGCGGCAATCGTCGGTCGTCCGCCTGCCATCGTCTCGCCGCCGAATGCAACGACACTCCGGACTTCGACCCATGTCGCCAGCGCATCGGCGATGCCGGACGCGAAGAACCGCGCCGGTGCTTGCGCAATCAGCTTCGTATCGACGAGAACGAGATCGGGATTCTTTTTATAGAAGCGATAACTTTCGAAAATTCCTTCGTCGGAATAAATAACAGACAGAGCACTCGTCGGCGCGTCAGTCGAAGCAAGCGTCGGCACGATGACGACGGATACGTTCAACTCATCGGAGACCGCCTTCGCTGTATCGAGCGTCTTCCCGCCACCGACACCCATGACGAACCGGACGTCCGCTGCTTTTGCTTGCTCAGCAATTCGCTGCACTTCATGCCTCGAAGCTTCACCGCTGAAATCGGCTTTCTCGATGCCGACGTTTTCGCCGGACAACGACTGCTCGACGCGTTCCTTGACGATTTTCCAAACGACATCATCCGCGATGACGAGCGCTTTTTCACCGAACGGGCTCACATATGTACCGAGCCGGTCAATGACATCCTTTCCTTGGACATACTTCGAGGGACTAATGAAGACACGTTCTGACATGTTTCAACATCCTTTCTGTAAGGGACACGATGGTCAATGACATACAGTAGAGGAATTGCCGTTTCGTCTCCCACTTAAACGTACAATTCAGTGAACAAAAAAACGGATAGCCGATCTGCTGATCGGTTATCCGTTTGATTGAATCGGTAATACTTAAGCAACCCGCGATGACGACTGTGTCTCCGCTGTTTTCTTACCGACGATGGCTCCGATCACTCCACCAATGATAGCTGGAACGACCCATCCGAGACTGACGGAAGCAAACGGTAATACGGCATCGAACGCGTTCGTGACGGCCGAGACGTTGATTCCTGCCGTCTTTAATCCATCAAACAAGCTGACGACGAATGTCATCCAAAGCGCCCCTTGATAAACGGCCGGTTTTCCTTTAAAGAGCGGATGCAGGAACGTCAGGAAAATCAGACAGATTGCCAGTGGATAAAGCGTCATCAAGACCGGTTTCGAGACGGCGAGCAATTGGTTCAGACCGATGTTCGCAACGAGTGCGCTGAAGATCGATAGACCAATCGTCCATTTGACGTATGAGATTTGTGGCACGAGGGCCGAGAAGAACGAGGCACACGCCGTGATCAACCCGACACTTGTCGTCATACAGGCGACTGTAATCATCAGACCAAGCAAAATCGCCCCGTATTCACCAAAGTAATGATCCGAGACAGCAGACAAGATTTCGGCCCCGTTCGCCAGTTGACCGATTTCCGAGACACTTGACGCGCCCATGAAGGCAAGCGCCGTATACGTGATCGCAAGTAAAGCTGCTGCGATCAATGACGCTTTCGTACAAATCAGCAACAACTGTCGCTTTGATGTGACACCTTTCTCCTTGATCGCTGCGATGATGATGATGCCGAAGACGAAGGCACCAAGCGCATCAAGTGTCATGTATCCTTCCTGGAAACCATTAAAGAAGGCATTCGACTGATATGTCTTCAAAGGATTCTGAAAACTTCCAATCGGATGAAGGACGGCGACGACAATCAACAACCCGATGAATGTAATCTTAATCGGCGTCAGAATCTTACCGACGACATCGACGATCTTCGTCGGGTTCAACGATAAAAGACAAGCGACCGTGTAGAACAAGACCGTGAAGATGAGCAGTGGCCAGTGGCTCGTCGACTCACTGAAGAATGGCTTGATGCCGATTTCGTACGAGACCGTTCCAGCGCGTGGAATCGCGAAGAATGGACCGATTGCCAGATATAGGATGACAGCGAAGCCGACTCCGAACGCCGGATGGACACGTGACGCCATTGCTTGTAGATCGCGTTCCCCTGAGTACGCGAAAGCGAGAATCGCGAGCAATGGTAGACCGACACCGGTGACGAGGAACCCGGCATTGGCGACCCAGACATGCTCCCCTGCGAGCTGTCCGAGCATCGGCGGAAAGATGAGATTGCCTGCCCCGAAGAACAGGGCAAAAAGCATCATGCCGATGACGATGATGAATGATGTTGGAACAGTTTTAGACATAATAAACCCCCACTGATGATTTCCGACTCCGTCCGCTCCCTAAGCGGATGAAGTACTTCGTTCGAAAGAATACCATACGTTTGAGACCTCGTGCTAGGAGTTTATCCGGAGAATATTCTGAAAATTGTGTTGAAAGTTTGATATAGCTCGTTTCTACATAATTTGCTACGTCTGTGCGTCGAAGCATGAAATCGGATTCATAAGTTCATCTGACTTAATGAGAAATAGCAAAAGCATCAAACGCAGAAATTAATTTTTTCCACGTCTGATGCTTTTCGATTTTTTATCTAGTTTCATATGCTTTAATAATCGTCGCAACCCCTTGTCCACCACCGACGCATAACGTCGCAAGCCCATGCGTCTCACCCGTCCGCTCGAGCTCATGAATCAACGTAACGAGAATCCGTGCACCACTTGCACCGATTGGATGACCGAGAGCAATTGCTCCGCCGTTCCGGTTGAGTTTCTCATGCGGGAACTGAAGCTCCGCATCAACCGCGAGGGATTGCGCTGCGAACGCTTCATTCGCTTCAATGACATCGATGTCGTCAAGCGAGAGTCTCGCTTTACCGAGCGCCTTCTGAACCGCTTGAACTGGACCGATTCCCATGATGCTCGGATCAACACCGGACGTTCCATTCGCAACAATCTCAACGAGTGGTGTCACGCCGAGTTCTTTTGCCTTCGCCTCTGACATGATGACGAGTGCCGCAGCACCGTCGTTGATGCCTGACGCATTACCTGCTGTGACCGTTCCGTCCTTTTTGAATGCCGGGCGCAAACGACTGAGTGTTTCGACAGACGTTCCCGCGCGCGGAAACTCATCCTGATCAAAACGAATCGGATCGCCTTTTCGTTGCGGAATCAATACTGGTGTGATTTCCGAGACGAACCGTTCTTCCGCGAGTGCCGTCTGCGCTTTTTGCTGACTCGTCGCCGCGAACTGATCCTGCGCTTCGCGGGAGAGTTCATACGCATCCGCTAAATTCTCTGCCGTAACGCCCATATGGTAGTCATTAAACGCACATTCGAGCCCGTCCTGGATGATCGTATCGACGAGCGGTTGGTCACCCATCTTCAGTCCAGACCGTGCGCCCGCGAGGACGTAAGGTGCCTGACTCATGTTCTCCATCCCACCGGCAACGATGACATCGGCTTCGCCTGACTTGATTGCCTGATACGCGAGATGGACAGCAGAGAGACCCGATCCGCAGACCTTATTGACGGTCATCGCGGGGCACGTCTCCGGTAATCCGGCAGCCAGTGCCGCCTGCCGTGCTGGATTTTGACCAAGTCCTGCTGAGAGGACGTTGCCGAAAAAGACTTCATCGACGTGACTCCCTGCGACGCCAGCTTTCTCGAGAGCCGCGCGGATGACCGTCGCTCCGAGTTCCGTTGCTTTGACGTCCTTCAAACTTCCATTGAAATTCCCGATCGCCGTGCGCGTCGCACTGACGATGACGACTGCTTCACTCATCTGCTCCATCTCCTTATTGAATCGTATATCCACCATCAAGGACGTTCGCTTGTCCGGTAATGCCTTTTGCTTTGCGGCTCGCAAGGAACAACGCGTAATCTGCGATTTCTTCGACAGCAAGGAGCCGCTTTTGCGGAACGAGCGGATAGATGACTTCCTCAAGTACCTTCTCAAGCTCAACGTGTCGCGTTTTCGCTAAGTCTTCCATTTGATTCCGAACGAGTGGTGTATCGACATAACCCGGACAAATCGCATTGACGGTGATCCCGTGCTCCGCTCCTTCAAGGGCTGCGACTTTCGTTAGACCGAGCAATCCATGTTTTGCTGAGTTATACGCTGCTTTACCGGCAAAGCCGATCAAGCCGTTGATCGATGCCATGTTAAGAATCCGTCCGTAGCCTTGTTCCTTCATGATCGGAAAGGCATGCTTGATCGCGATGAACGGTGCCGTCAGCATGATCTTGATCATCAATTCGAACTTCTCTGTCGGAAACTCTTCAATTGGTGAGACGTGTTGAAGACCCGCGTTATTGATCAAGACGTCGAGTCGACCGAACTGTTCGACCGTCTGCTTCAAGACCGCTTCGACCTGTGCTTCATCGGTGACGTTGAGCGTCATGCCGACTGCTTCATGACCGGCCGAACGAATCGCTGCCGCTGCTTCCTCTGCTGCTTCTGCGCGGACGTCTGTTACGACGACTTTTGCGCCAGCTGCTGCGAACGCCTTCGAGATTTCTAGTCCAATTCCACTCCCTGCACCTGTAACGAGTACGATATCTCCTTGTACCATCAGTTTCACTCCCCTGCCGTCACGCGCTCGAGTTCCGGACTGACCGTGAACCGAGCTTCCGTGACTTGTTTGACGTCCTCGACCGTTTGACCGTTCAGCGTCTCGATCAAGACCATCCCGTCCGGTGTAAAATCAAAGACGGCCCGGTCCGTGATCAGACGGTTGACGACGGCGCGTCCTGTCAACGGCAAAGTACACGCCTGTTTGACTTTTGATTCGCCGTGTTTGTTGACATGCTCCATGATGATGATGACGCGTTTCGCTCCATTGACGAGATCCATCGCCCCGCCCATGCCTTTGACCATCTTGCCTGGAATCATCCAGTTCGCGAGGTCACCGTTCTGATCGACTTCCATCCCGCCAAGGATTGCGAGATCAATATGCCCGCCGCGAATCATCGCGAACGACTCGGCACTATCGAAATAAGAAGCTCCGGTTTGTGCCGTGACCGTCTCTTTGCCGGCATTGATCTCGTCCGCATCGACCTCATGATCGAGCGGATACGGTCCAATCCCGAGCAGACCATTTTCAGATTGCAACATGACATGCCTATCATCCGGAATCGCATTGGCGATCAATGTCGGAATCCCGATTCCGAGGTTGACGTACATGCCGTCTTCGATTTCCTGAACCGCTCGTTCTATGATGATCTCTCGTGTCGTTCTCATATAGATCTCCTCCTCAAGCTTCCCGGACAGTCCGGCGTTCGATGCGTTTTTCATAATCCGTCCCGACGACGATGCGCTGGACGTAGACAGCAGGTGTATGAATCTCGTTCGGATCGAGTTCACCGACTTCGACCAGTTCTTCGACTTCAACGATCGTGACTTTTCCCGCTGTCGCGACAATCGGATTAAAGTTACGCGATGTCTTGCGGAAGACGAGATTCCCGAGACGATCTGCCTTCCAGGCTTTGACGATCGCAAAATCGCCGACGATTCCTTCTTCGAGCAGATAGGTTTTCCCGTCGAACTCCTTTTGTTCCTTTCCTTCGGCAATCGGTGTGCCGACGCCTGTTGGTGTATAGAATCCGGGAATGCCAGCACCACCGGCACGGATTCGTTCCGCAAGCGTACCTTGTGGAACGAGATCGACTTCAATCTCGCCACTGAGATACTGTTGTTCGAACGTCTTGTTTTCCCCGACATACGATGAAATCATCTTTTTGATTTGTCGCGTCTGCAAGAGGAGACCGAGTCCAAAATCATCGACGCCACAGTTATTACTGACGACCGTCAAATCCTTGACGCCCTTCTCTTGCAACGCGGTAATTGATTTTTCCGGGATTCCGCAGAGTCCGAAGCCCCCTACGACTAGCGTCGCCCCGTCAAAGATGTCGGCTGTCGCTTCCGCGAATGATGCATATACTTTCCCCTGTTTCATCTGATGATGCCCCCTTCTAACTTCTTAATACAATCCAGTTAAGCTATACAATCCAATCATCAGGAAGACCGTCACTGTCTTAAGGACTGTAATCATGAAGATATCCTTATACGACTGACGGTGTGTCAGTCCCGTGACCGCTAGCAACGTGATGACAGCACCGTTATGCGGTAACGTATCCATCCCGCCGGACGCCATCGAGATGACGCGGTGCATGACTTCCGGTGGTACGCCGCCTGACGTGATCGCCTGTGTATACTTGTCCGACATCGCACTTAACGCGATCCCCATCCCGCCGGATGCGGAACCAGTGACACCGGCAAGCGTCGTTGTCGTAACCGCTCCGTTGACGAGCGGATTCGTAAATGTCTCCGAGATCCCACTTGAGACGGACTTGAATCCAGGAAGTGCCGCGATGACGCCACCGAATCCATACTCAGCACCCGTATTCATGACCGCTAAGAGTGCGCCACCGATACTGATGTTCAGACCGGCCTGGAAGTTCGTCTTGATTTTCGGGAAGTCATACAGCATCGCGGAAAGAATTCCGATCAACAATGCCATTTGGACGGACCAGATCGCAAGAACGGCTGGTGTCTCAATCTTTCCGAATGCTTCTAAACCGATTGCTGAAAAGTCGAATCCTTCCGGATACCATTTTGGAATCGACAGGGTGAAGATTTTGTTCATGACAGCAACGAGGACGAGTGGAACGAAAGCAAGGACTTGACGATAGACTGGTTGACGGTCCGTTTCGAGCGTCATTTCCGGTTCGTTCTTCAATTCCATCTGCGGTGCGGCACTGGCCGCCGTCGCTTCAAATCCAGCGTATCCTTCACCTGCTTGATGGGCTTTTTTCTTGCGTGACTCGAGATACCACATGCCGACGACTAGGATGAACAATCCACCGACTGAACCCATGATCGGGGCAGCGTAGATATCCGTTTTGAAGAACGTCGTCGGGATGACGTTTTGAATCTGTGGTGTTCCTGGTAAGGCGTCCATCGTGAACGTGAACGCACCAAGGGCGATCGTTCCCGGGATGAGGCGTTTCGGGATGTTTGCTTCGCGGAACAAGTTCGCAGCGAACGGATAGACCGCGAACACGACGACGAACAGGCTGACGCCGCTATATGTAAGAATGGCGCCGAGCAAGACGATGGCAAGGATGGCACGTTTTGCACCAATCATCCGAATGATCGTCTTTGCGATCGACTCCGCGATACCGGACATCTCAACGACTTTTCCGAAAATCGCTCCGAGGAGGAAGACCGGGAAGTACGCCTTGATGAAGCCGACCATCTTTTCCATGAAGATGTTCGAGAAGAAGGGCAATACCCAGTCCGGGTTCGTCAGTAAGACGGCGAACAAGGCACAGATTGGTGCAAATAGGATGACCGAAAAACCACGATAGGCAACGAACATCAATAAGGATAAGGCAAGAAGAATGATGACAAGTTCCATGAGTAAGATCTCCTTCAAATGTAGTAAGCGCTTTCATTTCGCTTCTTCCTCATTTAACAATGCTGTATGCAGGAGGTCAATCAAATTCCGTTTTTCTATAAGTACAGCTTATAGAAATCATAAGTTCACATTATAGACACAATTGTTCGTTTTAGATTATGTTTTGATGGAACAGGAAATACATCTTTTTTGGCGTATCTAACTAGTATCGTACTTTTATTGAAGGGATGGACGATTGATGAAAAGCATCCTTTTTGACGTCCTGCATAACGTCACATTCTTAATGGCCGGATTTTATCTGCTTGGAAAATTGTCTCCCCTCCCGATTACCCGGGAATCTCCACGGTCGACCCGCGTGCTGTATGGTCTTGCCTTAAGCGTCATCTCGCTTCTCCTGATGCAGATGACGATTGAAGCAGCTCCCGGCGTCATGGTCGATTTACGTCACATTCCGGTCATTGTCGCCGCCTATTTTGGCGGTGCGATTCCGACGATGATCGTAACGGTTGCGATCATCATCTACCGCTTCAGTCTCGGAACGAACCTGGCTGCCTTTGTAGCCTTCGGTTTCATCGTTGCCGTAGCCCTCGGAACGACTCTGATCGTGCGTGAAATGCCGCCCTATGCCAAACGGACGTTCACGCTCGTCACGATCTATGCGACCGCTTTACATGCCCTTGTTTTGTCGATTGTCTTACCGAAACAGATTCTCTTGTTTGAAGTGATGACAATCGTCATTCCAGCTTCCTTCGTCAGTAGTTGGCTCGCCTTGCTGATCATCCGTGATATCCGTTTGACGAAACAGTCGTTACGGATGCTCCATCAAAAAGCACAACTTGACTTTTTGACGGGACTAAACAACTCACGTGCATTTAACGACTACTTTACGGATCTGAAACAACGGTTGATCCTGAACAAACAGTCCATTGTATTGGTGACGATCGATATCGATCATTTCAAGCACGTCAACGATACATATGGACATGAATCAGGCGACGAAGTACTGCGACAGTTCGCCAACCGACTGCGTGACGGCGTCGCAGAAAGCGGGTATCTATCGCGTAACGGCGGTGAGGAGTTTTCCATCCTGTTTGAAGGGATGGCTCTTGCTGAAGTCCTGCCGCTTGCGGAACAATTACGCGAGCGGATTGCATCCACTCCGTTTCATTTGGCAATGACGGATTTATCGCTCACGGCATCATTTGGTATAGCCGCGTATGATGAGACAACCTCTCAAATCGACCAACTCATGCCCGATGCCGATGCTGCGCTGTATCAAGCGAAACAACAGGGACGCAATCAAGTCGTTTTGTTTTCGCTCAATGCGGAATCGGCCGTCAGCTTTCAAGAATAACGATGGACGCCACTCCTGAAATCCGCTACCTTTAAAGTAGAGGTAGGTGAATGGCATGAAGTTAGCAAAAGGTCCCTATATCCTGATCGGCCTCCTTTTAGGTCTCGTGTTCGGATTCATTGGTGACAACTTCTATTTGTATGTATCAGCAGGCATTCTTGTCGGAGCACTGCTCGAATTATATGTTGCATACGAACAACGCAAGAAAAATAAAAAATCATGATGGAGGTACCAGCATGACATTCAGTGATCTATTCCTTTCGACGCTCTCGTATATCGGTGTCGCGACCGTACTCCTTGCGATCGGTGTCGTCCTGTTCGAAGTGACGACGAAATCAAAGGAGCTCGAACTCATCCGTAACGGGAAGAAAGCGGCCGTCTATGCCTTCGGTGGACGTATTCTCGGTCTCGCCATCGTCCTCTATTCGAGTATCTCGAACTCTGTCAGCATTCTCGATATGGTGTTATGGGGTGCACTTGCAATCGTTTTACAAATCGTCTTGTTCTATCTCGCGGATTTACTAATCCCACGGTTAAGCATGACGAAAGAGATTGATGCGAACAACGAAGCAGTCGGTTTGCTGCTGCTCTTCTTGTCGATTTCGATTGGTTTGATCATCGCAGGATCGCTTACATATTAAAATCTGCCCGTGATTCTTTTAAAAAGCTCCTATGAAAGAAGAAAATCTTCTTTCATAGGAGCTTTTTTATACCGAAGTATATTTCCATACTCTTATTTAATACTTGTAAAAGTCTTATCCCATTCCAGTAATTTATTGAACTCAGACATCTTAAAATCTTTTGGAAGATTCGTTACGTCAATCCATACCCATGAACGAAATGCTATAGCCCTCTCGTCATCTGCTCCCATCACGATCACCTTTCCAGCCTTCATCGATCCGTCTTTCATCTTCGTCACTAATTTTGCCAAGTCTTTTTCCACCGTATGTTTCGCTTCCTTATGTACGTTCACCATGATTTCAACATGCTGCATCGATGCTTCGCTCAATTCTGTATATCGCATTACATTGTTCAGTTTTACATCGTCTAAGGATAATTCTGGTGGAGAGTTCACCTCAATCCGAATAAAGTTGTTTCCATACACTTCTTTTGCTTCGTTCGTGAGCGCCTTACGAATATCGCGTGACCAAATTTCTTCTCGATATGTATCGTACAACTCATCATTATGATACGTGGCATAGAACGATACATGATCCTTCTTATCCGGTTCGTCCGTATGAAAGATTGCTCCGTACTCACTTCTAGTCGCATCGTATCGGGTAGACTCTAGGTCAAATTTCGTTTTGTATTCTCTCTCTAAATCTACCTCCAAACGTTTTCCGATTTCTTTTTCTTTGATCGGATTGCCATTCATGATTAAAACAAATGAACCAACGACAACAATAAAACCAGCGATGATCACGATCCAACCAAACTTCAACCACAACCGTCTCATTCTTCTTAACCACCAATACATACATGTGCCTCCTGCTGTTCATTCTTAATGCTTCACGGATTATTTTCTACAGTATTCATTCCTGATCGCTGGTCGCTTCGAATCAGTTCACTTCTGTCCAATACTTCAATTACATATTTGACAGTAATCGATATTTCATACACTAAAACTAAACGGCTGAAGTCCGTTCACTCCTCGGACTCAAGCCGTTTAAGCAATTCGTAGCTGATTTCGGTTATTTTTCAAGCTCTTCCAGTTCCGTCCGCGAACGCGGAAAACCGTTCGCTTGCCACTCGGCTCGATAGATCGAATCCAGTTTCGTCAATCCGACCTCATCCGGATCCTTCGTTGCATCTGGACTCGGATCCTGATCAAGATGCGCTAAATAATCACGTAGCGTATCGGTCTGTGTGCCCTGTTCCCGCTTCCTGAACAACAGTAGACTTGCACCGGCAATAACACCTGCTCCGAATAAATACCGTTTTTTCAAGCCCATACGGTTTCCTTCTTTCTTCCCTTAAACCAACCCACCACCGTCACGCAGTCGTGGATGCGCGATGCGTTTGACCTTTCCCTCTTCGACCGTCAGGACATGATCGGGCTGTCGCTCGAAGTAACCGGTCTCAAGCACACCCGACCAGCTCTTGACTTCTTTTGCGAACAACCGGACGTCTGAGACTGCTGATAAATCAACATCCAAAATCACGTGCCCTCCATCCGTGACAAAGGGACGATCGTCTCTGACGCGTAGTGTTGCTGAGACATGTTTATCACGCAACCGCTCGCGCACATACGGTAAGGCAAACGCATCCAGTTCAACCGGTAACGGTCCGCTTAAATGATGGACGAACTTCGACGAATCGGTCAGATAGAGCAACTCGCGACTCATCAAGGCAACGATTTTCTCACGAAATAGCGCACCGCCCCCGCCTTTGATTGTTTGGAACTGACCGTCGATTTGGTCGATCCCGTCGATCGTCACATCGATTTCCATTCCCTCTTCCAGGTCGATCAACGGAATCTGAAGACGTTCAGCGAGCTTCACCGTCGCAAGCGATGTCGCGACGCCTTGAATCTGTAGACCCGCCTGGACGAGTGGACCGAGCGCCTCGATGAACCGTTCCGTCGTCGAACCCGTCCCAAGACCCACTATCATCCCATCTTTTACATAAGCCAGTGCTGCTTCAGCAACTACTTGTTTCTCCTGTTCATACATCCGCATCCCTCCCTACACTTCTGTTCCCGTTTCGATTCGTCTTCAATCGACGGAGACGGATGATTCCGTCAGTGCGAGATACTGCTCAATCGCCTGGACGAGCGGTTGCTGGGCTTCAAGCCAAAACGCAACGGAGGTCGGATCGGCGTCGAGATGACGTGTAACAATCTCATCGATCGTCGCTTGACCGGAATCATGCATGACGGCTTCAAAGACTGTCGAAAATTGACTTGGATCCGCTTGAATCGTCCTGTACAAACTATTGCTGAGCAGATAACCAATCGTGTAGGGAATGTTGTAGAACGCAAGATTCGGGTTGAACAAGTGACTGATGTACATCCACTTATAGCGCGCCGGTTCAGGCAACACCGGACCGTAGGCTAACCGTTCTTCGTCTTGCAGGAGTTCACTTAACCGGTCGGCACTGACCGTCCCTTGCTGACGTTCCGCATAAAACCGTTGCTCGAACCGGAACATCCCGGGAACGATGCTGGCATATTTCAGTCCTTCCCGAATCTTGACCTCTAGAAGAGCAAGCACTTCTTCGCGTTCCGTCGTCTCTTTGATTGCAGCATCGAGGACGAGGTTCTCCATGAACGTCGAAGCCGTTTCCGCGATGCTCGTTCCTTTGACTTGATTTAAATATGGTTCGTCTTGCAGTAAATAATTATGATAGGCATGACCGAATTCGTGGGCGAGCGTCGCGACGTCCGGATAACTGTCGCGGTACGTCATGAAGATCCGGCTCTCCTTGGCAATCGGAAAGGCGGCACAGAATCCACCTTCCGCTTTTCCGGGGCGATTCTCTGCATCGACCCATCCCTTACTAAACACGTTTTCCGCGAAGGCGCCGAGCTGCGGATGCAACTGTTTGAATTGTGTCGTGACGATTGTCTGTGCCGATTCAAACGGAACACGCCGTACGGAGCGGTATGTACTCGTCTCAAAATCATGCCATTCGCCCGTTGACCGCTTTGCCTGAGCAATCTTACGGGCGTAATAGGCGTGAAAGAGGTCGCGGTGTTGATCGAGTGCGTCCATCATCGCTTGTAGGCTCGCTTCCGAAATCCGGTTCTGCTCAAGCAACTCGGTCAACGGTTGCTCCCAGTTCCGCATCTCATACGATTGTAGTCTAAAGCCGGCAATCCGGTTCAGAATCGTCGCAAACAGGTCAGCTTCTTTTGCACACGCAGCGTCAACCGCTGCTGCTGCCGCTAAACGAGCCGAACGGTCAGGTGCGAACGTCGCTTCATGTAGCGCCTGACCGATTGTGACCTGCTTTCCGTTCAAGTCGACCCGTAATGCCATGAAGCGCTGATTGTAAAGCTGTCCCCAGCCCTGGAATCCGTCCACACCGAGACCCTGCAACAATTGTTCCTGAACTAATGGTGCGCGTCGGGACTGGATGTCACGGCGCTCGTTCAAGAAGAACGCGTAGGGTGAACCGGCAACAAACGTTTCCCAGTCTTCTTCCGCTACTGTTGCGAGCTTTGTATCGAGTGCTGCCGCCTCACTGCGCACCATCGCTTGGACGAGTTCAATCTCTTCGAGCAATGAATGGACTTCTGAGCGCGTGACATCTTCAGCGTACAGGCAATAAATGAAGTCGCTCCATTCCTCGACGTCTCGTGCGACTTGCTGATAACGTTCGACCTGTTCTGTCACAGTAACGGGACGGTTCGTCAATGCCGCTTGTATCGTAGTAATTCCTGCTTTGACATCGTTAATCGTGTAGAGTTTTTCTAATTGCCATCGTGTCTGTTTCATGCTTTTCCTCCTATGCGTAATCTATTCGTTCTTTCATTCGTGAGAACGCTTCATTTCTCCTGTTTTTTCCATCGGTCATAAAAAAACCTCCCTCAGTCATTGACCAAAGGAGGAAATCATCATCACAACACGAAAAAATAAACACACAGGAAGTGAGCCAGACTTCCGAGAAGGACGAAGATATGGAAAATCTCATGGAATCCGAGATGCTTAAACGATAGGACACGCGGCTTCAGTCCATAGATGATGCCGCCGATCGTGTAAAAGATACCACCGAGGAACAATAAACCGATACCAAGCGGTGAGAGAACTTGCGCGAGTGGCGTGATCGCAAATACCATGATCCAGCCCATTCCGATATAGAGCGTCGTCGATAACCAACGCGGACTGTTGAACCAAACCAATTTGAACGTGATTCCGGAAACGGCAATCAACATGACGATGCTGAACAAGACCCAACCGGTCGGACCGTTCAGACTGACGAGACAAAACGGTGCATACGATCCGGCAATTAATAGATAAATCATCGAGTGATCCAGCCGGCGCCAGATGGCAATTGCCCGGTCACTGGCAAGGACCATATGATACGTGGCCGAAACGGCATAAAGTGCCATCATACTGACCCCAAAAATTATCGCTGCAACGATTGCGAGTGATGCTCCACGTTCTAATGATGCTTTAATGACGAGTGCGAGTAACCCGACAAAAGCAAAGACTGCCCCTCCCAAATGCGTTAATCCATTGATCGGTTCTCTCATATAAGCTTTCACTTTTGTTCCTCCCCTGATATGTAGTTTCGAATACTACATGGCGTTATATACATATTCTATCATATGATGGAGAAGTAGAAAGTCCTATTTTAATGATTTTGGAGGTTTTTTTATGACACGTTCTGACGACACGCGATCCGATCGTCAATTACAGCTTGAAGATATCCCGAACATCGATCTTTACATGGACCAAGTCATCCAACTGTTCGAACGGACATTCGAGGAAACGACGCGGAATGCGGACGAGACGATCTTGACGAAGACGATGATCAACAATTACGCCAAAAAGAAATTATTCTTTCCGGTGACGAATAAAAAGTATACGAAAGAGCATTTGATTCTGATCAGCCTGATTTATCAGCTAAAGAGTTCGTTTTCAATCAATGATATCAAGACGATTCTTACACCCTTAAACGAAGGAATCGAACAGAACCGACTCAATCTCGCTGACTTTTACCGGAATTACCTCGAGCTAACAGAACAAAATACAGCCCGCTTCATAACGGAACAAGAGGCTTTGACTGCGTCGACGACTGACCCGTTAGAGCAGATTCTCGCTATGGCTCATATGAGTAACTTGTACCGAAGAGCGGCAGAACAGTTGATCGACACTCAACTGAAAAAATAAGAGAACGGTTTCACTGCGTGGTACACTAAAAGAAAAGGCAGAGGAGGAACGGTCATGGGGATGGCAACGGCTTTCTTGCGACATTTAAATGACATCGGTCCAGAACTCAGAACGTATCAGGATGGTATTCTCATCGAACTGGCATTCGACCGGACGATTGGAACAGAGCAGGTCTCAACAAGTGTGTTACTTGATACGGCAGACGATTTAACGACACGACTGCGCACGCAAACTACTCAAGCATTACTTCTTGCTTCGAAGATTCATGCCTTTGACGCCCATGCACCGAGCCGCATAGCTGAAATGATGTCGATTCACGGCTATTTTAAATCGCACCGTTTATCGCATCCCTTGAATGCCTACTCCACTGCCCTGTTCATCAGCCGCCTTTCTCCGCAGGACGCGGTACTTGATCGCACGATTCAACTGTATACACGTCTCAAAAAACAGCATCGTTTCATCGTGACCCCTTTACTGACCTCTTTTATCTACTTTCATGCTGCGACGCGCGGTGAGATAGACGAATTAGCTACGCAGATCGAAACGGTTTACCAACGATTAAAACGACGCTTCGGTCGCGCCCAACAGACATATATCGTCGCCTTATTGTTCGCTTTATTACCAGAAAACGATTGGGACCGCTACATCGTACAATTGGAGACGTCACGAAAATTACATCGGAAGCATCACGTAACGCTCTCGTTTCATGGGATGCTCGCGTTACTCGGGAACCCGAGTGAACACGCCTCCTCCCTCGAACAGATGGCAGATGACTTACGGCAAGACTTACATTTTAAATATCGAAAAGATTTAATCTATTTGACGGCGATCCGGCTTTACTTGAGTCAACAGACGATTCTGCAACAACTCTTCCCGTCTTCCATTCTACCCCCAGATGGTACTGGCATCCCCTTCCTTCTTTTTCCCGTTGATTTGACGGATACCTCCCATGCGACGGATGGCGGAATCGACGGCGGATTCGATGGTGGAGGGGATGGCGGCGGTGGCGAGTAGACTGTTGAAACACTGCATCAAAAAAGCAATCCAGGTTCTGCATTTTTCGCAAAACCTGGATTGCTTGTTTATCGGTTATTCGTTTTCTTGCTGATTCTCGTCATCAGATGGCTCGACATCGCCATCTTCATCTGAAGCATGCGATAAATCTGGCGTTTCTTCACTTGAAGTGCCTTCATCTGGTTGTTCTGCATTTTTTGTTTCTTGCTCTTGCTGCTTCGAGTCTTTTTTATCTTTTGATGCTTCTGGTACGTCCGTATGATCTTGCGGATCACGTCCGGCAATCTCATCCTTCGTCATCCGGTTTCCCGAAGTAATCGGATCCGTTTCTTTTTCGTGTTGATCAGCCATTGGGCATCCCCCTTAAAATGTACTTGTTCCACATTTTAAAGTATTCCCGCCTGAAGCCACGTTAAACCTCAGATCGACCTCGGACAACGTCCTCGATGAGTAGCTGCTCGATCGGTTGTGGATGGTGTACCTCATACCCCTGCACATAAAGCTGCTCGTTCAACAATTGAATCTGTTGAAGCTGAGATGCTGTCTCGACTTCCTGGATGACAAGGGCGATGTTCAGCACGGATGTCAGGGAGTGCACGGAGCGAATCATCGACTGCTCCAGTTGATTCTGGACAAGACGACGGGTGAAGATTGGATCTAGTTTGACTGCTTGAACCGGCAGACGTAAGAGTGAATTCAACGAAGCATAATGACTACCGAAGTGGTCAACGGTCAGCCGATAGCCTGCATGTCGTAATTGCTCCAGTCGATTGATCGCAAAGCGACGACGCGTTTGTAATACTTCCTCACGAATCTCAAGAATCAGTCGTTCTTTCGGAAAATAGGATTCTTCCGAAAGTCGAATCAATTCAGAAAACAACTTCTCCGATTCAAACTGGTTCGCTGACAGGTTGACAGCAACAGATATCTTTCGGCCAAATGCCGCTTCTAGGCGTCGTTGATCCTGGATGGCCTGACAAATCGTGAATCGCCCGATGTCAGGGAAGATTTTCATTTTTTCGGCAATCGGAATGAAATCCGACGGACTGACGAACCCAAGCACCGGGTGATTCCAGCGCAACAATGCTTCAACCGCAACAAAATGTTCTTGTTTGGCATCGACGATCCATTGGTAATACAGTTCGAACTGTCCTCGTTCCATCGCATGGGATAACTCGACTTCAAGAACCGACGCGAACGGATGTTGTTCCACACTCCGGTCTGGATTGACGAACGACGTCCGCCGTTTTCCTTCATGTTTGACTTGTTGCATCAAGGCTTCGGCTGCATAAATCTGTGTCTGACGATTCGTCATGTCTCCCGTCAATAGACTGACACCAGAGGAAGCCGTCACCTGAATCGGTTGATCGGTAATACCAACAATCGGTTTTTCAATCGCTCCCATGATCAAATCGGCAAACGTTTTAGCATCCTGTTCAAAGTCTTGTTCCTGTTCCAGTTCTGCTAAAATGACGAACTCATTCCCGTCCATCCGTCCGACGACATGATTCGGTAACGGCAGATATTTCAGACGTTCTGCGATTTTCCGAAGGACCTCATTTCCAACCCGGTAGCCGTGCGTCGCATTAATGGTGTGAAACCGGTCGAGATTCAAGACCATCAAAAATGCCGGATGAATCGTCACGCTTGAAATCAGACGGTTCATATAGCGCTCATTATAGACATCGGTCAAAGCATCTTTAATGACATACGTTTCGACATTGATCGACTTACTGATGATATCCGCGTAGCGTTCGACCAGGGCCACATCCTGTTCCTTGAAGTCAAACGGTCGGTCATCAAACGCACAGAGTGTTCCGATTTTTTCGTTCTCGGCATTTCGAATGGCAACGCCGAGGAAACTCCCGTTCCCGAGTGCTATCGTTACGGGATGATTGACCGTCAGCGGGTCATGGAGCAGTTCATTAATCGACACCTTCCCATCCGTTTCATCGACGACCAGTTTACAGAGGACCTGTTGGAAGACATGGGTCGAACCTTCTTCAATTAGTTGCCGCTCGTGATTGATTGCTTTGACGACGAAATTACTGTAGGAATCATTCAATGCAAAAAATAACGTGTTGACGCCGATCCGCTCACTTAACTTCTCGAGAACCTCCTCGACGAGCGGATGAAGTGCTTCATACCGGATATGCGAATTGTTCACCGCGTCTTCCTCCCTTCCTTGTACGATTTTGGTCATAGATCAAACGGCAGCTGAATGATGAAGGTACTGCCCTCTCCTTCGGTCGACTGAACGGAAATCGTTCCGCCGTGATCGAGAACGATCATCCGACAAATCGCAAGCCCTAAACCCGTTCCTCCGATTTTGCGCGTGTCCGAATTATCCGCGCGATAGAACTTATCAAAAATATACGGTAGTGCTTTTTCTGGAATTCCGATTCCTTCATCTGAAATTTCGATCCGTAATTGATCCGACTGGTTTGATCCTTTGATTCGGATTGCTCCACCTTCAGGCGAGTATTTAATCGCATTCATGATCAAGTTCGTCAAGAGTTGCTTCATTTTTTCCTCACTTGCTGTAATCGTATAAGTACCCGGTTCGAATGCGACACTGACCCGGTGCGCCCGGCTCGCGAGATCAAATAAGGGTTTCATCTCAAACATCAACTGTTTTACATCAAGCGATTCTTTTTGTGTACCGTGCGTTGAATCCTCGCCTTTTTGAATTTCTAGGATATCGTTGATCAGCTCCGCGAGACGGACCGTCTCCGAGTGAATCGTCTGTAAATACCGTTGCTGACGCTTCGGTTCGAGTTCACGCTTCATCAACAACTCCGTAAAGCCCATGATGGAAGAGAGCGGGGTCCGCAACTCGTGTGAGACGATTGAAACGAACTCCGCTTGTTTTAAGTCGAGTTCCTTATCTTTCGTCACGTCACGTAAGACGAGCATCATGCCCCACTCGACGTTTGCAATCGCAATCCGTTCAGCATAGGCACTCAGCAGTAAATTCCCGCGAAAGGCCGAGAGCTCAATCGTTTCGCCTGGAATATCCCCGTTCATCAATTGACCGATGTAATCGTGCAGCGCTTCTGGCTGATCGACATGTTCGAACAGTGACGTCGCCCGCTCATACGCATGGCGGAATCCTTGCGCCTGATTGACGAGTTTTGGCGGAAACATGTTCAGCAACGCCTGGTTGGCATAGATTTGTTCTCCACTGCTCTCGATATAGAGGACCGCTTCCCGAATCGAATCGAGGAGTTGATAGGTTTTGATTTTTTCATGTTCCATCTGATGAAACAGGAGATGCCGCTCTAGTGTCATCCCGAGTTTTCGTGAGAGATCCAGTAAGTCACCGACCTGCTCTAGATTGAACTGGGCAAAAGCATGACGGATGTATAGCAATCCGACGACTTGTCCGTTACTAGGAGACTGAACGGGAATCGCCGACTCGAATTGATCGCCAGTCGGCAATTGAACCGATTTACGCATGACGAACGCGCGACGCAGGACGGAATATTGATCGAGATCCTTTTCAATCAACTCCATCTCGTCAAGTCCTTGTGCGACAAGGTGATTCAACTGTTCCCGCCGATATAAGAGAATCGCTCCTTCCTCTACATCGAGCAATTGCAACAGAATCATCAAGACAGTCTCACAGGCTGCTTCGACACTCTGTGTCGCCAACGCTTCCATGATTTCATTCCGTTGCTTCAATTTCATTTCGACTTCTCGTAAATTCTGTTGTAACCGATTGATCTCACGTTGATCGAGTGACGTAAGAGATGCTTCAGTTGATGTCGGAACCGTTCCTTGGCGCAATCGGTAAGGACGATCCGAATGATCGCGTAAAATTCGTTTCAACGTGTTGTCTCCTTTCTGAATGCATTCCTGTTTCAAATTATAGCACGGTCAGTACCGTATCAACAGTTCCAGTACGGTCTTACTCACATGCTGGTTTGCACTAGTGCACGAAAAGCATCTTCGAACGCTCGGTCTGCGTCACGCGTGCGTTTTTTCGGTCCTTTCGTCCGCCCCCCGGCTCGCCGGATTTGTTGTCCGACATGCCGTGTGTGAAGCAATAAATCGATATTATCATTCGTGAACTGACGACCATTTTGATCGATTGCAAGCCCTCCCCGCGCTAAGACGAGCGCTGCTAGACCGTAGTCTTGCGTCACGACGAGATCCCCGCGTGTCATCTGGTTGACGATCGCATAGTCGACGGCGTCCGGTCCTTGACCGACCGTGATAGTCGTCGCCCCTTCCCGCATCATTTGGTGTGCCGTATCACATACTAAAAAGACGTCATGTCCCTGTCGGTGTCGAATGACGAGATCGACGACAGGACATCCGTCCGCATCTACGAAAATTGACATTATGATTCCTCCCTTATCGTACCCCCGTTTAGTGTCACAAACGGAAAGAAATTCTGTCAAGTCGCGCTTCCCATTTGACCGCTTTCTTGTTCTTTCGGACAATGGTAAAGAGAGGAAGTGTTGAAATGAACGCTGCGACGTTCCAGTCTTTTTACCTGTTATTAAAAAAAACGAAACCCCCGCTCGGTTTGCTGACCGCTGCTGTCTCCGTCTCTGTCATCCAGGCACTCGCTGCCTTGGCGATTCCCTGGTTTTTAAAATCATTGATTGATGGATTCACGGTCGATCAGCTGACCCCTCAATTAATCAGCCTGTTCGTATTCGTCTTCATCGTTCAAGTCGTCGCGAACGCGTTGTCGATTTATTGGCTGCAGATCGTCGGTCAGCGGATCGTCGCCAATTTACGGACGCTTCTTTGGAAGCACCTGCTGACGTTGTCCATTCCATTCTACGATGAGACGAAATCCGGTGAACTCGTCTCACGGCTTAATAGTGACGCAACAACACTTCAACAGTTGCTGTCGGAACAACTCGTCCGTCTGCTGACGTCCCTCGTCTCAATCGTCGGGGCGATCACGATCCTGTTTTTCCTCGATTGGCAGATGACGCTTGTCATGGTCACCGCCGTTCCGGTAACACTCTTGATCATCATTCCGCTCGTCCGCAAACTGCACAAGATCTCCCGCGAGACCCAAAAGGAACTTGCTGGATTATCTGGTTTTTTTGCCGAGATGCTCGGTGAAGTCCGCCTTGTCAAGTCACAAGCGACAGAAGAGCACGAGCTCGGGCGTGGGAAGACTCGGATCGAGAACCTGTACGGATACGGTGTCAAGGAAGGTCGGATCCAGGCCCTCTTGTTGCCTCTATTTAATGTCACCTTGACGACGATGTTGATCTTAATCATCGGCTTCGGTGCCTACCGGGTCGCGACGAACCAGATCACCGCTGGCGAACTCGTCGCCTTCTCGCTCTATTTGTTCCAAATCATGACGCCACTCGTGACGATGACGGAGTTCATCACGAAGTTACAAAAGGCACGCGGAGCGACGGAACGGATCATCGAACTGTTGGATGAGACACCGGAAACACCCGGGCATGTTGATGCCTCCCGTCCGTTCACCGACGTCACCGTTGAGCAGTTAACGTTCGGCTATAATGAGACACCGATTTTACAGGATGTCAGCTTTACGTTACCCCGCGGTAAGACGACAGCCATCGTCGGACCGAGCGGTTCCGGCAAAACGACGTTATTTGCGTTACTTGAGCGGTTCTATCAGCCAACTTCCGGAACCATCCGGCTTGGAGAACACGCGATCGCCGATTTAACGCTCTCATCCTGGCGCCAGGCAATCGGTTATGTCGCTCAGGACTCTCCGGTCTTATCCGGTACGATCCGTGATAATCTCACCTACGGTCTTATGGATGACGTGAGCGAGGAACGCATTCGGGAAGCTGCAAAAATGGCGAATGCTGATACGTTCATTGAAGGTTTCCCGGAAGGGTATGCGACGGAAATCGGGGAACGCGGTGTCAAACTGTCCGGTGGTCAACGGCAACGGATTGCGATCGCCCGTGCGCTCTTACGTGATCCGGAAATCCTACTGCTTGACGAAGCAACCTCCAGTCTTGACTCCGAGTCGGAACGTGTCGTCCAGGAAGCACTCGAGCGATTGATGGTCGGTCGGACGACGTTCGTCATCGCCCATCGTCTCGCGACGGTCCGCCATGCCGATCAAATCATCGTCCTGGAACAGGGTCGGATTTCTGGTATCGGGACACATGATGCCCTTGTCGCAAACAATCCATTGTATAATAGGCTCGTAACGCAACAATTCATCGGCACGGAACGTGCAAGGGGGAATCACGTATGAAGACAGTCGGTTTTATCGGACTAGGTGTCATGGGACAGGGAATGGTCCGCAATCTCCGCAAGGCAGGCTTTGCGGTCAAAGGCTACAACCGCACGAAAGCAAAAGGACTCGTCCTTGAAGCGGATGGTGTCGAAATCGTTGATACGATCCAAGATGTCGTCACGGACGTCGACGTCGTCATCTCGATCGTCGGTTATCCTCAGGATGTCGAGCAGATCTACTTCGAAGACGGGATTCTCGATCATGCAGCACCGGGAACGATTCTGATTGATATGACGACATCCAGTCCAGCGCTCGCTGAGCAGATCGCGAAGGAAGCGGCAGCACGAGGTCTTCAAGTACTTGACGCACCGGTTACAGGTGGTGACCTTGGTGCGAAGAACGGAACACTCGCGATTCTCGTCGGTGGTGAGGACGCCGCCTTTACGCAAGTCAAACCTCTGTTTGAAGCGATGGGCAAATCGATTTCACTCTTCGGTGGTCCAGGGAAAGGGCAATCGGCAAAGCTCGCGAACCAGATCGCAATCGCCGGCTCGATGATCGGAACGGCGGAAATGCTGTTATTCGTCACGCGGTCCGGGATCGATCCGACGCAGTTCATCGAGACGATCAAGTCCGGATCTGCCGGTAGCTGGAGTCTTGAGAATTTGATTCCACGTGTCATCGTTGAAAACTACTCACCTGGTTTCTTCGTCAAACATTTCATCAAGGATATGCGTCTTGCGCTCGAACGGGGAGCCGAGATGGGCATCGCGACGCCCGGTCTCGCGCTTACGAAGGATTTATACGAACAGCTTGCTGAGATGGGACATGCCGATTCCGGGACCCAAGCGCTGTATCTGTTACTTGCCGAACGCTCACGCGCTTCGGTGGAATAAGCAAAAGCCTGTACGCTACGTCTACTGACGTAATGTACAGGCTTTTTCATTCATCCCTCGACGGAGGATTGACGTGTTGGTTTTAAGCGTTCATAGAAGTGTCCCATCGTCGTATCGAAATACGGCGTCAAGAAAATGACCCCGACTGTACTGAGCAAGGCAAGAATGCCCCAACCGATGAAACTCAGGTACAGCATGATCAATTCACGCTTATGCCCCTTCATCATCCGACGGCTTTCACCGAGCACTTGCCAAAACGATAACTCCGGTCGGTCGACCAGAATGTACGGTACGAGCCGGTAGGCCAGGTAAAAGTACAGTGCCGGTAAAATCAGGAATGATCCGACATAGACCAATACCGTCACGATTGCATAGGCCGCAATCGTCCGGAAGGCACGGCGAAACGAAGAAAATCCTTCAAATAACGTTCCGATTCCCGCAGACTCCCCGCGCGTGAAGCGTAAGTAAGCGATCGTTCGTCCTACCGTCACCGGAGCAAGGACGATCGTCACGACCATGTTCAGACCGATGAAGCGGACCATGCTGTCGATATCATCTTGATCGAAGGACATCCGACTCGCAGCGAGCGCAAAAATGAGAAAGTAGATGATCGAGATGCTCAATCCGACCAACCAGCGTCCTTTTAATGTTCCAAGGGCGGCTTGTTTCAATTGTTTTGGTATCATGTCATACTCCTTCATCTCCACTAGTTCCACCTCTGATTTTAGCGTAGTCCTCTTGAAAAACCTAGTTATCCCGCTCCGCTTTTCGTCGCCTTCTCATGAATCGTCGCAAAACCGTCACGAACATACGAAAAATCCATCTTTTTCGTCTCACTAGACAAGAAAGATGGATGCATCGATCTACTGCTTATCCGAGAAGGCGTGTCAACCTCTCGACACGGTCTTTTTGGATGACACCGCCTTTTAGGACGGCGGATCCGACATGTAACTCGGATGCTTTCGTTGCTTGAAGAAGTGCCTCTGCATTCTCAAGCGTGATACCGGATCCCGGCAAGATGATCAGGTCCGGATATTCCTCAATCAATCGGGCAATCGTCTCTTTCCCTTCAAGCGCCGTCGCTTGACCACCTGACGTCAAGATCCGATCGACTTCTGGGAAATCAGCAAGCACTTCTGCCGCCTCGAAGATGTCTCGGCTACTATCGATGGCCCGGTGGAATGTCAATGACAATTCTCCTTTGTGCTTGATGATCTGACCGAGGAATCCTTCGTCGACACGACCGTCCTCTGTCAGAGCACCGACGACGATTCCCGCTGCCCCAAGTTCCCGGATCAAGTCGATGTCCGTGATGATTGTCTCCTCGTCCGCAGACGAATAGACGAATGATTTGCTGTGTGGTCTTACGAGAACGTGGACCGGAATCTCGACCGTTGAGACGACTTGACGGATTAGACCATAGCTCGGCGTTACTCCTCCTTCGGATAAGGCGGAAACGAGCTCGATCCGGTCCGCTCCGGCTTGTTCTGCTGCGACCGCTTCTTCTACGGTCGATGCGATGATTTCTAACATGTACATCCCTCCCGCATCAGTGTATCACGAGACGACCATCCAGTTCACGCGTTCGTTGAACAGTTTCATCTCCCAAGATGGCGGATAGGAAGCAGGACTCAGAACGATTTTCGCACGCCGGAACTCTGCCACCTTATACTTACGGTTCCCTTGGAATTCATCGTTTGCCAAGAAAGCATAGACGTCTTTCGTACAGCTGATGACCGCTTTTTGAATCAGAGACGATTCAATGTCATCGCTGACGAAGCCCCGTTCGATTTCGGCTCCGTCAAACGATAGGAAACAGGCATCAAAGGCATAGGCATCTAGCGCCTGTAACACTTCCACACCGACCGTTTGACCGTATGCATCGACTGTTCCGCCAAGCAGACGGATCTCACCCGTGAACGGTCCCGTCTTACGGCACTGCTCCAAATGACTGGCAACCGTCAATGAATTCGTCACGATCGTCGCGTTTCCTGTCAAATAAGGCAAGAGGTGTTCTACCGGCTCCCCCCGACCGAGAAAAATACAGGAATATTCGCTGAGCCAGCCTTTAGCGTAACGGGCAAGCCGCCGGGATAACTGATCGGTCCGCCGCGAAATCGGTGTTTCCCGCTTTCCACCCTGATAAATGGCTCCCCCATAGACGCGTTTCAACTGACGTTCGCGTTCGAGTTCCTCTAAGTAGCGTCGTACCGTTTCTCCCGAGACGTCGAGACGTTCGATCAAATCCTTCGTCATGACTTTCCCTTCTTCTTCTAGCCATTCCATGATGCGTGATTTCCGCTCTTCTCCTAACAACGACACGTGCGCTTCCCCCTTTACAGACAAGTCCTATTTCTAGTGTAGCGAACGTCTGTAAAGGTCTTGTAAATCCGATGTAAATAAACGTGTAGTTCCTATGAAATGTCGTTGAATTCGTCCGTTATCCGACTTTTTAGGCAAATGAAAGACGCTCCTGACATCCTGTTAGAGGACACAGTAGCGTCTACGTGATTCATTCTGACGGTTTCTTTGCAAAGAGTGGAATCTTGGACTCTGTTCCTTGGCGAATCCGCTGGATATTATCGCGGTGTTTGAAAATGACGAACAGGGCAAGAACCGTAAAGAATGTCGGTACGATCCAGTCGTTCGTCAAGACACCGATCGTAATGGAAACGACGATTCCGACGCTTGCTGCCACGATCGAACTGAGCGACACCATTCGGCTCAGACGCAGTGTCGTCAAAAAGGATACGAGCAGAAAGACGAACAGGACCGGGCTCGTTACGAGCAACATACCTCCGGACGTAGCGACTGCCTTGCCTCCTTTGAACTTCGCAAAAATCGGATAGATGTGTCCGACGACCGCTGCCAGTCCAGCAAAGAGCGGATGCACATCCGCGCCCATTAAAATCGGAATAAGACTCGCGACGGCTCCTTTTCCAAGATCACCGATCAGGACGATGATACCTGCCTTTTTCCCCAAGACTCGAAACGTATTCGTCGTTCCGAGATTCCCGCTGCCATGCTCACGGATGTCGATTCCGTGTCCCCACTTTCCGACGAGCAAGGCGAACGGAATCGCTCCCAGCAAATAGCCAAGAACCAAAATCCCTATGATTTCAATCATAGTCAACCTCCAACCTCTTAGTGACCGACTTTCATATATTCCTCAAGAGTCTGTCCGTTATTTTTAATTTGCGTCGCGACATCGACACCGACATAACGAATGTGCCATGGCTCATACGTGTATCCAGTCCGGGACTGGAAACCGCGGTCGTAGCGGACGATGAAGCCGTACTTCGCTGCGTTGTTCACGATCCATTTTCCTTCCTTCGTATCACCGAGAGCAGCCGTTAATCCGTTTCCGACACTCGGTGACGAAATATCAAATGTCAGACCGGTCTGGTGCTCACTGTGACCCGGGCGTGCGGAATACTGATCGGCAGCTGCCTTACCGTCACGTGCGACATAATTATTATACAATACTTTTTGGCGTGCGCCGGACCGGAATCCGCTGACGGCATTCAACGTGACTCCCTCTTTTTTCGCAGCCGCGAACATCTTCTCCATCTGTTTCGCAGCTGGTGCCCGCATGTAACTCTGCTCTAACACACCTGAATAGGAAAAGCTGACGTTCGGCACGACGAGATCCGACGGCTTGTAGTCGATTGGCAAGCTGTACTTCTTGTTGACGACGACAAGCGTCCCGAGTGATAGATCGGCTTTTGCTTCTGCTGATTTATCGACATCCGGTGTCTCACTTTCCGGTTCCGACGGTTTTTCCTGCTCCGGATCTTGGGACGAACTGTCCGGTTTATCCGCCGATTCGTCCTTTTTGTCTTCTGTTGCTGGTGTATCGTCCTTCTTCTCTGCCTCATCCGAAGATCCTTGATCCTCTTGTGTTGTCTCATCGGATGATTTGTCTTCTTGTTTTGCTTCTTCCGACGTATCATCTTTCGTTGTTTCGTCTGTTTTGTTTGTTTCTTCTTTGTTTGTATCTTTTGCTGTGTCTTCGTTTTTCGTTTGTTCGTCTGATTTAGATGTCTCATCTGATTTCTGTTCTGTTTTTGTCGTATCGTCTGCTTGCTGATCTCCAGGATTACAACCTGCAAGGAGAAGCGCTAACGTACTGACCGTTACGATTTTCTTCATGTTAAGACCCCTCTTCCCTTTATGCTCCTCTATGTTACCGCTAATCGCCACATCCGTCGAGTCTTCTTAAGCTGGATGGATTAGTCCATACCTTACTGTAGCTTCTTTATTTTCGCAAATGATTCCGGCTTTGTCATCGGTCATTAGTACCAAGTGCTAATTTTTCGGATGACCTGTAAGTTATAAGAAAAAGCAGAACCGATTCCAATAATCGATCCTGCTTCTCATCACGCTTCCGTTAAGAGAGCTGCGTCCGTCTCGCTCATCTTTTCATAAATGGCATGCCAGTTCGGGAATACCTTCGGCAAACGAATCGGTCGGAAGTTTTCCTTCTTGACGACGACATGGGTCGTCTTTGCAGAGACCGCAATTTTTCCGTCCGGGTGTTTGACCGTATAGCCGTAAATCGTCCGTAATCCGTCATAATGATCAATCCAGACCGTGACGATCGCCGTATCACCGTACGTCAACGACCGTTTGTAATCGAGATTGACATTCGTGACCGGGGAGACATAACCGGCATCTTCCATTTCCTTGTAATCAAGACCCAAGGACTGGATCAGTTCCGTCCGCGCCAGTTCCAAATAGACGAGATAGTTCGAATGATAGACGATGCCCATCATGTCCGTCTCGGCGTAGCGGACCGGTATTTCTATCGTATGCATGTAGCTTCCCCCTTAAAAATCCTCTTTTTCAAGATAGGACCATTCTGAACCGGACAAGCTAACTTTGTCAATTAATCGCATCGACTGTTTGGCGATTGCTTGCTCGACGATCGTAATCGCAGCCCGTGCATTTCCGTTCGGAACGACATCGATTTTCTCTGAAAGCGACTGACGGGCGTCCTCGGTCAGCTCGTATCCGAATCGTGCCGCATACCCTTCGATGATGGTAATCAATTCTTCCGGCGTATAGTTCGGGAAATGGAACGACCGCTTGAAGCGTGATTTTAACCCTGGATTACTGGCGAGCAACGCGTTCATCTGTTGCTCATACCCGGCAAGGACGACGACGAGATTATCCTGGTGTTTCGTCATCTCATCGACGAGCGTATCGATCGCTTCCTTCCCGAAGTCGTTCGCCCCGCCGTTTAAGGCATAGGCTTCATCGATGAACAAGACGCCACCCAGCGCGTCGCGGATCGCATCGCGCGTCTTTTGCGCCGTCTGTCCGACGTATCCCGAGACGAGATCCGCCCGGCTGACGATTTTTAAGTGTCCGCGTTTCAAGTAGCCGCACTGCCGTAACACATCGGCATAGAGCTGGGCGACCGTCGTTTTCCCGGTCCCGCTATTGCCGCTAAAGACAGCGTGTAATTCGACTGGCAACACTTGATAGCCCGCTTCCCGGCGACGTTTTTGCATCGATAATAACGCTTCGATCTGCTTCAGTTCGTCTTTTAGTTCAGACAAGCCGACGAGCGAAGCGATCCGTTCCTCAACCGTCGCGTCCGGTTCCTGCACCATCTCGAAATCCGCTTGCTCGAGTAAGGCAAAATCCTCGTGGCTCGCACTTTCTCCTAGACTCGCCCCTTTTTTGAAAATCGCATCGAGCACGATGTTGCGGACGGCGCGACCGTTTCCGAAACTCGCGTCGACCCGTTCTCGTTCCAAACGACCGAGCAAGGCGCGTTCTGCTTGTTCCGTCAGGACATAATCATTCGCGGTCGCGATCGAGCGTCCGATCGCAAGCAGTTCCTGATCTGTATAGTCCGCGAGCAGATAGTGATTCGATTCCGGGAAGCGGCTCCGGAGTCCCGGGTTTGCTTTCAGGAAATCGCGCATCTCTTCCGGGTAACCGGCGAGAACGACTGCAAACCGACCTGCGTACTCGCCACTCGTCATCGCGGCGACGAGCGTATCAATCGCCGCCTGACCGTAATCGTTACCGCTTTGTCCGGCACGTTTCAAAGCGTAGGCTTCGTCGATGAACAACACGCCCCCGACGGCTTCGCGCACCTTACTCATGACTTGTTCTTCCGTCTGACCGACGAAGGCGCCAACAAGCGACGAACGGTCCGTCTCGACGACTTCCGGCCGCTCTAAGAGTCCGAGCTCATGATAAATCTTTGCCATCAAACGGGCGAGCGTCGTTTTTCCGGTTCCGGGATTTCCCATGAAGATCATGTGTAAGGAAGGTTGATCACTCGAACGATAGCCATCTTCCGTCCGTTTTTGCTGATACTTCAAAAAGCGATACATGTGGTGGACGCGCTGTTTGATGTCTTCAAGCCCGATCATCGCATCGAGTTCCTCGAGCGCTGATCGTTCGACCTGTTTACTTTCGACAGGCAGTAAGGCGACGACACGCTTGAGGTCCTGGATCGTTGTTGCTTTCAATTCCGTCATCTCGCGGAATGCTTCTCGGGAGTAGAAGCGCCCTTGTAAACTATCGACGAACGTTTGTGCCGTCTGCTCAAGCGTTGCGCTCGACCGTAACAGCGCCGTCCCCGCATCGAATAACTCCGTCCAGCGTCCAGCGTCCAAACGGCGCAGACGTTCTGTCAACTCGACGACTTGATCCGTCTCCTCGACGATTTGGCTGGCTTGTAAAATCAATTCGTTCGTCGCGGAGCGTTTTGCGTTCGCATTGTCCGTTTCGCGAATCGTCGGGAACGTATGCGCGACCAGCCGTTGATATATACTTTGTAATTGTTGTTCTGTCATCAATTGCTCAAGTCGGACGGGAAGGCGTCCGTGCTGACGAATTTCTTGAATCCAGCTTTCAGAGAGTGCATCAAGGCGCCCCGTCATGATGTAGCGGTGTTCGACGAGTAACGCTAAAATACGGACGAGCGCTTCCGTCTCTTCCAGTAGTCGACTACTTTGGGCATACCGGAGGGCAAGGACCTCTTCGACCTTTGCCCCGTCCTCCCATGCCTCGATTTGTTTGAACATCTCCTCTTTCGAGAATGCTTCCATGGTGAACCTCCTACGTCTCGAAAAAACCGACTTTGCCCGCTACCGTTTCGTAGCGTCATCGCCGGTCATTTCCTTATTCTTTTTCTTTTAACCAAGACGGATCAAAGGAATCGAGCGATTCGATGCTCTTCATCTTGACGGAGTAGAACAATTTGCCGTTATTGCGCGATTCTGCACCGAGCACTTTAGATCGGTCGGACGCAACAAAATAGGTCGCCTGTTCTTGGTTGTTCTCTTTATCAAAGATTGATGGGTATTGTTTGATCCAGTCTTCCGGAACCGTGCTTGCCGGCTCCTTTTTGACATAGACGTCTGCTGCCATCCCGGCAATGTCCGCTTCCCCTTCTACCTGACCAAAGTCGCCCTTATTGATGAAGGCAAGAATTTGTTCATTGAAACCACGTGAGAGGAACGGACGCGGCGCACTGACGCTCTTAGCGGCTTTCGTCTCATTGATCAGTTTGCCTGTCGCATCGTACTCTCGGAACATCGATCCATCCCAGATCGCAAGCGAGCCTTTCGATGGACCATCGATGACTTCCGTCCGGAAATGACCTTTGTCATTAAAAACGACTTCATACGTCCGGGCTTCGAGTTCATCTTTTTTCGTCGCTAGCTTCTTCTCGACATATTGAATGCGTGTCATCGTATAAAACGGTTTGACCGTTGCGGCTTTTTCGTCGCTTGCGGTCTGCGTCTTGTTCAAGAGATAAAAATTGTAGGCAAGGAGGATCGCCATTGCCACGATTGCTACTGCAATCCACGTGCTCGTTCGTTTCGTCATGCCATGTACACCTTCCTAGCTCAAGTCTCTATTCCCTATCATCGTATCGGTTTTAAAGGGGAAATACAAAGGGTTTGTCCAAGAATTCACGATTTCTGAGTAAATTCGTCAGACTTTTGAACAAATCAGAAACTTGACGGTCGAACGAAAAAAAGACGAACCGATCAGCATCGGTTCGTCCAGTCTTATAGCCTTGGCGCTTTCGGCGTTAAGGAAACGATCAGCGAATCGTCGACCAAGTAATAGCTATGATGGGGCATTTCACGTAAATACCCCTCTTGAAAAAGTTTGGCACAATCCACCTGCATCGTCTTCGTATGCGCCTTTAGCGGCAATTTCTTAAGATGGTGCAGATACTGATCGACCGCAACCTGGACATGATCCATCTCATAGATGAGCTCGCGATCTGCTTCTTCCATGATGGCGAATGTTTCGCGGGACATGTAAAACACTTGTGTCGAGCGGGCCTTTAAATAGGACTCTAGCAACTTTAAGTCGATTCGCTGTTCCTCATCCAGAAGTACCGTCCGATTCGTTCCTTTTGGCAGTTCGGATTCAAAGGCATGCGTCGCTTGTTTGACTTCTTCAAGCGTCACATCACGCATCGGTAACGGTTGGCCCTCCTTTTGTTGAAACCATTTCTTGAATCGGTTCACCTTTTTCCTCCTCTCGTCAAAAAAAGGTGGGGTTTCCCCCACCTTTGATTAGACACCTTACGCTTGTTGGAGACGTTCACGAAGGACCATCGGTAAGATTCCACCGTGACGGTAGTAATCGATGTCGACTTCTGAATCGAAACGAGCGATTGCTTCGAATTCAGTAACTTTTCCATCTGCCGCTGTTGCCGTGACTTTGACGATGTCACGCGGACGAACAGACTCATCGATTGCGATGCTGATCGCTTCTTCACCTGTTAGACCAAGTGTTTCAGCTGTCGTGCCTGCCACGTATTGAAGTGGAAGAACACCCATCATGACGAGGTTTGAACGGTGAATCCGCTCGAAGCTCTCCGCGATGACCGCTTTGACGCCGAGCAGGTTCGTTCCTTTTGCTGCCCAGTCACGTGAAGAACCCATCCCGTAGTCTTTACCAGCGAGGATGACGAGACCTGTACCATCTTCTTTGTACTTCATCGCAGCATCGTACATCGCCATCGTTTCGCCTGTTGGCCAGTACGTCGTGAAGCCACCTTCTGTACCTGGTGCGACTTGGTTACGGATGCGGATGTTCGCGAACGTTCCGCGCATCATGATTTCGTGGTTACCACGACGTGAACCGTATGAGTTGAAGTCTTTTGGTGCAACACCTTTGTTGACGAGGTATTGACCGGCTGGTGTCGTTTTCGAGAACGAACCTGCTGGTGAAATGTGGTCCGTCGTGACCGAATCAGCGAACTTACCGAAGACACGGAGTCCGTTGAGGGCTTCGACTTGACCAGCTTCCTTCGCCAAGTTCTCGAAGAATGGTGGGTTTTGGATGTATGTCGACTCACCGTCGAAGTCATACTGATCTCCTGTTGGCACGTCCAAGTTGTTCCAGCGTTCGTTTCCTGTGAAGACGGAGTCGTATTCTGCACGGAAGCTTTCTGGTGTGACGACTGTATTGATGATCGTTTGGATCTCATCACGTGACGGCCAGATGTCAGCGAAGAAGACTTCTTGTCCGTCTTTGCCTGTTCCGAGTGACGCGTTCATGATATCGACGTCGACTGTTCCTGCAAGTGCATACGCGACGACAAGTGGCGGTGAAGCCAAGTAGTTCGCTTTGACGAGCGGGTGGACACGACCTTCGAAGTTACGGTTACCGGAGAGGACAGACGAAACGAGTAAGTCTGAACCAAGGATTGCGTCTTCGACTGCGCGGTCGAGTGGACCAGAGTTCCCGATACATGTCGTACAGCCGTAACCGACCGTGTTGAAGCCGAGTTCGTCAAGGTACGTTTGGAGTCCTGATTTCTCGAGGTAATCCGTAACGACCTTCGATCCTGGCGCAAGTGATGTCTTGACGTATTTCGGAACCGAAAGACCGAGTTCGATCGCTTTTTTCGCGACGAGTCCCGCACCGATCATGACGTATGGGTTTGATGTGTTCGTACAGCTCGTGATCGCAGCGATTGCCACGTCACCCGTACGCATTTCAACTGCTTCGTCTTCGAACTGGACGACAGCGACTTTGTCCGCTTCTTCTTTGGCAAGTCCGAATCCAGCGTTTCCTTGTGGAGCCGTCAACGCTTTTTTGAACGATGTATGGACATCCGTCAAATCGATCCGGTCTTGTGGACGTTTTGGTCCAGCAAGGGCAGGAACGATCGTCGAAAGATCGAGTTCGACTGTTTTCGTGAATGTTGGATCTTCGTTTTGTGGCGTGTAGAACAAACCGTTTGCTTTCGAGTAGTTCTCGACTTTTTCGATCAATTCTTCATCGCGACCTGTCAGACGAAGGTACGTCAATGTCTCTGTGTCGACTGGGAAGAATCCACATGTTGCACCGTATTCTGGCGCCATGTTTGCGATGGTTGCCCGGTCAGAAAGTGACATCAAGTGGAGTGATGGACCGAAGAACTCGACGAACTTACCGACGACGTTCTCTTGACGGAGCATTTCCGTTACACGAAGGGCAACGTCTGTTGCTGTCGTTCCTGGGTGCATCTCACCTGTGATGCGTACACCGATGACTTCAGGTACTGGGAAGAATGACGGCTGTCCGAGCATGCCCGCTTCCGCTTCGATCCCACCGACACCCCAACCGAGGACGCCGAGACCGTTGATCATCGTCGTGTGCGAGTCTGTTCCGACGAGTGTATCCGGGTACACATCAACTGTACCGTCTGCTGTTTCCTTTTCAAGGACGACAGATGCCAAGTACTCGAGGTTAACTTGGTGGACGATCCCTGTCGCGGGTGGTACAGCACGATAGTTATCGAATGCCGAAGTCGCCCAGCGAAGCAATTTGTAACGCTCTTCGTTACGCTCGAATTCGAGATCCATGTTTTCTGCAAGTGCACCAGCAAAACCGTAAGCATCGACTTGAACCGAGTGGTCAACGACGAGGTCTACTGGTACTTCTGGGTTGATGACCGATGGGTCTCCACCGAGATCTTGCATCGCTTTACGAAGTGACGCGAGGTCAACGACCGTTGGAACACCTGTGAAATCCTGAAGGATGACGCGTGACGGTTTGAACGGAACATCGACATCGTTCGAAACTTGAGCTGTTCCCCATTTCGCCAAGTTCTCGACGTGTTCACGTGTGATCGAACGACCATCTTGTTGACGAAGTACTGACTCGAGTAGGACACGAATCGAGTATGGAAGACGTTTGACTTCCGTCAATCCGAGTTCTTCCAATTTTTCAAGACTATAGTACTGATAATTCTTACCGTTTGCTTCAAACGAACGGCGTGCGCCAAAGACATCTTGCGACACATCTGTTTGCTTCATGGTAATTCCCCCTTTAAGTGTTCACGACATCAAGCCCCTGATACCGCTTACTTGTACAGTTCTATCATAGTATAATATGGATTCGGTTACAATTTGAAAGAACAAAAGACTTTCGATAAGTTTTACTTATTGCCGATATTAGAAAATTATTCTGTTGTCCTGTTTTTCTCATATTTCCAGTCAGGCGTTTCCATTTAGAATGTTCAGGGTACTTAAAAAGTGTAGTACGATATCCGATTCTTGTGGAGGCGTTTATTATGGCGAAATATAAAAGCGATGCAACGCACGTTATTACGACAATCATTTTTAGTGATTTAGAAAAAGCAAAAACAGGCTTTGCGATGATTAAGGATCTCGAGGCAATCAAGGAAATCGAGATGGATCAGATGGTTCTCGCAAAACGTGACGAAGCAGAGGGCTTCTCTTTCATCGATGCCATCGACTTCACGCAACAGGACCAATCCTTCAAAGGCTCATTGATCGGCATGGCGATCGGTGTCGTCGGTGGTCCGTTCGGTATGCTCGTCGGTTCCGTTGCTGGTTATTTGATCGGTGCGAACCGGGATGAGAAGAACGAGCGGGAATCGTTTGATTTATTCAACCGGACGCTGAATCAGATCAATCCTGACCATTACGGTGTCATCTTGATCAGTGAAGTCAACGAAGATTCAGAAGCCGTCAATGCGATCGCCGCTGAACTTGGCGCGACGATTCGCCGGACAGGTGAGACATTACCGGATGGAACGGTCTAATCAAATCAGCGGTGTCCTCTTTACGTTCTCGTTTTAAACGGGAACGTTTTTTGATTCGTGGATTACCTGTTTTACTGCCTCTTGTGTCGACGGCATGTCAATCGTCCCGTCAACAGTCAACCAACGTCTTTTTCCAAAACTCAAGGATTGGTCGACAATCGTGAAGTCTGTACCCATCGTGCTTGCCTTCAAGTGAAACTGATCCATCTTCAAGTGTTCATTCATATGCTTGAACAGCTTTTCATACTGAACTGGATTTAAGATGTGGTGTTTCGTTTGATTCGTCTTCTGATTCGTATGAGTAGCGGTTTTAATTTCTACTTTTTTTCTGTTCCGTCGTGACCACCTCATCCGTGCAGCCAGCGATCAAAAACACACTTGAAAACAGAATCAACGTAATCCCTTTATAGTTCATAAAATACCCTCGCCTATTGATGATCCCCTTTCATCACTTCGCCTTAAAATTGTATAGCGGTTTAATGATTTCGACGACATCGACCGTTTCTTTCGTATTGCGAATGATTTCGTCCATCGGTTTATAGACGAACGGCGACTCGTCACGTGTCGATGCGACGACTGAGCTTGACCAGACATCGGTCATCGTCTTTTCGAACGCATCCAGTTTAACTGTTTTGAATGCTTTTGACCGCGACATGATACGTCCTGCTCCGTGTGGGGCGGAGTAGTTCCAATCGGGATTTCCTTTTCCGACGACGATCAAGGAGCCGTCACGCATGTTCATCGGAATGATTGCCCGCTCGCCTGCTTTCGCAGAAATGGCACCTTTTCTTAGAATCATTGCGTCAAGATCGATGTAGTTGTGGATCGTGTCGAACTGATCCGCAATCGTCCACCCCATCGCCTCGAAAATGACCTCGGTCATTGCTTGCCGATTTAGTGCCGCGTAACGTTGCGCAATCTTAAGATCATGCAGGTAGCGTTTCATCGCTTCGCCGGAAACAGATGCTAAGTCTTTGTTGAACGTAGATCGTTGTTCTTTCAACTGCTGTAAGGTCGCCTGAATATCCGACTCGCGCCCCTGTTGCTTTAATTCCGCGATCACTTGGTCCGCGTCAAACTGGAAACGCGTCGTTTCCGCTTCTGCTTGATACTGTTCAGCAATTGTCTTACCAAGATTACGGCTACCCGAATGAATCACGAGATACAATTGCCCCGCTGCATCCTGATTCAGTTCGATGAAATGATTTCCTCCACCGAGTGTGCCAATCGATAATCGTGCTCGTGTCTCATTGAACGGTGCAAGCACTTGATCAAACGGTACCTGTTCTGATAATGGATGGGCTTGCTGGCGTACCGACATGCCACTTGGAACGAGACGCTGAATCGTCGCGTCAAGTTTCGCATAATCGATTGGTTCTTGTTCAGCAAGTCGTGTACATAACATGCCACATCCGATATCGATACCAACGAGATTCGGTACGACCTCGTCCGTCACATGCATCGTCGTTCCGATGACGGACCCTTTTCCAGCGTGACAATCCGGCATGATCCGGACACGACTGCCTGTCGCAAATTGTTTCTCTAGCATGGCTGTGACTTGCTTAATCGTCATCTCATCGACGTTATCCGTGAAAATCTTTGCTTCCCCATACGTGCCTTGAATTGTTTTCATACGATCGTTCCTTTCTATCCTATTCATTTGGTTATTCTGCTGTCTCTTGTATGATTTCAATGAATTGTTTCGTCAGTGTCGTCGGTCCCGTCTCGGTCAACCAAACGAAGGCTGTCGTACTTGATGCACCCGACAGGTATGTCTGTTGCAGTCCTGTCATATCCAGTTCCCGCAACGTACTTTCAGGTAAGACGGTTACGGCTTGTCCACTGCGGACAAGTCCGATCAGCGTCAAAACGTCGGAACAGGTCTCTTGCGATACGACACCGAGTCGTTGACTTAACGTCTGAAAGACACCAAGTCCTTCCTGACTCGGAATGATCAGATCCGCGGTCAGATGATCCGGGTGCCACACTTGATGAAACGGTTCTTCCTCCATCCATTCGATTGAGATCCCTTGCGCATCAATCGGGAGACGGACGAAAGCCGCATCAAGCGACCGCTCCTTCAACCGTTCGATGAGCGCACTCGATTCTCCTTGGTGGACTTGCAAGATGATGCCGGGATGTCGCCGCTTCATCTGTTCGATCCAGTCGACTAAACGACTGACAGATAACGTGTTGACACCAATCCGCAAAATTCCTGTTCGTCCGGCTTCAATGTCGCTCACTTCCATCCGTGTCTCTTGCTCGAACTGTAGCAAGGAAACCGCCCGTTCATATAAACGGCTGCCGCTTAGCGTAATCCGGATCCCGCGCCCTGCTCGTTCGACGAGGCGAACCCCGAGATCTTCTTCCATCCGCCGGATTTGCTGGGTTAAGGCAGGTTGTGCCATCCGTAAGCGCTCTGCCGCTCGCGTAACGGATTGTTCCTCAACGACCGCACAAAAATAACGATACTGACGTAAATCCATATTCATCATCTCTTTCATATGTTTTCATGTATAAAGATATATGAATCATAACATCAATCATATGCTATGATGCAGGAATATCTGAAGTGAAAGAAAGGAGCTTTTTCATGAAACAAACGACTTCTACCTTCCAGTGGATCATCTTTTTACTCGCGAACACGATTGCCTTACCAATCGTCGTCGCTAGTCTGTTCGACCTCTCCTCGGTCGAAACAGCTGCCCTTGTCCAACGGTCGTTCTTTGTAGGCGGGATTGCCTGTTTCCTACATGGCGCTTTCGGCCACCGGCTTCCGATCGTTTCGGGACCTGCCGGATCATGGGTCAGTATTTTCGTCGTCATCGCCGCCTTACCGGTCGATTCAAAAACAGCCTTTACGATTGCGATGGCAGCTGTCGTCATTGCTGGCGTCGTCCTCATCATCCTTGGTCTGACAGGATGGACGAAATACTTATTGCCTGTCTTCACACCGCTCGTCAGCGGAACGTTTTTGCTCTTATTATGTATTCAATTAACAGGTGTCATGCTCGGTGCCGTCCTCGCTGTTGAAGCGACTCGCGTTGCCGGCATCATCACGTTCTTACTCGTCCTCGGACTCAGTCAATTCGGCCCGAGCCGCTTGCGACCGTTTGCCTTAATGATCGGAATCATCGTCGGTTGGCTCGTCAGCCGTCCGTCGCTTCCTACGTCGTCTAATTTGTTTGCCCCACCGCAAGCGTTACCTTTCGGGTGGCCACAGTTTGATGGCAGTGCATTTCTTGTCGCGATTCCGTTCGCGATTTTGCTCGTCGTCAATTTGATTGCTGCCTTAAGTGCCGTCGAAGCGACGCTTCAAAAACAAGGACGTCTCCATCAAGGATTATCGATCGAAGGGGTCATTCACTTACTTGCCGCTACATTCTCGACGCTCGTTCCCGTGCCTTTACCGATCACGAGTGGGTTCATCGCGCAAACCGATAGCCGAAAACGTCGCCCGTTCTTGATTGCCTCACTCGTCATCGCGTTGATTGGTTTCTTCCCAAGCTTGATCGGGATCATCGCGACATTACCGCGTAGCGTCGCGAGTGCCGCATTGCTTGCGACATTGCCGCATATGTTCCTGATTGCCTGGCAGTCAGTGGAAAGTAACATGGAGAACAGTCGTCGCCGCCATGCGTTTGCAATCAGTGCCGTCATCGGCATCAGTATCTTGTTGCAATCGACCGTCATCGCGGAAGTCCTACCTTTGACGCTTCGTCCGTTCCTCAGTAATGGGTTGCTCGTCGGAACGATGCTTGTGCTCGGTTTCGAGATCATCGAAAAAGTACGTTCCCGTCGCGCAAAACAAGCGGATCGATTGGCGAGCTAAATGATATTGTACGACCGGACGATGTCATCATCCTCGCTTTCCTTAGACGGGAAGTAAACCGCGGCAACTCGCATACGTGATCCTGCCGGATCTTCCCTTGTTCTGTAGGGGTCGAGGATGAACAGATCGTCTGTTCATTTAGCTAAAAACAGCCTTTCCGAGATGATTCGGAAAGGCTGTTATTATACCTTCAAACAAAAAGCTCTCTTAACGCACTTCCCGCCACCATTTTCGTGTCGTGCTCTCGGGTGTCACACTCTCTCCGATCATGGGTGTCAGAACCGGGATCTCATCGCGTTTCGCTTCCTTGAGCAACCGTTCGACTGGTTCAAACCACGCATGAAACGCGAGAATGAAAGCGGACCAGTGAATCGGCATCAAAACGCGACCTTTGACGTCACGATGTGCTTGAACCGTCTGTTCCGGTAACATATGTGAATTCGACCACCGGACATCATACTGCCCACATTCCATCATTGTCAGGTCAAACGGACCATATTGTTCGCCAATCGATTTGAAGTGTGGACCATATCCACTATCGCCACTAAAGAAGACTTTTTGCGAGCCTTCGATGACCCATGACGCCCACAGCGTCGAAAACTGATCGAGACCATTTCGTCCTGAATAATGGCGTGACGGAGCCGCTGTCAGTTTGATACCACCGACTTGTGTCGATTCATGCCAGTCGAGTTCCGTGATTCGGTCCGCTGCTACGCCCCATCCTCTGAGACGACTGCTGACACCGAGCGGTACGATGAAGCGACCGACTCGATTTTTCAAGGCGAGAACCGACGGATAGTCGAGATGATCGTAATGATCATGCGAATAAACGACGGTATCGATGAAAGGAAGCCGTTCGAGATCAAGTGTCCGTGTCGTTTGAAAACGCCCTGCTCCGAGTTTCGGGAATGGGGACGGTGCGCGACCGAGCATTGGGTCAAAGAAAATCGTTTGCCCATCAAGTTCGAGTAAAAACGCCGAATGTCCAAACCATGTGACACGCGGCGCTTCACTATCGTCTTGCCGTCGTTGGTACGGAAGCGTCGGTAATGCTTTGGCGGGACGCAGATTCGGAATATTTCTTCCGTAGTCCTTTAAAATACTTTTCATCGAGTCCCATTCCATCTTCAACTGGAAATCCGTCTCATTTTTGAATTTCCCATCGATAAAACGGTCTGATCGCTCAAAACTCCCTCGCTCCGCTTGGCTTGGTCGTTTACCGAACACCGGGTACCGGTTGATGAACCACGCACTGGCAAGACCGATCCCTGCTAGAGCTGTCACTATTTTTTTCATGTCTTATCACCTCTTCGATGCTTTTAGTATAGCACCTTGATGATTTCCCCACTCACTTCATGCTTTTGCAATACAAAAAAAGTGAAGTGCGCCGCTTCCGACGCCTTCACTTATTGTTTCAGTCGATATCGTCCGCTTTCCATTTCGCCCGGTCACTCTTCTCAACATCCCCGTTGTGATCCGTTTCGTATGCGTTATGTCCCGGATTTTCGACTTTATTGTCATCATGCCGATGATCGTGGTCATGATTATGATTATGATGATGCTCATGGTCATGATGGTGGTCGTGATTATGATTATGATGATGCTCATGGTCATGATGGTGGTCGTGATCATGGTCGTGATCTTGATCCTTGACGAACAATGCCAGACCGCCCCGCTCGACTTCCGCGTAGTGCCGTTCTGCCTCATCATCCGAATGGCCAATCCGCTCTAATGACTCCCGGAGTGGCGGTTCATGAGAGAATTTTGATTTAATCTGATCAATCCAACTTGCACCAGATGCTTCATCTGCCGCATCGTCGCGCCCGACGACGGAAAAATCCGAATCATGATGCCCCTGTTGCTTCAATTCCTCCATTTTTCGTTCCAGACTCGATTGGTCCTGATAGACCCCAACAAACCGTTTCGCCATCACATGACACCGTCCTTTTTCATATGAATTCAAACACGCTCTTTTTTTACCCTCGTTCGCTCAGCATCAAACGAGAATTCAGGAACGAAAAACGGACCACTTCGAAAAGTAGTCCGTCAAAAACTTACAGTTGTTGCGGTGAATCGACCAATGTGATCGTTCCTTCGTTTTTCTGAACGAACCGTTCGTAGACGAAATCATTCGCGAATAACAAGACGGCATTTTCCCAGCGGTCATATACCAGAACCGTCCGTGAATCCGTCAATTGTTTGACAGCAGCGACTTCTGCCGGCTTAATCCACTTCGCAACCTGGAAGTTCGCCGCATCCTTGAGGATATCCACGCCATACTCACCTTTGAGCCGGTGCTCGAAGACTTCGAATTGGAGTTGACCGATCGCTCCAAGGATGATTTCGTTGTATTCCGTCTTGTAGACCTGGATTGCACCTTCTTGCGCGAGCTGCTCGACACCTTTTTGGAACTGTTTCGACTTGAGGGCGTTTTTCGTATAGACTTTCAAAAAGAGTTCCGGTGCGAACGTTGGGAGTGCTTCGTATTGCAATGATGGATCACCGTTTGTGATCGTATCACCGATTTGATAGTTGCCTGAATCGTACAATCCGATGACGTCACCTGCGAAGGCTTCGTTGACTGTCTCCCGCTCATCCGCCATGAATTGGGTCGATTGCGACAGTTTCATTTTCTTCCCTGTCCGTGTCAGGACGACGTCCATCCCACGGTCGAACTTACCGGTACAAATCCGGACGAACGCAATCCGGTCGCGGTGGTTCGGATTCATGTTCGCTTGAATCTTGAAGACGAAACCACTGAAGAAGTCTTGCGCCGGTTCGACCTTCCCTTTGTTCGACTCACGTGGTGTCGGCGAAGGAGACAGGTTCAAGTAATGTTCAAGGAGTGGTGTGACACCGAAATCGACGAGGGCTGATCCGAAGAAGACCGGAGTCAATTCGCCTTTTGCGATCAATTCTTCATCGTATTCGTTTCCGGCACCGTCGAGTAAGTCGACTTCATCCATCAACGTCTCGTACATTTCCGAGTTGATCGTCGTCGCGAGTTCTTCGTTCGCGAGACCTTCTTCGCCGAGTTCGATCGTTTTCCGATCGTTCTTGAAGCAATGGAATTGTCCTTTGACGCGGTCGTAGACCCCTTCGAACTGTTGACCTGATCCAGCTGGCCACGTCACAGCAACCGACGGAATGCCGAGCACTTCTTCGAGTTCTTCCATCAATTCAAGTGGATCACGTGATTGACGGTCCATCTTGTTGATAAAGGTAAAGATTGGAATACCGCGCATCCGGCAGACCTGGAACAGTTTCTTCGTTTGTGACTCGATCCCTTTCGCCGCATCGATGACCATGATCGCTGAGTCAACCGCCGTCAGGATCCGGTACGTATCTTCACCGAAGTCCGAGTGACCCGGTGTATCCATGATCGAGACGATTTTTTTGTCATATTCGAACTGCATGACGGAAGACGTAACAGAGATGCCCCGTTGTTTTTCAATTTCCATCCAGTCGGATTTCGCAAATTTCGAGTTTTTCCGTGCTTTGACGGATCCTGCCTCACGGATCGCTCCTCCGTGCAGAAGGAATTTTTCAGTTAATGTCGTTTTACCCGCATCCGGGTGGGAAATGATGCCGAAAATCCGACGTTTTTCGACTTCCGTTTGTAGAATGTTTGTCATGTATGGTAATTCCTTTCACCGATATATTCAAAAGTCCGATCAATCTTTTTCGCAACTAGTCTATCATACCGAATTTTCGGAGTCTCGTCCATTTCACATCATTGACTTAATTTTCAGATTAATAGTTGACAAATCAAGCTATTTTTCATTACGATGACTAGGAAGTTCACTATTACAGAAGGAGGAGACGTACAATGCTATTCCATCAAGCTCGGACATCTGTCCACACTGTTTTTGTATCGGTTACAACTGTACGTCACCCAATCGTTTAATTTTTAATTAAGCAGGGTGTGCGTATGCGTATACGTACATGCTGCCCTCTTATATTTGGACGGGTATGCCCATATTTGTGCGTATCCGTCTTTTCTATTGTCTAAAAACGGAAATATAAGGGGTTTTCACTATGTTTAACGCACTCAAACAGCTTGATCGCAACATCTGGATCCGGTTCGTCGGGGAAACGATCACGGGAATCATGATGTTCATGATTGCACCATTTTTAGTTTTGTATTATGCGGATCGACTCGATTCCTATTTCTTGGTTGGTGTCATCATGGCGACCGGACCGATCATGTCACTCGTCGGCGCCGTCCTCGGTGGTCACTTCGCCGATAAGTTCGGTCGAAAACCACTGATGGTCCTCTCGATCATCGGTGACGTCATCGCCTTAATCGGTTTCTCGTTCGCCGATTCCTTCTGGCCACTGCTCATCCTGAACGCGATGCTCGGTCTGTCGAGTTCCCTGTTCCATCCGGCAGCAAGCGCGATGGTCGCTGACGTCACACCACCGGAACGGTTGAACGAATCGTTCGGTCTGCTCCGGATGGGGCATAACGTCGGGGCGGCATTCGGTCCACTTCTCGGAAGTGCCGTCTTGTTCATCGACCGTTCTCTCATCTTCTATTCCGCCGCCTTCGTCTTTTTCCTATATGGTATGGTCCTTTATTTCTTCATCGAAGAGACAAAACCGGAGTATATTGAAAAGGTGGACGAAGTCAAACTGTCACCGCTGACCGTGTTGCGCAAGGATCATGTCTTCCTGATCTTCATCGGTGCGGGTGTCTTCATCTCGATGGGGTTTGCCCTCGTCGAGAGCATGTTACCGGTTTTCTTGAAGGAAGCATTACCAGGTTTACCAACGAAACAAAATCCGTTCCCTTATTTGATGGCACTGAACGGGATCATGGTCGTCTTGTTCCAGTTCCCGATCGCTGCTCGCTTATCTGGTAAGGCATTCGGAAAAGTCATGTTGCTCGGCGCTTCCATCTTTGGAATCGGGATGATTTTCCTTGCATTCGTGCCGTCTTATCTGTTCTCACTTGGAACTAACTATGTCGTGCTCGTGACGATTTTACTTGCAATCTATGCATTCTATACGCTTGGTGAGATGATCATGTCACCTGTCCAGATGACGTTCATCGCCTTGATTGCACCGGAACATCTACGAGGTACGTATAACGGGGCTGCGAGTCTGCAGTGGTTGATTGGTGGCGTCACCGCACCACTGCTCGGATCGCTGTTCCTCGATACCGGAAAAGGTGACTTCGCCTTAGCGTTCGTCGGGCTCCTCTGCTGTGTCTCGGGTGGGGTTTACCTTGCACTTGACCGTTCCATCCAGCGGGCAAAACGAATGACGAAATCCGCTTAAAAAAAGCGATGTGTAATGCTCCGACTTCCGTCAGAACGTTACACGTCGCTTTTCTCGTTAAGAAGGTAATTGGTTTGCCGCTACGAACGGACCGAACAGAACGGGTAACGGATCAAGTCGTTGCTGAATTTCTTCAATGAAGTTCGTCGAACCACTGACAAAGACGATCGGATCGTTCACCGTGATCATCGTCAGAAACTCATGCATCTGTTGCTCCCAACCTTCTTGTTGCATTTGATGAAGAATCATCCCTTTTGTCGTCAGGGACAGGACATTCGAAAGCATTCGGTCCGCCAGTTCCTCAGCCGAGACATGCAGAAGTGTCGTCTTCCGACCGCTAAGAAGTGCATGCCGGGCTTCATCGATGACGGAACCAAGATGATGATTTTCCGCAATCAACAGAATGTCCTGCTGTCGCCAATTTTCCGTATGACGGTACTTGCAAAAATGACGGCACGTATCGACGAGTTGATGGTGGACGATCGCCCACGCTTGTAACAAAGGCGAACTTTCTTCGATTGCATATTCGATCTGGATGGCTTGTAGGATTTCACGACTAATGATATCCGGGTACGTCAATAGAAACGATTTCGTCTGATCGATTTCATTTAGTAAAATCAATTTAAACAGTTCACTCGATTCATGCTGATTGGTAACCTGGTTCAATAATTGATGCAAACGTAAAATCCGGAGTTCACGACTTCCGTACTGAGCCCCCGCTTCCCGAAGCGCGCGCAGTTCTTCTTCGTACGTCGCCTCAAGCGAGTCATAGAAGCGCGTCGCGATCCGCAAACCCTTTTGCTCCATCGATGGACCGAGCTGTTGCAAGAGGTGTAATGCCTGATCGAAATGCATACTTTAACCTACCTTTCACCGTCCATTATGCGGTAATCCATCCGTAAAAACAATCCGTAAAATGCATCTTATATTTTGCACATTGATAGTTGTAAAAGCTTGCGACGCCCCCTAATATTTGTGTTAAGTAGGTGATGTAAATGCGCATGACACGTTATACGGATTATGCGATCCGGTCCCTGCTGTTCGCAGCAGCCCACCCTGATCGTTTAGTCCGAATCCAGGAAGTAGCGGATTGTTACGACATTTCTAAGAATCATTTAATGAAAGTAGTCTATCGTTTAGGTCAGAGTGGTTTGATTGATTCTGTCCGTGGTCGTGGAGGAGGGTTCCGTTTAGCAGGTCCTCCGGATGCAATTCATATCGGTGACGTCGTACAACTGTTTGAACCAACCGTTCATTTTCTCGATCCGCAAGAAGGTATTCACGAAGTTCCTTCGCTCAATCCGGCGCGAGATGCTTTCGATGATGCTATAGCAGCGTTCCATCAAGTACTCAACGGCTATACTGTAAATGATTTGCTACATCCGACAAAAGACACTCCTGTACAAATACTCGAAATGATTCCGAATCGCGATTGAGCCGATTGGAATCATTTTTTTGTGCTCCGTTCGCTCAATTGCGATTTCTCGAATCGCTCGTGGTATACTTATATAAGAAAGGAGGGGTACAGATGAACCCTCAAGAAGAACTCCATCTCTTATATCTTCGCCTGAAGGAAGAACAACCCTCCGTCACACGCGGCGAGGCCTTATGGGCCATCTTTGAGGAAACAGCTGATGATTCACTCCGCTTCCTCTCCTTATGGACGTTTTCACAAAATCAATTCGATTTGGGACATTTCCGCTCATTCCTCGTATCCTTCACCCTTTTAATGGAATGGATCCGGAAAGACGAGATGACACTGACTAAAAAACAAGAACTTGATCTGTACTGGAACTACAAGTCCTATTTGATCTATATGGCAGAACAAGAAGACGTAACGGTCTCACTGCTTGAAGAAGATCTTGACCGTTTCATCGACTTCTGTGACGCACATGGGTTTTCGCGGACGCGTGACTATATCAGCTTCATGGTCTACAGCAAACTTGGTGATGAAGAACAAGCCGATCATTATCTCTCGGAATGGGTCGATGCCCCGAGTGACGAACTGAGTGACTGCCCATCCTGTGAAGCGTTTAGTCGGATGACGTACGCGATCGAGCGTGGATTTGAAGATCGCGCATTGCTTCTCTATGCAGCACTTCGGCATGAGCGGGGTTGTTCACGGATGCCGGATCAGGCACACCCATATATCCTACCGCTATTTCTCAGTCGTAAAAAAGAACGCTTTGATTGGAGTGAACGGTTGATCGAAGAAGTCAAACGTGGCGAACCCCTCTTTACTGGCGGAGATGAACCGTATCATTTGTATGCGAAGATGTACTACGACACGAACTATACCTGGTCAATGGAAGAGAAGAAAAAACTCATTCCTTTCCTGACGGATCGCGGTTATCTGCAGTTCCTGCTCGCACACTACGCATTTGCTCACCGTCAGTCACTCGGCGAGGAGGCCTCTTACCTTGCAGCACTCCGAACGAATTTGTATGAGATCGCCCAGTCTCTCGATCTTCGAATCGAAGGTGCTTTCTACCTGAATCTTGTTGAACGTGAATTAAAGCGGATCACGCAATTCGTTGCTTGAATCTCATTCGTAAAGGAAGTGTGTCTATGTTAGATCATGTCCAGCTTGCCATGCCGAAAAACGAAGAAGAGCGTGCCCGTGCATTTTATGCCGGGCTTTTACATATGAAGGAAGTCGCTAAACCCACCGGTGTTCAAGCGAGCGGCGGTGTCTGGTTCGAAGATCATGGTGCAGCGATTCACCTTGGTATCGAGGATCCATTCTCTCCTGCTAAAAAAGCCCATCCCGGATTAACCGTCACCGCATTTGAAGCGTTAAGTGACCGTCTAAAAGCAGCAGGATACCCGGTCGAACTTGATACGCGACTTGCGCCACGTCGTCGTTTCTTCACAGCGGATCCATTCGGTAATCGTATTGAGATCATCGCTGCCCAGCTTCCGACGTTAACGCCGAAGAAGCTGACGGATGGTTCCCATGTCCGCTTAATAGCACCTGCCTCAAGCCTATCGACGGTCGAGATGAAGATCATCGATGGTGCGATCCAAACGCTCGAATCACTCGGATTACGTGTCTCGATCAGTCAACATGCGCGTGCCGTCAATCCATTCGGTTCCAGTGATCCTGAGTTACGCGTCGCGGACCTCCACGCTGCATTCGCTGATCCAAGCGTCGATGCGATTCTGTGCGTTCGTGGTGGCTTCAGTACGAATGAACTCGTCGACTTACTTGACTATGAATTGATTCGGACACATCCGAAAATCCTTTGTGGCTTCTCCGATATTACAGCACTCAGTCATGCCATTCTGACGAATACCGGATTAGTGACGTACTCTGGACCGATGTTACGCGCTTTCCGGGATCGTGATGCCTATACGATCGATTACTTTAAACAAGTCCTGTTCGGAACAGATCCCGTTACGATTAAGCCGTCCGTGCATTGGCGTGATACCGATCGTGGACACGTCATCACGTTACCGAATAAAGGACCACTTCTCTTATCGCCGGGGCAAGCAAGCGGTCGTCTGCTTGGTGGAAATCTTTGTACGTTGAACCTCCTGCAAGGCACACCGCATTTTCCGGACTTACGGGATGCGATCCTATTCCTCGAGGACGATTACGAAGTCCATCCAGCGACGTTCGCCCGTGATTTTGCCTCGTTGATGGCACAACCAGGCGCCGAAACGATTCGGGGTCTCGTCTTCGGACGGTTCCAACTCGCAACGAAAATGACGGAAGAGCATCTGCGTTATCTGATCTCGCTCTATCCATCCCTAGAGCAAGCACCCATCCTTGCGAATGTCGACTTCGGACATACGAGTCCCTTGTTTACATTCCCGATCGGTGGTCAGGTTGAACTGCATGACGAGGTCATCCGACTTCATATTTCCTGAACATCAAAAGAAGGAGACGCGGCAATCCGCATCTCCTTCTTTTTTAATAGTCGAGCAATCTCGAAGCGTCAATCTGACGTTTCGACCCGTCTGCGAACATCTCGAGTGTCGCGAGAATCTGGTCATTTGCCCATTCATAGTGAAGTAATGTGAAGTCTTCAAGCGTCGAGACCGTCTTGAACGTTTTTCCGACCGTAAACGCACGCTTCCGGCTCGCATCTTCTGCCGGAACGGTAACGAAGATGACGGTGATCGCTTCACCTTTTGTATCATAATAGAATTCAACGACCCGACCGTCCGCTGTTTCAGGTAAGACACCTTTACGGGGCTGTCCGGTTTCGTCCAATTGTACATATGGTTGCAGCATTCTTTCGCCTCACTTTCTCCGTCATTCATCATAGCACGTCCACCTGATTTATGCTAATCTATATTTGATGTGAAAGGGGGATGAGACGCGCATGGAATGGTTCATGAACGGGATTCTGCTCTGGGGCTTTATCATGATTACACTCATGGCAATCGGCGGATTTTTCATGTTCCGGAAGTTCCTCAAGAAGTTACCGAAAGAAGACGGTAAATCGATGATGGACTGGGAAGATGAGTACATCGACCAGACACGACATCTTTGGACGGATGAGACGATGGAGTTATTGAACGCACTCGTCATGCCGGTTCCATCGGCATTTCGTGATGTTGCACGCCGGAAGATCGCCGGACGGATCGGACAGTTCGCACTTGAGGAGCAGGCGTCCGAGATGACATCTGAACTGGTCGTCAAAGGATACATTTCCGCTACGCCGAAACGCGATCATAAATTTTTGAAAAAAGCACTGACGGAGCACGCCATCGACTGGCGAGACTACGCATTATATTTCCAAAACTGAAGGATGTACGAAAAAACCGCCGAAGTCGCCTTCAGCGGTTTTTTTAATGAGGTAAATGTGCGACTGGCACTGTGCCCGCCTTCACCCGTTTGTATTTCAGATACATCGCGAAGCGCCACGGAGCAATCATTCCGAAGGCGACGAGATAAAAGATTCCGCCTGTCTCGAAGATGTCAATCTGACCTCCGATGAAGAATTTTGCAACCGTCCGAATGAACAGAATACCAAATAAAACGATGAAAAATGCTTTTGAACGTTGCAGGTAAATCTGTCCTTCTGCTTCATAAAAATTGGACGTCTTGATTAAAAAGATACTGAAGATGGCTCCGACGAGCAACGCTTCGGCTACTTCCGTCCACGTCAGACGGGATGCCGGATATAAAAACTGCAGCATCCCCGTCGACATCGCAAACGGCGGAATCAAGATTTTTTTAGCATTCGTCGGTTTGGCCGATGCCTTCACACGAATGAAGCTGATCAGCAAGCCCATGACGAGCGCTACCCCAGTTGATATCCAAATCATCCGATCACTTCCTTGATTAAAATCCTGTGAATCCGACGATGTCGCTCATCCATGCCGCGAATTTGCTGAGTCCATCAAAATACAGCATGACACCGAAGACCATCATCAAAGCTCCACCGAATTTCGTTAATTTCAGACTATACTGTACGAACAAACGTGAACGACCGACGAAAAACGCCATCACCAAAAACGGAATCGAGAAGCCGAGCACATAGGCGAGCATGTAAAACATACCTTGACTCGGATTGGTCGCAGCTAATCCGATGACTCCTGCGAGAATCGGTCCTGTACACGGTGTCCAACCGGCCGCAAAACCGATGCCGACAAGCACCGTTCCGACGTACCCCCCTTTTCGTTCCCCGAGGTTCAGTTTCTTTTCACGCATCAAGAACGTCGGTTGCCATAAGCCGACGAGCACGACACCAAATACGAAGATGACGAGTGCTCCGACCATCCGCAATGTATCCCGATACGTGATGAAGACATCTGCGAACAAGGATGTCGAGAGTCCGAGGACCGCAAAGACCATCGCAAATCCAACGAGGAACGCTAACGTGTGAAACAGGGAACGTTTTTCCCGGACTCCTCGTTCCTTCAAATCCGTCACCGATACACCTGTAATGTACGAGAGAAATACAGGATACAGCGGCAACGTACACGGAGAGACGAAGGATAACAGACCGGCTCCGAACGCTAACCATAATGAGAGCTCCATATGAGCATCCCCTTTCTTTACTACTATAGAAGAAGTTCCTCCTCTATTTTGCCAAACTCCTCTGCATTTAGCACCTATTATCTCACAGAAAGTTGCAAAAGATTCGTGTCCGCCAAAATTACAAAAAAATTACATTTCATCGATTTTACTGAAATCTCGTTGCGCCTCGTAAATGGACTTGCTAGAATATGGATACGACACCAATGTAAGGGAGACTGCTATGACGACACAACAACTATTGACGTTAGCGATTGAAGCCAAACGTAGCGAACTCTATCATCAAGCCGATCAGTCCAGCTTCACCTCCCCACGTGTTCTTCAACTCAGTCATGAACTTGATATCCTACTTTTAGAATATTCACGTACGGTCCAAAACTACACGCTTCATACTTCCAATGAACCGCTTTTATCATAATTAATCATCCGGTCAGCATTCAAATGTGAGTGCTGACCTTTTTAGTGTTCTTGATTCCGATGGAGATGCTTTACGTCCGCGCTCTTCCGTTCTTAGTCAGGTTCTGTTCCTTCTATCTACTGGACGATCTCCCTTAATTATACGCCGATGAAACCGAACCGCTTGAAGATACCCTATCGATAGACGATTGAAAGTGCCGCTCAAAAGGAGTTCTTGATTCATATTGATTTGAATATCTTCCGTTTCACTTTTTCGTCACTAGACGATAGAAGGATGACATAGTTTCTATTTTTAATACTTTTTTCTGTTGAATTGTGCGAATCTTTCAGCGGAAGTAATTCAAAAGACCTATAAACGTCCGTTTTTCATAATCAGCATGTCCTATCGATGACAAAAACTGCTCTTTTGCAATCTTGTTGTCATACAAGCCCGGTTTGTAACTCGAATGACATTGACCTGTAAACGCACAGGTCAGTTTTGCCGTGTAAAGTAGGAACAGTAAACACAGCATATGTCAGGAGGACATCAATAATGAAAAAAGCAGTTTTCGCTGCCGGTCTTGCAGCAACAGCTCTATCAGTAGGATTTGCCCAAGAGACAGAGGCTGCCTCAGAAACGGTAACAGTAAATACACCAGTACTCAACGTACGCACAGCACCTACAACTGCTTCAGCAGACGTAGGCAATGTATATAAAGGTCAAACATTAAATGTCGAAGGACGTTCTGGCGCATGGATCAAAACAACAGTTAACGGTCAAAAACGTTATGTCCACGGCGCGTATACGTCTGCAGCAGGCTCATTCGACTTTAAAAAAGCGACAGTTACTACGGCAGTACTAAACGTCCGCACACAACCAACGACAAGCTCGAAAGATGTCGGTAACCTCTACAAAGGCGAAAAAGTCAACGTAGAAGGTAAAGTCGGTGCATGGATCAAAACTACAATCAACGGTAAAACACGTTACGTACACAGTGCGTATACAACACTCGGTAGCGTAGCGAAAGCACCAGCAGCACAGCCAGCTGCTAAACCAGCTGCGAAGCCAGCTCCAAAAGCAGCAGCTAAACCAGCTACTGCCACAAAACAATCAACACCTGCAAAATCAGGCACAAAAGTAACGATGAACGTCAGTGCTTACACGAACGACCCATCAAGCAACGGTAGCCAGCTTTACAACGGTCGCGCATTGACAGCAAGCGGATATGACGTTACGAACACGATCACGTACAATGGTATGCGTATCGTAGCAGCATCGTCACAATACCCAATCGGTACGCGCATGCATATCGAAGGCATCGGTGAAGCAATCGTACTCGACCGTGGTGGCGCAATCCAAGGCAACAAACTTGACCTTCTCGTTGGTTCACAACAAGAAGCACTCAACTGGGGTCGCCAAAACGTCACAGTTACAGTCTACTAATCCAAACAAACAACCTGCCGGGCGAGACCGCCTGGCAGGCTTTTTTTATGTTCATTTTTTACGAGACCGTGACATGACCGGACTGCAACTGGTACATCTTCTTATAGAGTCCGTCTTGTGCAATCAATTCCTGGTGATTTCCTTGCTCAATCACTTCCCCTTGATGGAGAACAAGAATCAAATCGGCATCTTGGATCGTCGACAGTCGATGGGCGATCGCAATCGTCGTCCGTCCTTGACGCATACGTTCGAGTGCGACCTGTACTTTTTCTTCTGTCTCCGTATCAATTGAACTGGTCGCTTCATCGAGAATCAGGATTTTCGGGTCCCGTGCCATCGTGCGCGCAAACGAGATCAACTGCCGCTCACCGGCAGAAAACGTCGCGCCCCGCTCCGCGACCGGACTATCGTATTGATGATCGAGTTGATTGATGAATCCGTCGGCTTGTACGAACTTCGCTGCCGCTTCGACCCGGTCAAAGGAGATCGAACTATCGAATAACCGAATATTGTCCGCGACCGTTCCCGTGAACAGGAATGAATCCTGCAGGACGAGTCCGACGTGTTGCCGTAGTTCTTCTTCTGATAACTGTTCGAGTGGTTGACCATCAATTAAAATCCGACCTGATTGATAGGCGTAAAAGCGCATCAGGATATTGATGATCGAACTTTTCCCGCTTCCGGTATGACCGACCAGGGCAATCGTCTGTCCTTTTTTCGCTTCAAACGAAATCCCTTTCAGGACATCCTTCTCGCCGTCATAACTAAAACGGACGTCGTCAAAGACGATATGTCCTTCCGAGACACGCGCATCCCCTTCGAGTTGTTTCGTCGGTTCTGGCTCATCCGTATCAAGGACCTTAAAGACGCGGTCTGCTGAAACGACAGCCTGTTGGAACTCAGACAGACGTTGCATGATTTGCTGGACCGGTTGGAAGATCCGCTCCATGTAACTGATGAAGGCATAGACGACACCGACTTGGACCGTTTGCGAGAACGATAAGATACCGAAATACGTCACAAGTGTCGCAATCGAGACTGCCAGTAACAATTCGATGATCGGCCGTAGCAGCCAGCTATCGAGCTTCAGGTTCTTATAGCGCCCGGTCTGGTGGGCAACGTTCGTCTCTTCAAATTCTGCCATCAACCGTTTTTCTTGGCGGAACTGCTGGATGATCGCCATCCCGTTGATCGATTCATTGAGTTGGGCATTGATTTTGGATAGTAAATCGCGGACTTCCGCGTAATATTTCGTCGAATACTTCCGGTAAATCCAAATGATGAAATAAAACAGTGGTAACAACAGTAATGCAATCGTCGCGAGTTGCGGCTCTAGTAGATAGAGGAAGATATACGTCCCGATCAACTGGACCCCACTTTGGACGAATGTCGACAGGACACCGATATAGAGTTCCTTGATCGCTTCCGTATCGTTCGTGATCCGGGAAACAAGTACCCCGGCAGGCGTCCGGTCAAAATAGGCAAGACGCAGATGCATGACGTGACGGAACACATCGATGCGTAAACGTTGAATGACTTGCAGGGCAATCTTTTGGAACTCGAATGCCTGCAGATAGTCGACGATGATCCCTGTCGTATGCAGTAACAAATACGCCGTAAACAGCAGTGCCACTTCCTGGACCGGGTATGTACCGGGTGCGACGTATTCATCAATGAAAATCTTGACGAGATACGGTCCGCCGAGTTTGGCTGCTGTCGTGATGAACAGCAGGACGAAAGCGATACTGACCTGCTTCTTAAAGGGTTTGACGAAATCAAGCAATCGTTTCAGGACGGCTTTTTCATTGATATCATGATTCATTCGGAACGCCCTCCTTGTTCGACGAGTGATTCCAGCTGTTGACGGTCGTAGGTCTCTTTGTACCAACCGTCGTGCGTGAGCAATTGCTCATGTGTTCCCCGCTCGATGATCCGACCGTCTTCAAGGACGATGATTTCATCGGTATGCGATACCGCGGACAGGCGGTGAGCTACGATGATCTGCGCCTGGTCATGATCAGCCGTGCGGAAGTGATGAATGATTGCTTCCTCGGTCTTGGCATCAACCGCAGAGAGTGCATCATCGAGTACTAAAATCGGACAGTCCGCTAATAACGCCCGAGCAATCGAAATCCGTTGTTTTTGCCCCCCGGATAACGTCACCCCACGTTCCCCGACCATCGTTGCATAACCATCCTTGAAACCGAGGATATCCTCATGGACCGCTGCGATACGCGCCGCTTCCATGATCTCTTCCATGGACGCGTCCGGTTTCGCAAAAGCAATATTATCCGCAATCGAAGCGGAGAACAAGAAATGATCCTGGGGAACGACCGCTACTTGACGGCGGACGGTCTCCCGCGTCAATTGTTTGATATCCCGTCCACCGATCGTGATCGCTCCTTGTTTCACATCGTACTCACGCGATAACAAGCGAACGAACGTTGATTTTCCGGCACCGGTCTTCCCGACGATGCCGAGCGACTTGCCGGGCTTCAACGTCACATCGATGTCTTGAAGGACCGGTTGTGTGTCATAGAAGAAACGTTCAATTCCGACATGAAGCTCTGGTGACGAAACGCTTGTCGCTGCTTCCTTTGCATCTTTGATTTCCGGTTCGATCGCAAGCATCCGCTCGATTCGGTCATAGGAAGCACGACCACGTTCGACGATGTTGAACAACCAGCCGAAAGCGAGCATCGGCCATGTCAATAAACCTAGATATGTAGTGAATGAGACGATGTCACCGATCCGGATTTCGCCTTGCTGTAACAGATACGCCCCGTATCCGACTGCGATGATGTACGATAGACCGACTAATCCGAAGATCGTCGGATCAAACAAAGCATCGATTTTGGCCACACGTCGGTTTTTTTGAACGACGTCGTCGGACAGATCCGTAAACGTCTGTACATCAGACTCGACTTCGCCTGTCGCTTTCAAAACCCGGACACCACTGATACTCTCTGCAACCTTGTCGTTCAAATCCGAGAAGGCTTCCTGCGCATCATGAAAACGCGAATGTAACATCTTACCGTAGCGTGACGTCAAATAGACCATCAGCGGCATCGGCAGAAGGGACACGAGCGTCAACTTCCAACTGATCGTCGTGACCATCGTGATGATGACGAAACTCCCCATCGTCACCGAGTCAACGAGCGTCAGAATACCGGCACCTGCTGTCATCGAGACGGCTTGTACATCGTTCGTCGCATGTGCCATTAAATCCCCGCTCCGGTATTTCTTATAGAACGATTGATCCAAATCTGAAAAATGACCATACAGTTGACTGCGTAACAAGCGACCGAGACGAATCGATGCACCAAAGATATGAAAACGCCAAAAATAACGAATGAAATACGTCGCGACCCCGATGAGTAACAACGTTCCGGCTAGACGAATCAAATCATTTTTCGTCAAGCTTCCCTCACTCAGACCATTGACTGTCGTTCCGATGATCTTCGGTGGAATGAGTTCTAACCCCGCCACAAAAATCAAACAGATGACCCCAAGACTATATGCTTTCCATTCCCGGCGGAAAAACCAACCGAGTTTCCTGAAGACTCCCATTCAAGTCTCCCCCCTTTTTTAAATCCTGCGATTATTTGAAATAGTCTCACATTTTAGATTAGTTCTCTTTCTAAAAAATAGCAAATAAAAAGGAGACCATTTGGCCCCCTTTTCGTACAGCTTATTTTTTAGGTGATTTCATTGAACCACTCATCGAACGCATCACTTGGTTGACTTTCTTTTGTGATGGCTTTTGACCCATTTGCATCATCAATGTCTTAATCATATCTTCGTTGATTGGTGGGTTTTGCTCCAAGTAGTTCATCATGTATCGACGAGCGATATAGAAACCAAGGGCGACACCTGCTACCAAGCAAAGAAGGGCAATTAAAATCCAAATCCATGTAGCCAAGTTGCTTCCTCCTCTAACTTAAAACGTCGCTTTTTACTATACTATAATTCCAATTGTTTGCATAGATGATAATAGATGAAAAACGAGTCCGTCATAAGATCGGACCCGTTTTTCCGGAACTGATTACCCGAGTTGCTTGACTGTCGCTAAAACGTTCTCAATAGACATGCCATATTCTTTCAAGAGGAAGTCTCCAGGAGCAGATGCGCCGAAGCGATCAATTCCGATGACCTGTCCTTCTGTCCCTACATATTTGTACCAACCGAGCGAAGCACCCGCTTCGATGGCTACACGTTTCGTGATGTGTTTCGGAAGAACCGATTCTTTGTACTCCGCTGACTGAGCTTCGAATACTTCCCATGATGGAAGAGAAACGACAGCTACTGATTCACCAAGCTCTTTTTGTGCTTCAACAAGAAGATGGACTTCTGAACCTGTACCGAGTAAGAGTGTATCGGCTTTCGTGACGTCACCCGCGATGACATAACCGCCTTTTTCAGCACCCTCTGTCGTCGTGCCTTCGAGTTCAGGAAGACCTTGACGCGTTAGGACGAGAAGTGTTGGTTTGTCTTTTGCTTGAACAGCTGTTTTCCATGCTGCGATCGTCTCTTTCCCGTCAGCTGGACGGTAGACCGTCACGTTCGGCATTGCACGGAAGCTCATCAAGTGCTCGACCGGCTCGTGTGTTGGACCATCTTCACCGACAGCGATCGAGTCATGCGTCAAGACAAAGATCGATGGAAGACCCATCAATGCAGCAAGACGAACTGCTGGACGGAGGTAATCCGAGAAGACGAAGAATGTCGCACCGTAAGGAATGACACCACCGTGGAGTGCCATACCATTGACAGCTGCTGCCATTGCGAATTCACGTACACCGAACCAGATGTTACGACCGCTTGGGTCGATGTCGAAGTCTGCTTCGCCTTTGAGCATCGTGTTGTTTGATCCTGCAAGGTCAGCCGAACCACCGAATAATGTCGGAACATTCTTCGCAAGACCGTTCAAGACTTCACCACTCGTTTGACGTGTCGCTTTTTTCGACGACAAGTCGTACGTCGGAAGGTCAGCTTCCCAGTTGTTTGGCAATTCGTTTGCAATCGCGCGAACGAGTTCCGCATGCAATTCTGGGTGAGCTGCTTCATATTGTTTCATTGTCTCGTTCCAAGCGTCTTCTGCAGAAGCACCACGTTGCACGATGCGCTCGTCAAACAATGATTTGACTTCTTCCGGGACGTAGAACTCTTCGTGATCCCATACGTAGCTCGCTTTCGTCAATTTGATTTCCGCTTCACCGAGTGGTGCCCCGTGAGAAGCCGACTTCCCTGATTTGTTCGGTGAACCGAAGCCGATGACGGTCTTGACTTCAATCAATGTCGGTTTTGTCGTCTCAGCTTGTGCCGCCGCGATTGCTTTCGAAATCGAATCGATATCCGTTCCGTCTTCTACGCGAATGACTTGCCAGTTGTACGCTTCGAAGCGCTTCTGGACGTTTTCAGAGAATGATTTATCGAGATCTCCGTCAAGTGAGATATCGTTTGAATCGTACAATACGACCAATTTCCCGAGACCGAGGTGACCTGCGAGTGAAGCCGCTTCTGCTGAGACACCTTCCATCAAGTCCCCGTCTCCGCAAATCCCGTATGTGAAGTGATCGACGACGTTGAGATCGTCACGGTTGTATTTTGCTTCAAGGTGACGCTCTGCCATCGCCATACCGACTGCCATCGCAATCCCTTGACCAAGTGGACCAGTCGTTGCATCGACACCAGCCGTGTGGCGGTATTCTGGGTGACCTGGTGTTTTTGATCCCCATTGACGGAATGATTTTAGATCTTCCATTGACAGATCATATCCCGATAAGTGGAGGAGTGAGTAGAGAAGCATCGAACCGTGTCCGGCTGAAAGTACAAAACGGTCACGGTTGAACCATTCTGGATTTTTAGGGTTGTGGTTCATATGATCCGCCCAAAGCGAGAATGCCATCGGCGCTGCTCCCATTGGCATACCTGGGTGACCCGAGTTCGCCTTTTGTACGGCATCAATCGATAAGGTACGAATCGTATTAATTGCTAATTGTTCTACTGTCGTCATGTTCGTCAAAACAATCATCCTCTCTCTTTTTCACAAATTCCTACTCATTTTAGCATACTCTCAAATGTGATACAACTTTTCTAAATAGTATGTCACATTAAAATGAATGCGCTATCTATAGCCGTTCCACCGACTTATACAGGATGTCTGAATCGATGAAAGGTCCCTATTAAGACGTATTGCTATCGCACAATGTCTCCTCTTCTAACCGCTCCAATAAAAAAAAGAGGTCAACCTGACGTGAGACCTCTTTCTTCTATAGAAGAAACAAATGATTATTGTTTGTTCCGTTCTTCTTCTTGTGCTTGTTTTAACTTCTCTGGTGTCACGTCCGTTCCCTCTTCATCGACGATCTTCATGCCCATGAGTTGGTTTTTGAACGATCCTCGGAATGCTTCAAGATACGCAGCACGTAATTCTTTTTGCTCCGCTGTTTCCGCTTCGGACAATGGCTCGACTTTTGATTTATTCGCTAGTGCATTGATTCGATCTAACTGTTCTTGTGATAACATGGAATCCCTCTTTCTCTATGACTCAAAACTTGAGTTGTTCAATTGTATCCTTACTGTAAAAGAGCCTACTAAAAAAAGCAAGTTAACCGCGTCAGCAGACGGGTCACTTGCTCTTAATCAGATGTAGGTGATAGTTCACGGTATTCAAGGTAACGTCGATTGACGGTGGCTTTTGAAATATCGTGCCCCATTCCCCGCAGCGTGATCGCAATATCAGAAAACGTCAATCCAAGTTCACGAAGACGAACGATTTCTTCAATCGGAACATCCTTTCGGCTCCGTCCGGCATTCTCCCCTTGCCGGTTGAGATTACGTTCCGGCCGAAATCCCTGTTCGACCGCCCGTCGCATACCACGCGCGATTTTTGCGTTATGCAGTTTCCGCTGGTATTCTTCCACGAGTGAGACGATCTCAAGGACCATCGCTTCCGCATCCGCAAGCTGATATTCACCATCGGAATCAAGCGTCATCAAGCGGACACCATGTTTTTTAAACGTATGCAAAATGGCAATTTTCGCATTTCCTCGCCCGATTCGGGTATCATCCGTCACGAGGACCGCATCGACCGCGTCACGTGTCACGTAATCAAGTACCGTTAACATCCCTTCACGATCAACATCGTATCCACTCTCTTTTTCAGAGACGATCTCTACGACATCAAATCCTTTATGCGACGCAACTTTTGAAAGTTCCATCCGTTGGCGTTCGATTGAACTATCTTGTGCTTCTTTGTCGGTCGACACCCGACAATAAATCACGACCTTCATCGTACCTCACATCCCTGTTCGTTCTTTCACAACTTTTCCATTTTGTCATTGTTGTGCGATTGGTACAACGATTTTGCTTTTTGAGATGACATGTTTTGTCTCGACATCATTATTTTTGATCAACCAATTGACGTATTCTTCATCAGACATCGAACCGTCGTTGTAAACTTCAGCAATTTGTTCGACTGTAGCGTTCTCGTCAACCGTTACGGACGCTGTCATCAGCTGTGCCACTTTTTCATCCGGACGCGGCGTGAGTAAAAAGATCACGAAGGCAATACTTAAAGCATAGAAGAGAATTGAAAAAGCATGAGTACGAATCGTATGAATCATCATGAATCCCTCCAGATATGAAATGAATGAGTTAGAATAAATGTTCGCGGAACAATTGTTCGCATAACTCATAATAAACACAGAACCCGTGTTCGGTCAACACAAAAATGTCGAACAATTGTTTGTACGCTCATTCGTTCTATGTTATAGTGAATTTAGAAACATATATTCTTACATTTCAAACTTCAATCCAGAAAGAGGTGGCAATTCGTATGCGGAAAATGTCTAAGCGCCAACAAGAGATTCTCGACTACATCGTCTCTGAAGTGAAACTGAAGGGGTATCCACCATCAGTTCGTGAAATCGGAGAAGCAGTCGGACTCGCGTCTAGCTCGACGGTACACGGTCATTTGGATCGACTCGAGAAACGGGGAATGATTCGCCGTGACCCGACGAAACCACGTGCGATTGAGATATTGCTTGATAAGCCTGAAGAAATCACGGAAGCTATCGTCCATGTTCCCGTCATCGGGAAAGTCACAGCCGGTCTTCCGATTACAGCAATCGAAAATATCGAAGAACAGTTCCCGCTTCCTGCACATTATGTAGGGAATGAAACGGTCTTCATGTTGACGATTGATGGTGAATCCATGATTAACGCAGGTATTCTTGACGGCGATCGTGTCATCGTGCGCCAACAAAACACAGCAGAAAACGGAGAAATCGTCGTGGCTATGACCGAAGATAGCGAAGCGACGGTGAAACGGTTCTTCTTAGAAGATCAACAGGTACGTCTACAGCCAGAAAACGACTCGATGGATCCGATGTATTTCGATAATGTCTCGATTCTTGGTAAGGTAATCGGCGTGTATCGGACGATTCATTGACGGAGGGACCAGTTTACGACTGGTCTTTTTTCATGCCTTCAGGAAATGTACATGATACCGTCAACACCGTTGCACTGACGGGTTACGTTGCGTATTCGGTCGCAACACAGCAAACGGACTGGTTACCGACTGCCATCGGGATTGCTGTCGGCACTCTTTGGTTGTCACCCGACCTCGATTTAAAGTCGGAACCCTACTATCGCTTCGGACCATTTCGAGTCTTATGGATGCCTTATGTCAAAATCATGCCCCACCGCTCGATCTGGTCACACGGATTGATCATCGGGGATGTCATCCGGCTTCTCTACAGTGCCGCGATTCTGATTCCTTTGCTGTTTCTCAGCCTATATTTTCAGGTTTTAGATGCTGACACGATTGACACCTGGTTCGCTTCCTTACCCGCTTTTATCGTCGGGATCATGGTAGCAAGCACGATTCATATCCTACTAGATTATTCCAGTAGCTGGTTTCGTCCTAAAAAACGAAAAAAGCGTCGCCGCTGACACCTCTTTTTCCTCACAGTAGGTAGGAAGAGGTTTTTTCTTATCCACTTTTACGTATTTTTAAACATCAAAATAAAAAATTTCCATTCCTATATTTCAATTATATGTATTGAAAACGTTCTCAATTCGGAGTAGTTTAAAGGGGAAAGGCCATTATCTGCTTTAATCCAAAGGGAGGGTTTTTGCATGAGCAACTTTGTAAGTGAATTGATTGGAACGATGATTCTCATTCTGCTTGGGGATGGTGTCGTCGCCGGTGTCGTCTTGAAAAAGACGAAATCGGAAAACAGCGGATGGATCGTCATTACGCTCGCTTGGGGTCTTGCCGTCATGACGGGTGTTTATGTGGCTGCAGCAAGTGGTGCACATTTAAACCCGGCTGTCACGATTTCTCTGGCTCTAAACTCAGCTTTACCATGGAGTGAAGTTCCGGTTTATATCGCGGCACAATTAATTGGAGCTTTCATCGGCGCCGTTCTTGTTTGGCTTCATTACATGAAACATTTTGAAGCGACTGATGATCAAGCTGCAAAACTCGGTGTATTTGCTACAGGACCAGCGATTCGCCACACGCCGTCGAACTTGATTTCCGAGATCATCGGGACATTCGTTCTCGTCTTCGGTATCTTAGCATTGGGCGCTAATCAGTTCGCAGACGGATTAAACCCACTGATCGTCGGTTTACTTGTCGTCGTCATCGGTCTCTCGCTCGGTGGTACGACAGGGTATGCGATCAACCCGGCCCGTGACCTTGGACCGCGTATCGCACACGCTATTCTTCCGATTCCGAATAAAGGAACTTCGGACTGGGGATACTCATGGATTCCTATCGTGGGTCCAATCATCGGCGGGGCAATCGCCGTGTTCCTTTACCAACTTTTATTCTAATCCGGATAAAGACATCATTCATTCAAGGGGGATTTCGAAATGGAAAACAAGTATATCCTAGCACTCGACCAAGGTACGACTAGCTCACGTGCGATCATCTTCGATCATGATGGGAAAATCGTCAACTCGGCACAACGGGAATTCAAACAGTACTTCCCGCAACCAGGCTGGGTCGAACATGATGCCAACGAAATCTGGGGTTCGATCCTCGCTGTCATGTCTGAAGCACTCGGAACAGCAGACATTAAACCTGACCAAATTGCCGGAATCGGTATTACGAACCAACGGGAAACAACTGTTGTCTGGAACAAAGAAACAGGTAAACCGGTCTATCACGCACTCGTTTGGCAATCACGCCAAACGTCAGGCATCTGTGATGATTTGAAGGAACAAGGCTTGAATCAGAAATTCCGTGATAAAACAGGACTCCTGATTGATGCCTACTTCTCCGGTACAAAAGTCAAGTGGATCCTCGACAATGTCGAAGGTGCCCGTGAGCAGGCCGAAAAAGGTGAATTGCTCTTCGGTACGATCGATACGTGGCTCGTCTGGAAACTGTCTGGTGGAAAAACGCACATCACAGACTATACGAACGCTTCTCGGACATTGATGTACAACATCTACGAACAAAAATGGGATGAAGAATTACTTGATATCCTCGGTGTTCCGGCTTCCATGTTACCTGAAGTTCGTCAGTCGAGTGAAGTTTATGACAAAACAGTCCCTTATCACTTCTTCGGTTACGAAGTACCGATCGCCGGGATCGCCGGTGACCAACAAGCCGCACTCTTCGGTCAAACGTGCTTCGAAGCCGGTGAAGGGAAAAACACATACGGTACAGGTTGCTTCATGCTCATGAACACGGGTGAAAAAGCCGTTTCTTCTGACAATGGACTGTTGACGACGATCGCTTGGGGCGTTGACGGAAAAGTAGAATATGCGCTCGAAGGTTCCATCTTCGTCGCCGGGTCTGCAATCCAGTGGCTTCGTGATGGACTCCGGATGCTGAAACATGCGAAAGATTCGGAAGGTTATGCAGCGAAAGTCGATTCGACAGACGGTGTTTATGTCGTTCCTGCCTTCGTCGGTCTCGGCGCGCCGTACTGGGATTCCGATGTCCGTGGTGCAATCTTCGGATTAACACGCGGAACAGATAAAGAGCATTTCGTTCGCGCAACGCTTGAATCACTCGCTTATCAAACACGTGACGTCTTGACTGCGATGGAACAAGATTCCGGTATCGAACTGAAGACGCTCCGCGTTGACGGTGGTGCTGTAGCAAACAACTTCTTGATGCAGTTCCAATCGGACATTCTTGGCGTTCCAGTCGATCGTCCGGAAATCAACGAAACGACAGCACTCGGTGCAGCATATCTTGCCGGTCTTGCAGTCGGTTACTGGAAAGATAAAGCGGAAATTAAACAACAATGGAAGCTCGATCACCAGTTCAAACCAGAGATGAAAGAAGACGATCGTGAACAACGCTATGCGGGATGGCAAAAAGCAGTTGAAGCGACTATGGTCTTCAAACCATCTAAATAAGATAACTGACCCGGGCCCTTTTTCAGAGGGCCCGGGTTTTTGATATCTTATAGAAAATATGCTGAGAGGTGCCTCATGAATCCTGCTTATTCAGATCAACAATTAAAAGAACGCATTCAACTCGCGCTTGATGACAATATCACGCATGAAGAACTAGCAGATTGGTGCTCCCGGTATATGACCGACGTCTACCGTAACGACCACTATCTTATTACGACCGACGGACGCGGTCCTTATCCCTTGAGTGAACAAGCGACTGAAGTAGCGAACGATATCGATGCACAATGGGATCTTTATCTTGCTAACCGTTATTCTCGAACCGAATGGCAGACCATTGATTTGGCTACAATTCGTTTGCCTAGAGAATGGCTAGAAAAGTGGTTGATCGATTTGACTCGTAATTGATCATCTATATTTTATCAACAGCATAATCCAAATAAATCCCTCTTCGCCTAGTCGCAAAGAGGGATTCGTCTCTTATTTACCAAACTCTTTTTTCAATCCGTCTTCAATCTCATCGACGGATTTCGACTGTCCACTGAGGACTGCCGCTAAAAATGCACCTTCGACGAGTGGTGCGTCGATAAAACGTACCGTCCGTTCGCCGCTATATAGTTCAAGTGCTAGTTCCGTGTTCATCGTCGCAGAACCGATATCCGTTAAGACGACTCCGTCATCATCGAGTGTGTTCAACGTTTCTTCGATGCGTGTGGCGTCTGTTCCAATACTACCATCCTCAAGTCCTGCTGCCAGTAAAACCGGCGTGTCCGGTGCCATTTCAGCGAGTAATTCCTTCAGCCCGGTCGCAAGCTTTTCGCTATGGGAAACGAGTACAAGATTAACCATGCAGCACCTCCGCGATTTCACCGAGTAACAAAGCACTTGATAGACTACCCGGATCCTGGACGCCTTCTGTCGCTTCACCGAAGTACGACGCGCGTCCTTTCGTTGCGATACGTCCTTTCGTATCAGCAAGCGCTTGGTCGATTGTTGCTTTCAAGTCACCTTCTTGCGAAAGTGCTTCTTGGAATGGTGTCCAAATATCGACCATCGTCTTTTGACCGAATTCTGACTTTCCGCGCGACTTGATGCCTTCCGTCGCCTCGTGGAAAGCATCGGCAAGCTCTGCACCTTCGACCTCTGTTTTCCCTTTAAACGCACCGGCAAACTTGACGAATGCCGTTCCATATAAAGGACCGGATGCCCCACCGACCGTCTTGATCAACGTCATTCCGACTTCTTTGGATAAAGCTCCTAAGTCCTCATATTCGCCGTGTTCTTCTAACGTTTTTTGAACGGCTTGGAATCCTCGTGACATGTTTATGCCATGATCCCCGTCACCAATTTCCCGGTCAAGATCCGTCAATTCCTCTTTATGCTGTTCAATCTGTTCCGCCGCTTTAATCAGTGCGCTTCGCAACTGTTCTGTCGTCAACTTCATCTTCGTACACCCCGTTTTGTCTAAATTAGAATCCAATCGCTTTCGTTTCCGCATCGAGATAACCGAGCAGTTCATCGTCCACCGGTAGCAGCGTGATTGAGAAACCATGCATCTCAAGCGACGTCATATAGTTCCCAACGAACGAACGGGCAATCTCATATCCTTTTGCTTGCAGTTCTTCCGCCACGTATTTATACGTGATATACAACTCGGATTCAGGTGTCCCACCCATTCCATTAACCATGACCGCCACTTTTTTATCGGACACTTCTGCCGTCAGGCGTTCGGTCAACTCCTTGACGATTGCATCTACGGAAGCGACCGCTTTTCGTTCGAGCCCTTTTTCGCCATGAATCCCGATTCCGATCTCCATCTCGTCATCGTGCAACTCAAAGCCCGGCTTGCCGCTCTCTGGCATGTAACATGGCGAGAGTGCCATTCCGATTGAACGAACGCCATGGATGACTTTTTCCGCGACTGCTTTGACTTCACTCAGTGATTTCCCCTCTGCCGCAGCAGCTCCGGCAATCTTATGAACGAAAACGGTCCCTGCGACCCCACGACGGTCTTCCTCTTTTTTGATTGCAATGTCATCGTTGACGATGACCGTATCGACTTCAATGTCTTCGAGTTCAGCAAGTTCCTTCGCCATATCGAAGTTCATGACGTCGCCCGAGTAATTCTTGACGACGAGTAGGACGCCTTTTCCACCATGGGCTGCCTTGATTCCTTCAAGTACCATGTCAGGCGTTGGTGACGTAAAGACCTCACCACAAACTGCCGCAGCAAGCATGCCATCTCCGACGAATCCAGCGTGTGCCGGTTCGTGACCGCTTCCCCCACCTGAGACAAGACCGACTTTTCCATCCAGCGGTACTTTCCGTGCGACGACGTTGACGCCTTCGACCTTTTTATACAAATCAGGGTGAGCTAGTACGAGTCCATCGACCATGTCTGAAACGAACCGGTTTGAATCTTTCATTAATTTGTGCATGAAAAACGCTCCTTTACCTAACTGATTTTTGCCGTACCACTTACTCTTTACCACCAAATCAAGTCGAGTATGTCGAAAAAAACGATGAAAATATTGACCAGTTAGTGACGATATTCCGCATGAATGCTATGCTCTTTTAAAAAGAGGAGGAATCGAATGTCATCCGCTTTTCAAGCAGGTGTCCGTGCCTGTCTGCCTACCGTCCTTGGCTATATCGGCATCGGCTTTTCAGCCGGAATCGTCGGTCGTGCCTCAGGTTTATCTCCCCTTGAAGTCGGATTCATGTCCGTCTTCATCTATGCTGGTGCCGCCCAGTTCATCATCACGAGTCTCTTGCTGCTGAATAGTCCTGCCTCTGCCATCATTCTGACGACGTTCATCGTCAATCTGAGGCACTTGTTAATGAGCCTGACGCTTGCGCCACATGTCGAGACACGTCATCTCCGCGACCGCCTTGGTACCGGGACATTACTGACAGATGAGTCGTTTGCTGTCGCGATGAATACTGCCCAACAAGGGAAACTTTCCCCATCCTTCATGCATGGCTTGAATCTGACGGCTTACTTCAGCTGGATCGTTGCAACCGTTCTCGGCGCCCTTGTCGGTAGTTGGTTCCCTGATCCCGAGCGCTTTGGTCTCGATTTTGCCTTGACGGCGATGTTCATCGGCTTATTATACTTACAGTTCGAAGGAAAACGTTCCCGGATTGCTGTGAATGGTTGCCTCTTACTGATCGTCCTGTTTTTGCTTTACATCACCATGCGCTACTTTTCTCCAGAAGTCGCTGTTCTTTGCGCGACGCTTGGTGGCGCAAGTATAGGAGTCGTGATCACACGATGGAAATCCGTCCAGAATTAATCGCGCTTTTTTTAGCTTGTGGACTCGTCACTTGGATTCCACGCGTCTTACCGTTCCTTGTTCTTCACGGACTGACGTTACCGCGCCTCGTAACGGAATGGCTCTCCTTCATTCCGGTCTGCCTGCTTGGTGCCCTCTTCTTTCAAAATCTACTTATCGCGCAAGACGACGCGTTTCCGACCATTTCAACGCTTCATGTCTTTGCAGCGCTACCGACGATGGTAATCGCAATCTTCAGTAAAAGTCTCTCTTGGACGGTCGTCACCGGTGTTATCACGATGGCGTTTCTGCGATTATATCTGTAAGCACCTCATTCATCTTGAGCATGTTTGGATGAACCCCTTGTGTTATCCTTAAATTGGAAACAAATAAATGATAAAGGAGGCTTTATGATGCCGAGCAAAAGGCTAATGTCCTTTTTGATACTGTTATGCGCTAGTTTTCTACTCGCAAGCCAAATGGATACCCCCTACATACTGAAACAAGGACTGATTGTGCTCTATGTCATCGCTTATTTCGTGGCAATCGTAGCTTATCGGAAAAAGACGATCCGACCTCACAAACAATGACTCGAAAAAATCTCCTCACGTCTTGAGAGACAGGAGGAGATTTTTAAATTCACGCATTCGCTTGTACGTCCTCATAACTTGATTGTTGTTCAAACTCTTTTTTCGCAAACGGACATAACGGCAGTAGCTTGACGTTTGTTTCGCGTGCCCAGTTGACGATTTCGGCAACGAGCTGTTCCCCGATCTGTTGATTCCGATGCGCGGGATCAACATACGTGTGATCGATGATCCACATGCCGTTATTCGTATCGCTGTACGTGATTTCCCCGATTACTTCACCCTCGTGATGGGCTTCGATTTTACGTTCCGCTCGTTTCAGCTCCATTTACTTCCCTCCGTTCGTAAGATAAGGCGCCGCTCGGACAACCGTCGACAACGCGCATGACGTCTTCGACCGGTGCCCCGTCCGCTTCAATCCACGGACGTCGTTTGACATCAAAGACCGTCGGCAGACTTTGTACACAATGACCGGAGTGAATGCAGACTTCCGGATCAAAATAGACCGTGATCTCTTTGCCCTCATATCCCTTCTTCATTACGTCTCGCCTCCCTAATCTCTTGCTGTTGTTACTTTTCCACGTCCTTTCGTCAATCCCTGTTTTTCCATTACAAATAAAAAAGCACTTCCGGACCGAAGTCCGAAAGTGCTTAAGTATTAGAACAAGACCATGTATTGATCGCGTTCCCATTCCGTGACTTGCGTCCGGAACATATCCCATTCGATTTCTTTCAATTCAACGAAGTGCTCTGCGATGTGATCGCCGAGAGCGTGCATGACGACGTCATCCGCTTTCAAGACTTCGAGTGCGTGGCTGAGTGTTGATGGAAGATCATCAATGCCGTTTGCAACACGTTCCGGTTTGTCCATGACGTAGATGTTACGGTCGATCGGAGCTGGTGCTTTCAAGTTGTTCTTGATTCCGTCAAGACCTGAAGCGAGCAATGTCGCAAGCGCAAGGTACGGGTTCGCTGCTGGGTCGACTGAACGAACTTCGATCCGCGTCGAGAGTCCACGTGCTGCAGGAACACGGACGAGTGGTGAACGGTTACGTGCTGACCATGCGACGTAGCAAGGTGCTTCGTAGCCAGGAACAAGACGTTTGTATGAGTTGACTGTCGGGTTACAAACCGCTGTGAACGCACGAGCGTGTTTGAGGATACCTGCCGTGAAAGCACGTGCATCATCCGACAATTGCATGTCTTCGTTGCCTTCATCAAAGAAGACGTTCTCGTTGCCTTTGAAGAGCGACATGTTCGCGTGCATTCCTGATCCGTTGACACCGAAGAGTGGTTTTGGCATGAATGTCGCGTGCAAGTTGTGCTTCGCAGCAATCGTCTTGACGACGAGTTTGAACGTTTGGATGTTATCCGCTGTCGTGATCGCATCCGCATATTTGAAGTCGATTTCGTGCTGACCTGGCGCGACTTCGTGGTGTGATGCTTCGATTTCAAAGCCCATGTTCTCGAGCTCGATGACGATTTCTTTACGGCAGTTCTCCCCGAGATCGACCGGTGCGAGGTCGAAGTATCCACCTTGGTCGTTCAATTCAAGTGTCGGACGACCTTTTTCATCTTTCTTGAAGAGGAAGAATTCTGGCTCTGGTCCAACGTTGAACGATGTGAAACCGAGCTCTTCCATCTCTTTAAGTACCCGTTTGAGCTGACCACGTGGGTCTCCTGCGAACGGCGTGCCATCCGGATTGTGGATGTCACAGATTAAACGTGCAACTTTCCCTGTTCCATCTTCTGTCCATGGGAAGACGACCCATGTGTTCAAGTCTGGGAAGAGATACATATCTGATTCTTCGATCCGGACGAATCCTTCGATCGATGAACCATCGAACATCATTTTGTTATCAAGTGCTTTTTCCAGTTGGCTTACTGGAATCTCAACGTTCTTGATCGTTCCGAGGATATCTGTGAACTGTAAGCGAATGAAGCGTACATCCTCAGCTTTAGCGATTTTCAAAATGTCTTCTCGTGTAATGTTGCGACGTGTCATGTGACAATTCCCCTCTCCGATTCGTTTTTATATGGTTACAGGTCCTTACTTGAAGAAACGCCCGAGCTCACCTTGGATGAGCGACGTCTTTCCATGTCGTCCTGCTTCCTTCAATTCATTTTTCAGGAGTTTATACAATTCGCCGTCAGATAGTTCCGGGCGCGTCTCGACGACGCTCTCCGCAACGCGTTCGCGTTTGACGAGATCGTTTTCAAAAATCAATTTGATCCCTGCGATATTCAGTCCCTGATCCAGGTATTCCTTGATCGACAACAAGCGATCGACATCGTTGAACGAATAGAGGCGACGCTTCGTCTCTGTCCGCTCCGGTTTGATCAGTCCTTGTTCTTCGTAGTATCGGATCTGGCGGGCAGATAACGCGGTCAACTCTTGAACGACTCCGATGGGAAATAGTGGCTTGGACTGGCGTGATGAGTCTGCCATGTGGTTCCTCCTTTTTCCTTACTCCATGAGAATAAACCTCTGTCAGGCAACTTGTCAAGCGATGTAAGAAAAGTTAACACAACTTTTTTAATCACTTTACATGAAGTCGTTCAGAGGTCTTTTCACGAGATATTCTAGTATTAAACGTTTTTTTCTGGAATTAATTGTTTTTCCATCAAGTGATTGACGGCTGAGATGATGGCAATCTTGACGTGGCTATACGTCAAACCACCTTGGACGTATGCGGTATACGGCGCCCGGATTGGACCGTCCGCCGACAACTCGATCGATGAACCTTGTACGAACGTCCCTGCTGCCATGATGACGTCGTCCGCATATCCCGGCATGTAATCCGGAATCGGTAACGCATGCGCATTGACGGGTGAAGCGGCTTGAATCGCCTGACAGAAGGCAATCATCGGTTCCGGCGCATGGAACGAGACCGATTGAATCAAATCCGTCCGTTCTGCTGTATGATGCGGTGCCGTGTCAAAACCGAACTGTCCGAGCATGCTCGACGTGAACATCGCGCCCATCAATGCTTGACTGACCGTATGCGGTGCCATGTAGAAACCTTGATACATATCGGGAAGTGCCGATAACGACGGACCGGCTTCTGCACCGATCCCAGGAGTCGTCATCCGGAACGACGCCCGTTCGATCAAGTCCGTCCGCCCGACGAGATAACCACCAGTCTTCGCAAGACCACCACCCGGGTTCTTAATCAACGATCCGGCCATCAAGTCTGCCCCGACATGCGTCGGTTCAATCGTCTCGACGAACTCACCGTAGCAGTTATCGACGAAGATCAGTACGTGCGGATGAACGGCTTTGATGGCAGCGATCGCTTCACCGATCTCGTTGACCGGTAGACTGCGTCGTGTCGCATAGCCTTTTGAACGCTGAATTCCGACGACCTTCGTCTGCGGTGTGATCCGTTCGAGAACGGCCGGTACGTCGATCATCTCGGCGTTTTTCATCTCAACGACATCATACTGGACGCCCAGTTCCTTTAATGAACCGCGTCCGTCACCACGAATTCCGACGATCTCTTCAAGCGTATCGTATGGTTTTCCTGTGATATAAAGCAATTCATCGCCCGGCAACAACAAACCGAACAACGCGATACCGATCGCATGGGTTCCACTAATGATTTGCGGACGACAAAGACCGGCTTCCGCACCGAAGACATCGGCATAGATCCGTTCAAGCGTATCGCGTCCTTCATCGTTGTAGCCGTAACCTGTTGACGGCATGAAGTGAAAATCACTGACCTTGTGACGTCGGAACGCATCAAGGACACGGAATTGATTATATTCCGCGACCTCTTGCGCTTTCTTGACGTACGGGGCGATCTGTTCCTCCGCCCGGTCAATGAGCGGGCGGAGCGTTTCGTAATGGGTTAATTCTGAAAACATGTTTACACCTCGTATTGTTTCAATGTCGCGTATAGACGCGTATCTTTACGCAAGTAACCTTTAAGAATGACGGAACCATCTTCTTCGAATGATTCCTTCAAGTTCATCATGACTTCCTTCGCTGGATTATAGTGAGCAAAAGCGTCAACCGGAATGCGGATCTCGAGATACTCAAGGATTTCGCTGATCGAACGTTCGATTTCTTCGATCAAGCGTTCGATATCCTGCGGGTCAAGGGCAGAGATCAGCAGCTTTCCGCCTGTGAACAAGCGGTTCAGTTGATCCTTCTTGTTGTAGACCTCAAGCTGCGGTATATCACCGGCACCGAGTTCATCGAGGACATCGTTCGTCGTCTGCATCTGATTCAAGTAATGCTCACTCGACGCATCGACGACGTGAAGGATCAAGTCCGCTTCTAGCACTTCCTCGAGGGTCGAGCGGAACGCCGCGATCAACTTCGTCGGCAGATCTTGGATGAAACCGACCGTATCCGTCAGCAGGACTTGCCCGCCTTCCGGCAAATCGACTTGACGTGTCAACGGATCGAGCGTCGCGAACAACTCATCCTTCTCGTACGTGTCGGCTTGTGTCAATCGGTTGAAGATCGTTGATTTGCCGGCATTCGTATAACCAACGAGCGCGATTTGGAACGTCTGGTTCTCTTTGCGACGTTCCCGGTAACGGGCACGGTGCGCAACGGATGTCTCGAGTTGTTTCGAGATCTCATCAACCCGGCGCCGGATATGACGGCGGTCCGTCTCAAGTTTCGATTCACCTGGTCCACGCGTTCCGATTCCGCCACCAAGACGTGACAGTTGTGTACCCTGCCCGGCAAGACGTGGTAACAGATAACTCATCTGTGCCAGTTCGACCTGTAACTTCCCTTCGCGCGACTGGGCACGACCAGCAAAGATATCGAGAATCAATTGCGTCCGGTCGATCAATTTGATTGCTTCCGGATCCGATAAGGCGATCCGAATATTTTTCATCTGACCGGGTGTGACTTCAGCATTGAATATGATTAAATCAGGTTCAAGTTCGTCCGCTAAAGCAACGAGTTCTTCAACCTTTCCTTTTCCGATGAACGTACGGCGGTCAATCGCTTGTCGTTTTTGATCCAAACGACCGACGACGACACCATGCGCAGTCGTGACGAGTGCTTCGAGCTCCGCGACCGATTCCTCATAGACATGGTCCGGGACATCGGGGAGCTGGCAACCAACGACGATGACGCGTTCTGACATAATATCATTCCTTTCACGAGTAAAGACGTACTGCGCCCCTTATCATACCACAGGCACCGGTTCGTCTGAACTTTTTTGGACAGGAAACATTCGTTCGGTTTATGATGGAAGAAACACCATGAGGAAAGGGAGGAAAACGATGGCACGCGAACAGTCGTATACGCTTCCAGAGTTCATTGAACGCTACCTGTTTTATCTAACGACAAGTGGACGGCAACTTTCGACCGTCCGGCGCTATCGCTATGATCTCATCGAAGTCCATCGCTACATGACGGATGTCGACCAACCGCTCGAGACGATCGACGATTTTAAGGCGATTTCGATCGAGACGTGGAAGACATTCATCAATGAGTACTTGATCGAAGAGAAACTCTACCAGCAAGCGACGGTCGCCCGAATCGTCACCGTCATCAATCAAGTCAATTACCAGATCCGGCAAACGAAAGCGAAGCTGATTGAATACGCACAACCGACGCACGAACTGACGGCAAAACATGTTGCTTCCTTCAAGGAATACGAGCAACTCGTTCGGACGAATCAATCCGACCGCGGGCTGACAGAACATCAATTGAAGGCACGTCCGTTTTTAATCGATCGAAACGAACTGATCCTTCGATTGTTTTATCGCTACGGCTTACGTGTTCATCACATCATTGGTTTGAAGATGCACGACCTCAATTTCGCCCAGCAAGAGATGACCGTCCACGACCGGCTCGGCAACCGCTACTTGCTGCATCTCGAGCGGGAAGATCAAGACATCATGTTGCGTTATTTGAAGACGATTCCGGAACCGGTCCGTCCCCGTTATCACAGCACCGACCCCTTTTTCGTCGCCTTCGACTTCGCTCGGATGACGTTCCGCTGGGTCTACAGCAAAAATGCACCGAAGCAATTGTCGATCGTCATGATCACGAAGATGATGCGTCAGCTGAATGAACGGTCCGATAATAAACGGGTCTTGACACCGTCGATGTTACGCAACAGTTTCATCCTGAAAACATATCAGGACGAGATGACGAAGGAAGAACGTCTGCAGAAGACGTGTCTTTATAAGGATGTCTCGCTCCGACGTTATGAAGAGGCGGTTGAGGAGCTAACGCCGTTATTGTAACGACACGTTTACGATGGGAGTGAGAGCAACTGTCATTTTTCTCATCAATGAAAAACGTACATTTTCTGTGTTCGTCTCGAATTTTCAATGCGACTTTCCTATGAGTGAAACCTAAAAAAAGACGACCCCCCGGTCGTCTTTTTTACTTAGCGAGAGACTTCTTGTGTCTCTTCTTGCTCATATAACGTCACGTTGCGCGCTGGTGCGAACGTCGAAATCGCGTGTTTGTAAATCAATTGCTGTTTACCTTCCGATTCCAAGATGACCGTGAAGTTGTCGAATGACTTGATCAGCCCCCGTAATTGATACCCGCTGATTAAGAACACCGTCGTCGGAACGGCATCTTTCCGTAATTGATTTAAAAAGACGTCCTGAATGTTGTATGTCGCTTTCATGATTCCCCGTGCCCCCTCTTTTTATCTGTTTCTGTCTTCGGGCAACTCTTATTTAACCGCTTTCAGAAACTCTACAGTTCTATCATAGATAATTTTGAACGTTTCTTCAAATGAAAACTTTCCCATATCTACCCAAACCCCGTCAAACTGGTGACGGAACCATGTTAATTGACGTTTGGCGAAGCGACGTGTATTGCGTTTCAGCATATCAACGGCAGGGTCGAGCGGTGCTCCGTCAAAGACCGGCACCATCTCTTTGTAGCCGATCGCTTGCATCGCCTTCGTCTGTCGGTACCCGGCAGCGTCAAGACGCGCCACTTCCTCAAGAAGTCCACTTTCGACCATCATGTCGACCCGCTGATCAATCCGTTCATACAACCGGTCCCGGTCTTCCATGTGCAGGACGAACAACAGACTCTCATAGAGTGCCGGCTTACTGCCGGTCGTTTGTGTCTGACCCGTCCGCGCGACCTCGATCGCCCGGACGACCCGCTGGATATTATTCGGATGAATCGCTTCCGCACGCACCGGGTCGAGTTCCTTTAACTGGTCATGCAGTGCATTCGCTCCGTGTGTCGCTGCATACGCTTCGAGTTCCGCCCGCAAGGCTGGATTCTCCGCCTGCTCAGTAAACTGGTAATCATATAAAATCGATCGGATATAAAGCCCTGTTCCACCGACGATGATCGGTAACTTGCCCCGACTCGCAATCTCATCGATTGTCGCCCGGGCCATCGTCTGAAAACGGGCTACACTCATCTCGTCGTCCGGTGTGACGAGATCCAGCAGATGATGCGGCACCCCTTCCATCTCTTCGGTCGTCACTTTTGCCGATCCGATGTCCATCCCTTGATAGACTTGAACGGAGTCTCCCGATAAGACTTCTCCGTTTAGTCGTTTCGCTAGTTCAATGCCCGTCTTCGTTTTTCCGACTGCCGTCGGTCCGACGATGACGATAACTGGTTGTTTCTTCATTTCATCTCACCCATTCTCTATCTTTTCGTTCTGCTTCGAGTGTACCACAGCCATTTACTCGGGTTAAAAAAATCCATGAAAAAACCGCCCACTCGGACGGCTCACGTTTGCTCGTCTTATACGCGACGGATGAAATCGTCATAGATGGCACTGAAGATGCACCATCCACAAATGACGACGCCTGTCAGCATGATGCCCCAATCTGCCATGGTCGTTCCTCCTCTAGTCATCGTTATTGTGTCTTTTGACTTTTTAAACAGTTTGTAAACCCTTTCGAGCAGGTTTGACACCAATTCTTGGAATCAGTATGATAAAAGTACGATTGGTACGTAGCGCGGAGGCTGACCTGCATCGGCTTCCCATAGAGGCACTGCCTCTCGATTCCATGCCTTGTGCTTGCGCGAGGCAACATAGGAAGAATTCATTCTTCCACACGACAGGTCCGGCATCGTGTCCGGGCCTGTTCTGCGTGCCGGTACACTATTAAAGAGGAGCTGATTCTCGTGCGCATTCAAATTATTGGTGGGTCTGGTACTGGAAAAAGTACACTCGGTGCATTCATCGGACAATCGGAACGGATTGCGTGGATCGATACCGACCATTATCTCTGGAAAGACACGAAGTTCACTGAAAAACGTGATGTCCCCGATCGATTTTCCATGTACGAAGCCGATGTAATGTCTTTTCGCGACTACGTCGTCTCCGGTTCCGTCTTCGCTTGGCATCCGGATGGTTTCAGCAATCGAGACTTGCTCGTCTTCCTATCTCTCGACGAATCGATACGGATGGAACGGCTGATCGCACGAGAAAAAGCACGATACCCGGATTTTACAGGGTCGAGTGCATTCCTCGACTGGTGCCGGACCTATCATACGGCGACGGATCCGATGATGATCGGCACGTTCGCGGAACACCAACATCAAATGGAGCGGTCGCTCTCCCCTGTTCTGAGACTCGACGCTTCATTACCGACACAGCTTCAGTATCAAAAAATAATGGAAACATACGACACGTTGTCTTATAAACAATGAAAAACGGGTCCCCCTCTTCAGGTGGACCCGTTCGTCTTAATACATATCTTTTTGTGTGAAGTTCCAAAACGCAACGATAAGTGCCGCCATCGTCCAACAAGCGAGGACAGCAAGCGAAAACGGAAGTGTCATCCCTTCGATTGGAGGTGCTTGACCATCGAGGTAATTGATCAACCCGAAGTTGACGTTGACGAGATACTTCGAACTTGTCCAGCTTGAGCCGAGGGTCGTCAGTAACGTACCGGAAATCAATACGGCCATCATGATGCCGATCCCTGTCGCTGTATTCTTGACGAGAACGGAGACCATCAAGGCGATCGTCCCGACGACCGCCGTGACGATCCAGGCTAGACCGATCGCCATCAACAGATATTCCCACATCGGTAGCGTGTGCACGAACTCGGTCGAGAACGTGCCGCTCGGTGAAGCCTGAAAACCGGTCAGGATCGGTGCGGTCCAGCCGTCATAACCGAGGACGATCCCGGATATCGCGTAACAGACAATGGCGGTCAATGCCATCAGCATCGACGTGTACAGCAAGACGGTCAACCATTTTGCCATGAGGATTTTCCAGCGCCGGACCGGTCGCGACAGCAATGTCTTGATCGTTCCGTCATTTTGTTCCCCGCTGACGATGTCCGCCATGATGACGATGATGAACAGCGGCAAGATCAGCGTCAGCCCTTGCGAGAAGAAAATCCGGATAAACGTCGGTGCCCCCGGATAGTTCGGGTTGATATCGTTATCGAGATAGTATTGGTTTTGTTTTAAGTCGAATTCAAGGAACTGACGGAACTCATCCTGAATACTGCTCGAAGCAAGACGATTCTGTGTATCGACGATATCTTGTTGAAGTTCAACCCGCCAATCAAGCGTTCCCTGTTTTTTGATTTGTTCTTGGATGTCACGGTACTGTGCGTACGTAAACATTGAAACGAGGACGACGAGAATGATCGCAACAACTGCAAAACGACGCTTCGAAGCGATTTTCGTGACTTCATTTCGGACAAGACCGAGCATATTTGGATTACGCAATATGATCGCCTCCCGTTAACGTGATGAACAGATCTTCAAGCGTCTGGACTTTCCGTTCGATCGTCCAGACTTCAACGCCTGCTTCAAGCAGCTGTTTGTTAAGTGCCGGTGTCTTACTGGCATCCATCAAGGTGTGGACTGTATTCGCATCGACGACTTCCGATACTTGGACTAAATCAGAAGCTGACAAAATCTCGTTCGCCTTGAAGGCATCATCGACACGCCAGTCGACGCCTGGAGCAAGCGACTCGACCAGCTCCTTGACCGTTCCGACTTGAACGATTTTGCCATAACTCATGATTGCGACCCGGTCGGCAAGCATTTCGATTTCAGCCAAGATATGGCTCGAGACGAGGACCGACAGTCCCGTTTCCTCGACGAGCCGACGGATGAATTGACGTAAATCCCGAATTCCCATCGGATCAAGACCATTCGTCGGTTCGTCGAGAATCAAGACGCTTGGTCGTCCGAGTAATGCCTGCGCGATGCCGAGACGCTGACGCATCCCGAGCGAATAAGTCCGGACTTGATCGTCGACGCGCGCTGTCAAATCGACGAGATCGATGACTTCCTGAATCCTTGCCTCGTCGACATTCGGCAACATCCGGGCAAAGACTTGTAGATTTTCGCGACCTGTCAAATATTTATACAGCTCCGGGTTCTCAACGATCGAGCCGATTCGTTCCATCGCTTGGACGAATTGTTTTCGGACATCAAAATCACAGACCGTGATTTTCCCGGAGGTTGGTTTGATCAAGCCGACGAGCATCCGGATTGTCGTCGTTTTACCTGCTCCGTTCGGTCCGAGGAAGCCAAAGACTTCACCCGGCTGGATTTCAAACGAGATATTATCGATGATCGTCTTTTTTCCGATCACCTTTGTTACACCCTCTAGTTTCACTGTTGGTTTCACGTCTCTCACCTCTTATTGTCTATTCTAGCGGAATAATGAATCATTTGACTTGTCAGAACACTTCATTTCCGCACATTCTTTCGACTTTTGCTACAATCAGGATAGAACCATGAAGGAGGAACGTTCATGAAGCGATTACGCTGGCCCCTGTTTTTAACCGTTTCACTCTTACTGACCGCGCTGTTCGGTTACGGTTTCGTCAACGCCTATAGTGACGTCGTCAATCCGCCGAAACGCGCTGTCCTGACACCAACGAAGGAAGAACCTGTCAAAAAAGGTGGAACGTATGTCGCGCTCGGTGACTCTCTGACGCGTGGTGTCGGAGCATCCAACGGCAATAGTTATGCCGCTCTCGTCGGAAACGATCTCGTCAAGGAAAACACCGTCGAGCGTTTCCAAAACCTTGCCGTCAGTGGAGCGCGGACGGAGGATCTATTAAAACAACTTAAACAAAAAGAAGTACTACGCTCCATCAGCCAAGCGAAAGTCATCTCGTTGACGATTGGCGGGAATGATTTGTTCAACCGTGGTGAAGGAGTGACGAACTTCGATGCGAAGAAGACGGCTGAGACGATCAAGACAGCACAGGATAACTTAAAAAAGACGTTCCGTATACTGCGGGAACAAAATCCGGATGCTGTCATCTTCTATGTCGGTCTCTATAATCCTTTCCGTGCGACGGAAAACGGTGACGCCTTCGATGCAATCGTTCAGGACTGGAATGCCAAATCCCGGACGCTCGGTCTCGAGTACGACGTCGAAATCATCGATACGTTCAATCTCGTCCGCGATGTCAAACGTGATTTATCGAGCGATCAGTTCCATCCGAACGATTCAACGTACGAACAGATTGCAAGAGCCGCATTATTAGCTGTCAACAAACGTTTCTAAGAAAAAAAGCCGCCACTCGGGCGGCTTTTTGTTCCAACTCATTTCAGGCGTTTTGCTAGAGCAACGAGTCCCCATTGAAGCGGCAACCGTGTCCAAAGTAACCAAGACGGAAGCCGTTTCCCGTTGACCGGCTTCGGATTGACCGCCATGTTGACGTTCGCCGGTAAGACAGCATACAAGAAGGCAGGCAGTGTCTTGCGAACGAGATGCACGCCTTTTCCTGTCAACAGCATAAGACCGTAAGCAATCTCGATGACACCTGTCACTTGGACGAAGAAACGCTTGAACGGAATGAACGACGGCATGATGCTGACGAATCCTTTCTCATTACGGAAATGACCGACTCCAGCGAACAGTAACCCTGCTCCATAGACGAGACGTAAGATCATTATGTTTCACACTCGCTTTCTTTCTGATGTATAAATCGTTTCGAAACAGATTCAGTGTAACGAAATGACACGGTTATCTCAACTTTTAGAAATTGTCGACGAATTATGGGGAATGATGAGTCATTTCGGGATATCTCCCGTATTCATGAGACCGTACGATTCATTTGCTATGATGAAGTCAGAAATCACACAGGAAGGGATGACGACTTATGGCAGGAAAAACAAAAGGATTATTACCCGGATTGACCGGAGGCATCATCGGTGCCGTCTTAACGGCGACGATTGCGTTTCCGATTCTACTCGATCAGGAACAACAAGTAGCTGACACCCCACTCTCGAACGGCATGCCGAAGCAAGTCTCGACGACTTCGAATGATCCCGTGACGAATGCAGTCGCAACGGCGCAAAAATCAGTCGTGACGGTGACGAACTACCAAGCAGGTAATTCGATGTCACAACAAGAAGCAGCTGCCGGTTCCGGATCTGGCGTCATTTATAAAAAAGAAAATGGTAAAGCATACATCATCACGAATCATCACGTCGTCGATGGCGCCTCGAAGCTCGACGTGACGTTGAACGATGGCAAAACACTTCAAGCCAAATTACTCGGTAGTGACGAAACCTATGACTTAGCGGTGCTCGAGGTCGACGCAAGTGATGTACCTGGTGTCATCACGGTTGGTAAATCGGCTGACTTGAAAGCCGGACAAACCGTCCTTGCCATCGGGAACCCGCTCGGTGAATTCCAGAACTCAGTCACACGGGGCATCGTCAGTTCAAAAGACCGGACTGTCCCGGTTGATACGAACAAGGATGGACAAGATGACTTCAATACGACAGTCATTCAGACCGATGCTGCCATCAACCCTGGTAACTCAGGTGGTGCCTTGATCAACGAACAAGGACAACTCGTCGGTATCAACTCGATGAAAATCGCTGAGTCTGGTGTCGAAGGGGTCGGCTTCAGCATTCCGATCGATGACGCGTTACCGATCCTCAAACAACTGGAGACAAACGGAAAAGTCGAGCATCCGACGCTTGGAGTTTCCTTACAAGACGTCGCTGCGTTCCCTGCCGGTTACTTGAAAGATCAAGTTAACTTACCAGATAGTCAAAAAACAGGTGTTGTCGTCATGTCCGTCGAACCGAACAGTCCTGCTGCTGCAGCTAAACTGAAAACCGGTGATGTCATCACAAAAATCAACGACTCCGAGATCAAAGGATTCGTTGATATCAAAACAGCCCTCGTCAAATCAGACGGTCCACTCTCATTGACGATCATTCGCGATGGGAAAACGTTGACAGTCGAAACCAAAACGACGACGACGGACCAGCTCTAACGAGCAGTCCGACGTTTCATCCGCCTCCCTTTTCGGGTATTGTTTTAGAACAATATCGAATTGGGAGGCTTTTTTTATGTATGACTTAATCGGCATCGGCATCGGACCGATGAATTTAGGCTTGAGTGCCCTTGCCCATCCAACTGAATTAAAGACATTATTTTTTGACGAAAGTGAACAATTCTCCTGGCATCCGGGGATGATGATCCAAGACTCGATGATGCAAACAAGCTTTATCTCCGATCTTGTCACACTTGCTGATCCAACGAGTGCGTTTTCCTATCTGAATTATTTACGCTCCATCCACCGTCTCCATACTTTTTATTTCTACGAAAAACTGTTGATCTCACGCCAGGCTTATAATGATTACTTACGCTGGGTCGCGACTCAGCTTGAAGACCTACGCTTTTCGACACGCGTCATCGATGTGCAAGACACCGGGGATAGTTTTGAAGTTCTCGTCGAAGATGTCACGACCGGCAAGCGGGAAACGTTCGAAGCTCGAAACGTCGTCATCGGTACGGGTTCAAAGCCTGCTATTCCGGATACGTTTGACGAACATGTCATTCACAATACGCAATACGTCATGAACAAAGCCGATTTATTGCAACATGACAAAGTCAGCATCATCGGTTCCGGACAAAGCGCTGCTGAAATTTTTCTTGATCTCTTGACGACATCCGCCCCGGAACGTCCTGAACTCGAATGGATCGCTCGTTCGACGCTGTTTGAGACACTCGAGACCGGAAAACTTGGAGAAGAAATTTTCTCACCGAGTTACGTCACCTACTTCAATCAGTTGCCGCTCGAAGTACGACAAGCATCGGTTCAAAAGTTTGCCCGTTCCCAAAATGGGATCAGTCCCGAAACACTGCAATCGATTTACGCTCATCTCTATGATTTGTCGGAAGAGGAGCAACAGCGCGTTGCGATCCGGGCTAATCTCGAAGTTGAACAGGTCACTTACGACGGACGCTTCTCCATCGCGATGCAGCATCAGGAACTCGGGGAGGAACGCTCATCCGTCACCGATGCGGTCATCGCAGCAACCGGTTTCTCTCCTTCCCTTCCGCGTTTCATCGATCGGCTCGACATCGTGTTCGAGGCACCGGGCGCTTGGAAGGTCGATGCGAACTATCAAATCGAGCGGTCCGTCAACACGACGCACCGTCTTTACGCGACGGCGAATCTCGAACTTTCACACGGTCCGGCTGCCGACAATCTCGGGATGTCCGTTTCACGTAACCAGTTGATCTTAAACGCTGTCGCCGGCGCTGAACTATATCCGGTCGAACGACATGCGACGTTTACGACGTTTGATTGAATGACAGAGCCCCATCTCAAAAATGGACGGGGCTGACTCAAAATTCAGTTTCTACAAAGATAAGGGTGGCAGAATGATGATCTGCCACCCTTATCTCGTAAAAAAGAATGACGCATTACAC